>NZ_DASRGO010000079.1:0-3370 GCF_035650995.1 Methyloceanibacter sp. | reverse complement strand
GGCCGCACGATGAGGTCGGAGGTGTCGTCGGCGACGAAGTAGTAGCCACCGATGTCATCCGCCCAATAATGCGTGTCGAGAATGTCAGTCCATTGGCGCGCGCGCGCGACATAGTCGCGCTTGCCGGTGACGTTGGCGAGCTTGAGCGCGGCGCGGATCATGTTAGCGTAGTCGTTGGCGGTCGCCGGCGCCTTGGCTTCGTTCGCGCGGTAGGCATGCCTGAGCCGCCCGTCGGATATCATCCGTGTACAGATGAAATCGAAGGCGGCCTCCGCCGCTTCGAGCCAGTGCGGTCGGTCGAAGGCCGCGGCTGCTTCGGCGAGTGCGGCGATCATCAACCCGTTCCAATCGGCGAGCACCTTGTCGTCGAAGCCCGGACGAACGCGGCCATCCCGGCGCGCGAGCAGTCTCTTGCGGATCGAGGCGAGCTTCGCCTCCGTCGCCTCGTCGCGGAGCTCGGTCGAACCGAGGCGATTGAGAATGTTGTGACCTTCCCAATTGCCGGACGGCGTGACGTCGTAGATTTCGCCGAACAAGCCGGCATCGTCGGCATCGAGCGTCTCGGCAATCTCCGCTGCGCTCCACACGTAGAATTTGCCCTCCTCGCCCTCGCTGTCGGCATCGAGCGAGGCGGCGAAACCTCCGCCCGGAACCACCATCTCGCGCAGCAGCCATCCGACCGTCTCCTCGATCCGCTCTGCGAACAGCTTCGATTTCTGCTCGCGCCACGACTCGGTCATCAGCTCGATGAGCTGTGCGTTGTCGTAGAGCATCTTCTCGAAATGCGGGACGAGCCAGCGCTCGTCCACGCTGTAGCGCGCGAAGCCGCCGCCGAGATGATCGTAGATGCCGCCTTGCGCGATGTGCGTCAGCGTGAGGTTCACCGCCTCGAGCGGATTGGCTAAACCGTAGCGGAGACCGGCCCGCCACAGAAATCCGAACAATTGGGCTTGCGGAAATTTCGGCGCGCCCCTGATCCCGCCGTTCACGGGATCGATCGCCTGAAGGATGCGGCGCGCGAGATCCGCCAGAGCCTCCTCTGACGGGGGCGCGCTCGCCGATACCGTGTGGCCGGGCTTGAGCCGGTCTTTCAGCACCTCGGCGTTCTGCCTCACCTTGTCCGGCTCCTCGCGGTACACCCGCGCCACTTCTTTCAGTACACTGACGAATGCCGGACGTCCGAAGCGCTGCTCCTTGGGGAAGTAGGTGCCGCCCCAGAACGGCTCGGCGTCGGAGGTCAAGAACATGGTGAGCGGCCAGCCGCGCTGCTCGCCAAGCTCGTGCAGCGCGCCCATGTAGATCGCGTCCACGTCCGGGCGCTCCTCGCGGTCGACCTTGATGTTGACGAACAGGTCGTTCATCACGGCGGCCGTGGCTTCGTCCTCGAAGCTCTCGTGCGCCATGACGTGGCACCAATGGCAGGCGGCATAGCCGACCGAGAGCAGGATGGGCTTGCCGCTCGCGCGGGCCTCGGCGAGCGCCTCCTCGCCCCAGGGGCGCCAATGCACGGGGTTGTCCTTGTGCTGGAGCAGATAGGGGCTCGTCTCCTCGCCCAGCCGGTTGCCTTCTACCCGCTCCTGCATGGCTCTTCCTTTCGCTCGGCCCTAGGATAACGCATTGGAGCGGACGATCGGCGACAACATGAATGAAATTGGCGGGACGCGAACCATGCCGTCTGACACCATCGTCGCGCATGCGAGCGGCATCGGCCCCGCGGCGATCGCCGTGGTCCGCGTCTCGGGGTCAGGGACACGCGCGGTGCTCGAGGCGCTCACAGGCGGCGTGCCCGAGCCGCGGCACGCGAGCCTGCGCGACATCGGCCCGCCGCATTGGTCGCTGCTCGACCGCGGGCTCGTCCTGTTCTTCGAGGCGCCGGCGAGCTTTACCGGGGAGGACATGGCCGAGCTCCATGTGCATGGCAGCCGGGCGGTGATCTCCGAACTGATCGAGGCGGTGCTGTCGCTTCCCGGCACGCGCCTTGCCGAACCCGGCGAGTTCGCCCTCCGCGCCTTCGAGAACGGCAAGCTCGATCTTCGCCAGCTCGAAGGCTTGGCCGACCTCGTCAATGCCGAGACGCGCTGCCAGCGCGAGCAGGCGCTGCTTCAGGCGCAAGGGGTCGCGAGCGCGCGCTACGAGGCGTGGCGCGAGGGGCTCGTCCGCGCCCAGGCCTTGACCGAGGCCGAGCTCGACTTTGCCGACGAGGGCGATGTCGGAGTGGGCGTTGCGGTCGAGGCGGGCCGGATCGTCGACGGACTCTTGCGGGAGATCGAGGAGCCCTTGAAGGGCGGCGGCGAGCGTTTGCGCGAGGGCGTGCGCATCGTCATCGCCGGTCCCCCCAATGCCGGCAAGTCCAGCCTGATGAATGCGCTCGCCAAGCGCGATGTCGCCATCGTCTCGGAGGAGGCGGGCACCACGCGCGACGTGATCGAGGTCCATCTCGATCTTGGCGGCGTGCCGGTGATCCTCACCGACACCGCGGGCCTGCGCGAGGCCGAAGGCAAGGTCGAAGCCGAGGGCGTGCGCCGCGCGCTTGCTCGCGCCGAAAAGGCCGACGTCGTGCTCTGGCTTATCGATGCGACGACGCCCGCCTGGGAGCCTCCGGCGGCGCTCGCCTCGAAGACCTGCATCGCCGCCCTGAACAAGATCGATCTCGCGCCCGAGGCGGGCGAAGGGCGGAACGTCATTCCAGTGTCGGCCAAGACCGGGCAGGGGCTCGATCCCCTGATCGCGGCGCTCGAGATGGAAGCCCAGCGCGCGACCGAAGCGGGCGCAGGCTCCCCGCTCATGACCCGCGCCCGCCACCGTGTCGAGCTTGAAGGCGCGCGCGATGCCCTGCGCCGCTATGGCGAGCCTGCGCTAAGCCCCGAGCTCAGGGCTGAGGAGCTCAGGATCGCCGCCCGGCACCTTGGCCGCCTCACCGGCCGCATCGATGCCGAGGAGGTGCTCGGCGCCATCTTTGCCGAGTTCTGCATCGGCAAGTAGGAAGTCTTCCTCCCGGTGGGGAGAGGCGCTTTGATTCACGTGAAACAATGGACGGAAGCCGGCGGACCGACTACCTACGGGCCATGAGCAAGGGCGCCGATTTTAGCTTCGATGTCGTCGTCATCGGCGGCGGCCACGCCGGTTGCGAGGCCGCGGCCGCGGCCGCCCGCATGGGCGCGCGCACCGCCCTCATCACCCATAGCTTCGCCACCATCGGCGAGATGTCCTGCAACCCGGCCATCGGCGGGCTCGGCAAGGGCCACCTCGTGCGCGAGATCGATGCACTCGACGGGCTCATGGGCCGCGTTGCGGACGAGGCGGGCATCCAGTTCCGCGTCCTCAACCGGAGCAAGGGGCCGGCGGTCCAGGGCCCACGCGCGCAGGCCGA
>NZ_DASRGO010000078.1:0-4610 GCF_035650995.1 Methyloceanibacter sp. | reverse complement strand
CACACCGCGAAGCAGATGGTGAAGGCGATGGTGGACATCCAAAGCGCCCGTGCCGGTGCGCTCACCTCGCTTGCCTCTCGCCGGTCAGTCAACGTCATGGGGTCTCCGCTTCTCTCGATCGTCGCCGCGAAAAGAAAAAGCTGCCGACCAGGACCTCGCTTCCCCACTCGGTTGGGGTCGCGCTTTCCTGATTGGCAGCTTTGCCCGTGGCGCCCGCCTTTGGACGCCGTTACCAACACTAGGCACGAAACATGCCAGTCCTGTTCGCGGAAAAAAAGCACAGAAAATCAGACGGTTGCCTTTCGTCATCGCGCTGCAGGGAGCGCGGCTCCCCGACTAAACGATCGGCAAATGCCTAGGTGCACCGCACAAAAGTTGAGCGATGGAGCTGCGTCAGGAGATTTCGTCGCGTCGCGCAGGCACACCCTCGGCCGCGATGTACGCGTCGATCCTGTCTGGGTCGAACAGGCGCCCGTCGAAGAACCCGTCCGGGCCGAGAATGAGGCTCGCTCCGGCCGAGCCGACGGGCGTCGCTATCTTCAGCGCGCCCTCGACCTTGGCATTAGCCCCGGGCAAGGCGACCCCGAGCGGCTTAAGCGCATTTCGATAAAGGTCCGGCCGGTAGGTGTCGCGCGCCATCGCTTCGTTGCTCTTGTCGTGCTTGATCTGTCCCCAGCGGACCATCTGCGTGTAGAGCCAGAGCGCGTGGCTCTTCCAGGGGAAGGTCGCCGCCTTGGCCAGAGGCACGAAGAAATCCTCGACGGGGATGACTGCGGCGCCGCCGATTTCGATCTCGCCGGTGAGCGCCGGCATCATCCATTCGGCCGGTCGATCGACATAGTGCGGGCCGGCAAGCAGACGCGCGAGCTCCTCGCGATTGCCGGGCTCTGCCGCCCACACCGCCGCACGATAGATGGCGCGCAGGAGGGCTGCGAGCGCCTCGGGATGCCGCTCCGCCCATTGCGCCTGCGCGCCAAGAACCTTCTCGGGGCTGCCCCTCCAGATCTTGGCCTTTACGGTGGCGATGCGGCCGAACCCGCGCGCCACCGCCGCAGTATTCCATGGCTCCCCGACGCAGTAGCCCTCGATGCTGCCCGAAGCGAGCGCGTCGGCCATCAAGGGCGGCGGCAGGATCACGATCTCGATGTCACGGTCGGGATCGATGCCGCAAGCCGCAAGCCAATAGCGAAGCTCGTAGTTGTGCCCCGAATGGGGGTGGACCACCGCGAATCTGAGCGGTGGCCGACTAGCCCGCGCGCGGTCGGCGACGATCTGCCTCAACGCCGCGCCGGCCGTGGCGGGGTCGAGGTCTGGCTTCGCGCCGAGCGCCGCCATCTCGGTCCATAGCGCATTGGACACGGTTACAGCATTGCCTCCGAGCCCGAGCGCCATCGGCGCGATGGTGCGCGAGGCGAGGGGGGTGAGCCCGAGATTGCAGGCAATCGGCATCGGCGCGAGCATGTGCGCGACCTGGAAATGCCCGACCGCGAGCCGGTCGCGGATATTGGCCCAGGACGTCTCGCGCGCGAGCACAAGATCGAGGCCTTCTTTTTCGGCGAAGCCCTTTTCCTTGGCGGCGACGAGAAGGGCGCTGTCGAGCAGCGGCATGAAGCCCGCAGTGACCTCGTGGCGCTCGCTCATGCCTCGTCTCCCGGTCCGAGCAGGCCCGCCGCCGTGATCAGGCTCTGCGCAATCTCGGCGATCTTGCGGTTCTGGTTCATCGCCGTCTTGCGCAGGAGCGCATAGGCCGCTTCCTCGGTCAGACCCTTGGATTTCATGAGGATGCCCTTGGCGCGCTCGATCACTTTGCGATTCTCGAGCTCGCTGCGCGCCTCCTCGAGCTCGCGCGCTAGCCGCGAGAAGGCGTTGAAGCGGCTGATGGCCATGTCGAGAATCGGCTTCACGCGTTCCTGCTTCAGCCCGTCCACCACGTAGGCCGAAACACCGGCCTCGACCGCCGCTTCGATCGAGGCGCGGTCCGAGCGGTCGACGAACATGGCCACCGGCCGCTTCACCGCGCGTGAGAGCTGGAACATGTTTTCCAGCACGTCGCGGTTGGGATTCTCCAGGTCGATGACGATCACGTCGGGATTGATGTCGGCGATGCTGCGCGCGACGCCGTTGATATCGTGCACCACGGTGACGTTGTCGTGACCGGTCTCGCGCAATCCCGCCTCGATGATCGAGGCGCGAATTCGGTTTTCATCGATGACGAGAATGGCGAGCGAGGAGGAATCCATTGCCGCCAATCTGGCTTGGGATGGTCTTCAATGCAATGCAGTAACCCCAGCCGCGCGCCGCGCGTCGATGCGTCCCGCCTTGGTGCCGCCAGCGCCGCAGAACGTCCGGAATTGTGCCACCAATTGCCGTTAGTCTCGGTCACTGGTGTTGCAAAAAAGGTAAGGAGCGCGCTTCGTGGCCGGGAGAGAGAAGGACGCGGATTGGATCCTCAAGGCGATGATCGCGGTGGCCGCGGCCGACGGCAGGCTGAATGCGAGCGAGGTCGGCCTGATTCAAAAGGTCTATCAGGCAAGGACCGGCCGCTCCGTCGACGTGAGCGGGGTCGCGTTTGCGGTGCAGATGTACGCGAGGAAGCGCGACGTTCTGGCGGAGCTCTCGGCCGCAGCCGGAGGTCTGGACTGGGACACCAAGGTCGAGATCATCCGCGCCGTCTACCTGACCCTCCACGCCGACGACCGCGCCACTCCGGAGGAGCGCGCCAAGCTCAAGGAGATTGCCGCCGCGCTGCAAGTGCCGGAGCCTCGCCTCGACGCAATCATTAGTGAAATGGCGCTGCCGCCCGAGTAACCGACACGCCGCGTGGGCTCAGGGCGTGATGCGCGAAATCTTGGAGCCTTCGAGACTCAAGCTGTACATCAGCCCCTGTTGGTCGAAGATGAAGCCGAGAATGGGGCTCGTCAGAGTGTCGGTATCGATCGCTCCGGCGGCGCCGAGATTGACCACCACCACTGATCCGTCGACGCCGACCTTCCAGCCGTAGGACTGCTCGAACTGCGCGAGCGCCTCCTCGGTCATGAACAGAATAATGACGGACTGCGCTTGCACCCCGATTTGAAAGCCGAACGAGGCCGAGACGATATTGTAATAGCCGGCCGCATTCCCGTGCACGATGAGAACGCCCTCTCCATAGGCGCCGCCAAAGCCGAAGCCGGCCTTTACGACGGATGGGAACACCAACGCTCCGGCCGCTTTGCGGCCGAGTTCGTGCGCGCTCGGGTTCATTTCGACAAATTTGTGAAGGGCCTCGTTGGCGGAAGCGTTGATCTCGTCGGCATTCCCCGCAAGTGCCGGCTGCGGCGCCGCGAGGGCCGTTACAAGGATTATCCCAAGTGCTTGCAACAGCCTCATGCCGCCCCCTCCGAAGGCCGAACCGAAGCAACACCCTATGTTTCATAACGGCAATATTGAGGCCTTTTTGCCGCACTTTTGCCCGCGCGTCCAAGAATTGGGAACCGCGGCAATCGGCAGACCGTTTATGCCGGGGGTCACCCTAAGGCCGCAAATCTGCGGAAGGAATGCGATTTCGTTCTAACTGCGTCAAACCGGGGCAAAAAAACATGACGGAAGGACTCGAACACGTCGGTCTCATGGAATTGGACCACGACATTGAAAGCGCGGCCGTCGCCGGAGCAGCGGCGGTGCAAAGGCTGATCGCCGACCGGACCCAGCTTCGCGCCAGGCTCAGTCTGCAAGAGCAGGAGCTCACGGCATCACGAGCGGCACAAGACGACCTAAGACGGCGTCTGACGCTCTTGCACCAGCGTTACATCGATCTTGCGAGAAAGGTCGTCGGTCAGCTCGAGCAGTTCGACGTTGCGATTCGCGAATTGCTGCAGGACAGCCGTCAGGCGGGCCCGGTCAATGGAGATCCCGCCAAGCGCCAGTTCGACAGCAATGGCGTTCCGCTCGGGCCGCAGGTGATGCCGAAGGAAATGAACGGCGCCAACGGCAAGATGCCCTTGCCGATCGAGCCCTAAGCGTCCTTTGCGTCGCTCTCGTCCTTGACGATCCAGGTCAGGTACACCGCCTCGCACCATTTGACGGCATTGCTCGATGGAACCTGCGTCCAGGCAATGGCCGGAAAAGGCTGCGCGGAATAGGTTTTGAGATGGAGGCCTGGCTGCCAAGCGCAAGAGCGCGGCTCCGCCGCAAACGTGGTACGCATCACATGATCCCCGCTTCACTACGCTACGGGGAGCATTTGACCACGAAACGGGCCGGCTTTGGTGACCCGCGCGCAACAGATCGCCGAAAATGCACTTTCGATGGGCTGACAGCGATCTCCGCGCGCAGCGCTGATCGAGTCGAGCATGGTTGGCGCCGTTTGTGCCGTGACGATCTGGTAACCAAAGAAGATGATTCTTAGACCCTGGTTGTCAGCAACTTCGGGGGAGTGAAGTGAAACTAAGCATTGGCCGAAGATTGCTCCTGCTAGCCGCTTTCGGCGCGGGACTGGCGGGTTGCGGCACGCCTAGAACCGACGAGGCGGCCGCTCCGCCCGTCGCCTACGAGCCGCAAGGCCGCGTCGATCGCGCGCCTCTCCCGCCACCGCCGGGAGAAAGCGCACCCTCAAAGCCCGGCATGGCTGC
>NZ_DASRGO010000077.1:0-2821 GCF_035650995.1 Methyloceanibacter sp. | reverse complement strand
CCTGCTTGCCGAACTCCGCGCGAGCGCGTGTGAGTCCTTGGCCGAGGCGCGGGCGGAGATTGCCAGGCTCGATCCGACCGCGCGCGGCGCATTCATTCCCTTGTCCCTGGTTGGGCCTTATCTTTCCACACTCAAGAAGGTTGGGCGCGACCCCTTGCGCGAGATCGCCGACATCAACCCGCTTTATCGCCTGTGGCGCCTGGCGCGCGCCAACTAGGCACGGGAGGCAGGGAACGAACGAGATGGTCGAAGCGCTGCGCACATCCTGGTGGCGGCGAAGGCGTCCCGATCTGGCGGCCGCGGCCTCGCGCTTTCCGCTCCCCGTTTTGATCGCGGGACTGCTCACTTTCTATCGCCTCAATCACGACTTCGCTCGCGACGTCGATATGAGGATCATGGGGGCGCTCGTCGCGTCGTTCTTATGGGCAGTCGCCGTCGATTTGTTCAGCGAGAGCGGGAGGCGCCCATTCGCCGCGCGCGTTGCGCTGTGGATTGCCGGCATCGCCGCCATCGCCGCATTGTTCCATTTCTTCTGGGAGCTTTGGGTCAGCCCGCATCTCCTACTCGGCGCCTTGCTCATCCTCGTCGGACTGGCCGCCTATCTCGGCCGGCAAGGGTCCAACGCCGCCTTCTGGCTCTTCAATCATCGCCTCTGGCTCGGGGCTGCGCTCGCGGCAGTGGGCGCCGGCCTGTTTGCCGCCGGGCTCGTTGCCATCATCGAAACGGTAAAGCTGCTGTTCGGGCTCACACCGCCCGCCCACATGCAGGAGCACATCGCCACGCTCGGCCTCTGCTTCGTGGCGCCGGTGAGCTTCCTCGCCTTCGCCCCGTCGAGCTTCACCGACCCCATCACCGCGCGCGAAGAAGGCGACTTCACCATGCGCGCGGCGGCCGCGCTCACAAAATTCGTGCTCGTGCCGCTGCTCCTCGTCTACACCGCGATCCTCTATGCATATGCGGTCAAGATTGCCCTCGCCTGGGAGCTGCCTAAGGGCACGCTCGGCGGCATGGTCGTTGGTTATCTCCTGGTTGGTGCTGCGACCTTGCTCGTCGGCTATCCGAGCCGAGAGACCGGTGGGGCGCACGTGCGCTTCTTCTTCAACTATTGGGTCGAGCTGACCGCGCTTCCCGTGCTGCTCCTGTTCGTCGCCGTCGGCCGCCGCATCGCCGACTACGGCGTGACCGAGCAGCGCTATCTCATGGTCTTGATCGGCGTTTGGGCGCTGATCCTGGCAGGCTTGCGGGTCGCGCGCGGTGGGGATTTCGACTTGCGGCCCGTGCCCGGCGTGCTCGCCGCCCTGATGCTTGCCGCGTCATTCGGACCCGGCGGCGCCATCGGCGTCTCGGTCATGAGCCAGAAGCAACAGCTCGCCGAGTTGTTGACCGCGAAGGGCATGTTGGTGGAGGGCAGGATCGTGCCGCGCGGAGAGGGCGCTCCCGAGAATCCGCTCGGCAGCGAGGCGTGGCGCGCGCGGAGCATCGAGTGGTACCTCAACACGCACCGCGCGCTTCATTTGCTTGCGCCGTGGTTCGCCGGCCTTCCGAACGACCCCTTCGCCGCGGGCAAGAGTCCCGATGAGACCGCGCGAGATCTGCTCCTTGCGCTTGGACTTCGTGCCGACCTCGGGAACTCTTCGGGCGTCGTCCATTTCACCCATCATTCCAATACGCCTATTGTGCTCGCGCCGCCCAAGGACGCCTATGTGATCGGGCCTATTGTGTTCGAGGCAAGCACCCCGGTCCTTGCAATCGCGCCCAAGACCGTTGTCGTGGATGGGCTCGGAACCGTCACGCTCGCGCTCGCTGACCGAAAGCTTAGCGCTCGCCTCGAAGATGGCGCGACGGCCAGCTTCGATATCGACCAAGCGGTGAAGGAGGTCTATGCGCGGGGCTGGCCCAACGTCATGGACCATCGGCCGATCGCGTTGAAAGCCGCCGCGAGCGGCCTCGACGGCACGATGATCATCGACAATCTGAACGGCACCTATCAGGAGCCCGACTTCGACATCTCGCTGCTCCGCTTCTGGCTCGTGCTCGGCAGAGCGGGCTAGCGCTCTACTCGGCCGCGACCGAGGTTGAGCGGCCGAGCCAGACATCGAGATCGGCGAGCGCGCGACCGGTCAGCGCCCGCTTGCGATCGAGGCCCTTCGGGCCGCGTTTCGCCGTCCTCTCGGCGATGGGCGGGAAGAGCCCGAAATTCACGTTCATCGGCTGGAAGCTCCGCGCGGCGCCTTCGCCGTCTGCGTTCAGATGACCGCCGGTGATGTGGGCAAGAAGCGCACCAAGCGCCGTGGTCGGTGGCGGCGGCGAGATCGGCTGACCGAGCTGCTCGGCGGCGGCAAACCGTCCGGCGAGCAGCCCGATGCCGGCGGACTCGACATAGCCTTCGACGCCGGTGATCTGGCCGGCAAACCTCAGCCGCGGGTCGGCCTTCAGGCGAAGGCTCGTATCCAGCAGCTTGGGGCTATTGAGGAACGTGTTGCGATGTAGCCCCCCGAGTCTCGCGAACTCGGCCCGTTCGAGGCCCGGAATCATGCGGAACACGCGCATCTGCTCGCCGTGTTTCAGCTTGGTCTGGAAGCCGACCATATTCCACAGCGTGCCGAGCGCGTTGTCCTGGCGAAGCTGCACGACGGCATAAGGCCTCATGCCGGGCCGATGCGGATTTGACAGGCCGACGGGCTTCATCGGTCCATAACGCAGCGTCTCGGTCCCACGCTCGGCCATCACTTCGATCGGCAGGCAGCCCTCGAAATAGGGCGTTCCCTCGAACTCCTTGAACGCCGTCTTCTCGGCCGCCAGCAGCGCGGCGATGAAGGCC
>NZ_DASRGO010000076.1:0-40006 GCF_035650995.1 Methyloceanibacter sp. | reverse complement strand
CGTTGGCGATCGCCGTGGAAACATCGGCGATGTTGCGCACCTGCGCCGTCAAGTTTGACGCCATCGAGTTGACGCTATCGGTGAGGTCCTTCCACGTTCCGGCAACGCCTGGAACGGTCGCTTGGCCGCCCAGTTTGCCCTCGGTGCCCACCTCGCGCGCGACGCGCGTCACCTCTCCGGCGAACGCGTTCAGCTGGTCCACCATCGTGTTGATGGTCTCCTTGAGCTGAAGGATTTCACCACTGACGTTCACCGTGATCTTTTTCGACAGGTCGCCACTTGCGATCGCGGTGGCCACGTCGGCAATGTTGCGCACCTGGGCGGTCAGGTTCGACGCCATGAAGTTCACGTTGTCGGTCAGGTCCTTCCAGGTGCCGGCCACGCCCGGCACCGCCGCCTGTCCGCCGAGCTTGCCTTCCGTGCCGACCTCGCGCGCGACGCGCGTCACTTCGGAGGCGAAGGCGTTGAGCTGATCCACCATCGTGTTGATGGTGTCCTTGAGCTCCAGGATTTCTCCTCGCACGTCCACGGTGATTTTGCGCGAGAGGTCGCCGCGCGCGACCGCCGTTGTCACCTGCGCGATGTTGCGAACCTGCGCCGTGAGATTGCCGCACATCGCGTTCACGCTGTCGGTCAGATCCTTCCAGGTGCCCGCAACGCCCGGCACGATGGCCTGGCCGCCGAGCTTTCCGTCCGTGCCCACCTCGCGCGCGACGCGCGTCACCTCCGAGGCGAAGGACCGCAGCTGATCCACCATGGTGTTGATGGCTTCCTTGAGCTGCAGAATCTCGCCGCGGACATCCACGGTGATCTTTTTCGATAAGTCGCCATTGGCAACTGCGATGGTCACCTCGGCGATGTTGCGCACTTGGGCCGTGAGGTTCGACGCCATCGAGTTGACGCTCTCGGTGAGGTCCTTCCACACGCCAGTCATCTCCGGCACCTCGGCCTGGCCGCCAAGCTTGCCTTCGGTGCCGACTTCGCGCGCGACGCGCGTGACCTCCGAGGTGAAGACGCCGAGCTGCTTGATCATGGTGTTCACGATCATTGCCGAGCGCCGGAATTCTCCCTTCAGAGCCCGCCCGTCGACGTCGAGCGGCACGGTCTGCAACAGATCGCCTTGCGCAACCGCGGCGACAGCCCTGGTCACTTGAGTGGTCGGCCAGAGGAGATCGTCGATCAGCGAGTTTATGGAATGTTCCATCTCGCCCCATTCACCGCGGGCGAGGTCGAATTTGACGCGCTTCTTCGTCTTGCCCTCGCGGCCGACGATTTGGCCGACCGACTTGAGCTCGCGGGCAACGCGCTGGCTTGCCGAGGTCAACTCATTGAAAGTATCGGCTATTTTTCGTTCAAGGCCGAAGCCTTCGGCAGACATTCGGACGCTGAAATCGCCGTCGCGCATGGCCTCCAAGGCCCGCAAAAGGCTTTGGAGCGTGGCGTTTTCCTGCCCGCCGTTTATGTCTGGATTGACCGATAAGGAATGAACCGCAGGCCCGTTCACAGAGCCGGGTTCGACCGCCTCACTCGTTGGCATCCTCCCTCCTTTGCCGACATAAGACGGGGGATCGGCTCAGGCACACTACCTCTCAGCGAAAACTTGTCTCGCCGGAAAGAGTTCCAAGACGCAAAAATTAATATTCCAAGCTCGCGTTAGTAACCAGGCCGGCTGATCGCTTCAGAGTCCCGGCTCAAGACGATCTGCCGAGCCGTCCATCTGTCCGGAGACCAGAACAACGAAGTTTGTACTGGCGACGCGAGCAAGTCAAACCAGCGGCGATCGATGCGGGCACCCGGTAAGCCGACCCGCCGAATATCTTTAGTCGACGATTGCATGATCGCACGCGCGGCCGTCGGTGGAACCTTCGGCGCAAACTCCAGTTTCGGTGGTGAGGGCAGCTGCGCGTCAATGTGGAATGCAGCAAATGTCCGGAAGTCATATTGCTCTTGCCTTGGCTCTCGCCATCTCGTTCGGTGTGGCAAAACCGACGCTGTCACCCCTTAGAGAGGTGCCTCTGTCAAAAAGCGACATCCTAATCGCCGACAATGCCAACGGACAGGGCTCGGCGAAGATGGGGAACGGGTCAGCCTCCGACACCCCGAGTGGGCAGACGTCGAACGAAGAAGCGAAGTCCGACAAGATGACCGGTTCAGGCACGAAGTAACCTGTCCTCATGTTATCGCGTGCTTGAGCGAGCGCCACATCGCCTTGGCTGCTTCGCGATCGCCCTTGAGGATGGCCGCAAGGTAGTTCTTGGTCTGCTCGAACGTTACATGCGGCGGCAGGGCGAGCACACTCGGATCGACGACCGCATCGATGACGAAGGGCCGGTCCGCGGCGAAGGCGGCATCCCAAGCCGCCGCGACTTGTTCGGGCCGGTCGATGCGCATGCCACCGAGACCAAGCATGCGCGCGAAGTCCGCGTATTTCAGGTCGGGAACGTCCTGGGTTTCAGCAATTTTCGGGGTGCCACCAAGGCCGCGTAGTTCCCAAGTCACCATGTTCAGGTCGCCATTGTTCAGAACCACCACGACGAGGCGAGGATCGTCCCACTGCGGCCAGTATTTGGCGATGGTGATGAGGCCATTCATGCCGAGCATCTGCATAGCCCCGTCACCCACTAGGGCGACGGCGACGCGGTCGGGAAAACAGAACTTCGCAGCGGTCGCATAAGCGACGGCGCAGCCCATCGTCGCGAGGGTGCCCGACAAGGAAGCCATCATGCCGCGTCTTAGTTTGAGCGATCGGGCAAACCAGCTCGCAGAGGTTCCCGAATCAGCGGCGACGATGGCGCCATCCGGCAGCCTGCTGGAGGCTTCCCAAACGACGAGCTCCGGATTAAGCGGCTCGGCCTCAAGATGCACCCGCTCTTCCTCCTCTTTCCACCAGGCGTCGATTTTCTCCTCCAACGACTTCCGCCAGCTGCGATCCTGCTTCGGCTCGAGCAGAGGCATCAGCGCGCGCAACGTCGCTGCGGCATCGCCGACGAGGTTGACGTCCATCGGATAGCGAAGCGAGAGCACCTTTGGGTCAATGTCGATTTGCACGCCGCGAGCATTGCCTTCCTCGGGCAGGAATTCCGCGTAAGGAAAGCTCGACCCAACCATCAACAGCGTGTCGCATTCCTGCATCATTTCCCAGGATGGGCGGGTGCCGAGAAGGCCGATCTGGCCGGTGACAAATGAGAGATCGTCAGGGAGGACGGTCCGGCCGAGCAGGGCCTTGGCGACGCCCGCGCCGAGCACGTCCGCGATCGCGATCACCTCGTCGGTCGCCCGAAGGGCGCCCGCGCCGACAAGAATTGCAACTTTCTTTCCCTGATTAAGGAGGTCGGCGGCGCGGCGAAGATCGTCTTCTTCGGGCAGAAGCCGAGGAGCCGCGTAGCCGACGCCGGAATGTATCGTGGCGTGCTCGTGGGGAGGCTGCTCGGCAGGCATCTCCTGCACGTCGTTCGGCACGATGAGGCAGGTGACGCAACGCTCGGCAAGGGCAATGCGCATCGCGCGGTCGACGAGATGTCTCATTTGCACCGGGGCGGAACAGGTCTGCACGTAATTGCTCGCGACGTCCTTGAACAACGAGTGAAGATCGACCTCCTGTTGGTAGTTGCCCCCGAGCGCTGCACGTGCCGACTGGCCCACGATGGCAAGGACGGGCTGATGATCCAGCTTTGCGTCGTAGAGGCCGTTCAGAAGGTGAATTGCGCCCGGGCCCGACGTGGCAAGGCAGACGCCAATCTGCCCGCTGAATTTGGCATGGGCGGTGGCCATAAACGCCGCCTCTTCCTCATGCCGTACCTGGACGAAGGAGAAGCGGTCCTTGGCCCGTTCGAAGGCTCCGAGGATCCCGTTGATCCCGTCTCCGGGGTAACCGTAGATGCGGTTCACGCCCCATTCCGCAAGCCGCGACAACATGAAATCGGCGACAGTTTCGGCCATGGCAAAATCTCCTCAACTCGGAGATGCAACGGTTCAAGTTCGGTAGCGTTCCGGCAAAGCGCGGGGTCAACGCGCGGAAACTAGAGATCCGCCTCGCGTGTTTTGATCAGGCGATGGCGGAAGACCCCAAGACGCTCTGCAGCCGGTTCGATCTCACCTATGTTGAGACATCCGATCTGCCCATTCGGCGTCGTCGCTGTGGGAAGGGTTTCCGTTACATCGGGGCCGACGGCAAAACAGTGCGCGAAACGTCATTCAAGCGTCGCGTGCAACGGCTTGCCGTCCCTCCTGGCTGGACCGACGTGTATGTCGCGGCTGACGAGCGGGCTCATATTCAGGCCGTCGGCCGCGATACCGAAGGAAGGCTGCAGTACCGCTACCATCCCGAATGGGAGAAGGCCCGCGCGCTCACCAAACGAACCAGGCTGAGGCGACTGGGCTCTGCCTTGCCAAAGATCCGGAGCGCGGTCAGGAAAGCCCTCACTGCGCCCGGCCTGAGCCGGGAGAAGGTCACCGCCGCAGTGGTCAGGCTGATCGATCGCGCGCTCTTGCGCCCGGGGCACGAAGAATACGCGCGCGCCGACGGAGGCAGAGGCGCGTCGACCCTGCTGAAGGATGACATCAGGGTGGAAGGCGATATGCTTGTCCTCTCGTTCAAGGGCAAGGGCGGCAAGGACATTCAGCGAAAGCTGCGCGATCCCCTCCTTGCGCCGGTCATGCGCAAGCTCGCCGGGCTTAGAGGCAAGCGGCTTTTTCGGGTTTCGAACGGCGCGGGGGCAAAGCGGGCCATTACGGCGCGCGACGTAAACGAATTTCTCGCCGAAGCGAGCGGAGCGGAGGTCACGGCAAAGGATTTCCGTACCTTCAAGGCTTCGGCCACGGCGCTTGCGATCCTTGCCGGACATAAGGCCGAGGGGAGTTCAACCCCGTGCAAGAAAGCCGTCATCGAAGCGGCGGACGAAGCGAGCAAGGTCCTGGCGAATACGCGCGCCGTCGCGAGATCGAGCTACATTCATCCCGCCGTTATCAAGGCCTATGAGGCAGGCAAGCTCGAGACCTCGCTGCTCAAGGGCCGCATGCGAAAAGGGCTCGACCGATTTGAAAGCGCGCTCATGCGCTTTCTCGAGAAAAGGGCGCGCTGAGCCCGGGAGGGCCGTTACCCGCCGGAATATCCTCCGATGATGGGCAACACCTCGCCGGTGATATAGCTCGCGCAGGACGGCGCTGCGAGAAAGACATAAGCAGGCGCGATTTCCTCGGGTTGGGCAGGCCGCCCCATCGGCGTATCGGCGCCGAAATTCGCTACACGATCCGCCGATTTGTCAGCAGGATTGAGTGGCGTCCAGACCGGGCCCGGCGCGACGGCGTTCACGCGAATGCCACGGTCCACCAGGTGGGTGGCGAGCGACCGCGTAAAAGCATGAATGCCGCCCTTGGTCATCGAGTAATCGAGGAGATCCTTATTGCCCAGGAGACCCGTTACGGAGCCTGTCATGATGATGGCGCTGCCGTTCTTCATGTGCGGGACCGCGGCTTTGGCCATGTAGAAATAGCCATAGAGGTTCGTCTTCAGGGTGCGGTCGAAGTGTTCCTCGGTCAGCTCTTCGAAGCTGTTCACATGCTCCTGGAAAGCGGCGTTGTTGACCAGGATGTCCAGGCCGCCGAGCTCCTTCATGGTCCTTTCGACCGCATGCTTGCAGAATTCGGGGTCCGCAACGTCGCCGGAAATGAGAATGCATCGGCGGCCTTCCTTTTCCACGGCCCGCTTGGTCTCCTTGGCATCCTCGTGCTCATCGAGATAGGCAACCGCCACGTCGGCGCCTTCGCGCGCGAACAGCACGGCGACTGCGCGGCCGATACCCGAATCGCCCCCGGTAATGAGCGCGATCTTGTCCAGAAGCTTTTCCGATCCCTTGTAGTAGGGCGCATCGAACATCGGCTTCAGCTCAAGGTCGGCCTCGAGACCCGGCTTCTTCAGATGCTGGCCTGGGAGCGGTGGCTCGGGATAGGCGCGGGCACCGGATTGCATCGCGCTCTTCTTTGTCTTCCCTTCTTTGCCGTCTCGGTCGGAGCGATCAATCTGCTTCTGTATCGTGCGCTCCTGGCGGGCGGCCTGTGCGGCTTCCTCCTTGAAGTCGCTGATTTGAGACGATCTCGCCATGTCGCATTCTCCTCGAATGGATGAGTGATTTGATTCAGCAACTTGCCGATGCGTGCTCGGTTCTCCGTTTTGAGGCATCGCCCTCTTTCGCGGACTGCACCTCAATAAAGATGCGCTTTACCTGCGGATGATGCCTCCTGATTTCGCGCTCCAGCCGTGTGACTGCGGCTTCGACCGACTGAGAGCTCAGCCCATCGGCAAAATCGATGCTGAGGGCGAGAAGAATTTCGTTCGGAGCCAGGTGCATTGTGCGTAATTCGTTGACGTTCACGATGCTCGGCATTGCTTTTACGAGTTCGCAGATGCCGTTGACGACCGACGCGCTTGCCGCCTCTCCGATGAGGAGGTCCTTCGTCTCGCGGGCGAGCAGGATGGCCGCGCTGGCGAGGATCGCCGCGATCACAAGCGAAGCGGCGCCGTCGGCCCATTCTGCCCCCAGCTCGTGAGCCGCGATCACGCCGGCCGACGCCGCGATGAGACCAAGCAGTGCTGCGCTGTCCTCGAACAGAACCGTGAACATGGTCGGGTCCTTCGACTCGCGAATTGCCCTGAAAATCCGGAAACGCCTGCGCTTGTCTTGGCTGCGGCGAAATTCCCGGTAGGCGATTGTCCACGAGAGACCCTCGAACAAGAACGCCAAGGCAAGCACGAGATAGTTCGCCAAGGGTCGGTCGATCGGCTGCGGATGAACTAGCTTATAGACGCCTTCGTAGAAGGAGACGCCGGCGCCCAGTGAGAAGATCACGAGGGCAACGACAAACGCCCAGAAGAATATCTCCGCCCCATAGCCGAAGGGGTGGCGTGCGTCCGCGGGCCGCTTGGCCCGTCTCATGCCAAGCAGCAGGAGGGCTTGATTGCCGGTATCGACGAGCGAGTGCACTCCCTCGGACAACATTGCGGAAGAGCCAGTGAGCGAGGCCGCTATGAATTTGCTCACGGCGATCAGCAAATTGCCAACAAGGGCGGCCACGACGACTTTGACGGGACTGCCTCGTTTCACGTTCAAGGAACTTTTACGCGGCTTTGTCGTTCGCGTCGGTCGAGGATTGTTTCCGTCATGGTATCGTTACGAGCGGCGGCGGTCTTGGCGTGCCTAGCGTCGCTGCTGGCAATGGCGCTCCCGGCCAAAGCGCAGCGCGAGCTTCGTGTTTGCGCCGATCCGAACAATCTTCCTTTCAGCAACGAGCACGGCGAGGGGTTCGAGAACAAGATCGTCGAGCTGATCGCTAACCAGCTCGGCGCGCATTTGAGCTACACGTGGTGGGCCGAGCGGAGGGGATTCATTCGCAACACCCTGAACGCCGGCAGTTGCGACCTCGTGCCCGGTATCACCAACGGCATAGAGATGCTGCGGACCACGCGGCCCTATTATCGCTCCGGCTACGCCTTCGTCACTCGCTCCGACGGGCCGCAAGTCACCTCGCTCGACGATCCGATCCTGCATCGCCTCAAGATCGGCATTCAGCTCGTGGGTGAGGACGGAGCCAATCCGCCTCCCGCCGAGGCCCTTGCCCGACGTGGACTGATAGACAACGTGCGAGGCTATTCGGTCTACGGCGACTACCGGGACGAGGCCCCCGCTGCCGCTATCGTCGATGCGGTGGCCAGAGGCGACATCGACGTTGCTGTCGTATGGGGACCGATTGGAGGCTATTTCGCGAGCCGGGAACCCGTGCCGCTCACGGTTAGCCTTGTGACACCACAGAGCGACGGCCCGCGTCTCCCCATGGTGTTTGACATCAACATGGGGGTTCGTAAGGACAGGTGCTTGCGCTCACCGGGGGACTGATGTTCGCTTCGGTCCTCGTCCTTTTGATCGCCGGCATTCTGCTGTTGCCGGGTTTGTCCGCTTTGCCTGCGATGTGGTCGAGCCCCCACTCCGGGATATGACGGCCATGCAGGATCAACAGCTCGCCAGTCTGATCATGATGCTCGCAGCGCTCCTCGTTGCCGGCTGTGGTGATGGAGAGAAAGGCAAGGAAGCCCTAGCAAGCCAAGCACGCGGCGCCGCCTTGATCGCAAAGCTCGGCTGCGGGGCGTGTCACACGGTGCCGGGAATTGAGGGAGCCACAGCTCTCGTCGGCCCTCCGCTCGACCACATGGGCTCTCGCCTCTATATCGCCGGCGTCCTGCGCAATACGCCGGACAACATGATCCTCTGGCTGCGCAAGCCGCAAAGTGCGGTGCCCGGCAACGCAATGCCAGATATGGACCTCGATGAGAAGCAAGCAAGAGATATTGCCGCGTATCTCGCCAGTCTGAAATAACCGAGGCTGGAGGCCGGCTCCGGTCGCGGTCGCGGCAACGATTCAGCCGAGCAGGCTAGCCGGAAATCAAGCGTCCATAGAATCGCGTGCACGCTTGGATGACCCCTCCGATCCCCTCTGCAGGCCCCATTCTTCCAGGAGGGTCATCGCGGCTTCGAGATCGGTGGCGAGCCGCATCCAGGTTTGAGCAAGCTGCTCAAACCTGAGCTTGGCAGCCTCATTGGTCGCCTCCGCGGCGAGCTTAAGGCAGTTCTTTGCGTGTTCTCTGCATTCTTTGGGATCCCCTGGCATTGGTGCGTTCCCTTGGCTTGATCTGTAGGCAATCGTTGCAAAGAGAGGCAAGAATCTCGAGGGAATCTAAGAAGTGTGGAACAGTTTACATGTTGGCATTTTGGGCGGTGGCGCCGAACTTCGTACGAAACCGCACGTTTTCGAAATTAGTACGTAAACGTACAAACATTCCGGTATCGGGTACCTTTCGGCGAGGGCTTCTCGGATGTGGATCGGGCGGCATTGGAGGTCGGAGAGGAGTTGAGAGATGCTGGTTTTTGCGTCGAGGGCAGCCGCCACTGCAACCAAGCGGTGTCTGACAAGCAAGCGCTGACGGACGGCTGACGTTCAACTTCAAATATGCTTGAGCGTTCTTGTTCAAGCTGTGCTTAATTTGCGATCGCAGCACCGGGCGCGTCCTCGCTACGCGCGCCCGGCCTCAAGTGGCCGATCATCGACTTGCTGCTTCCGTGGGGATGATCGGCGCTGATCAAGCCCGTCATTGATCATTGGCGCTAGCGGCGCTCAGGCCGATACGTGGAGAAACAAGCCCGCAGCACAGCGCAAAACCGTCTTCTTGCCTCCTTGTCGGAGGCCGACCGCGCGTCTCTGCAGTCCCATTTCGAGCCGGTTAAGCTCAGAGTGCGACAGCGGCTTCAGTCGCGAAACCGTCGAGTGAAAGCGATCTATTTCCTTGAAAGTGGCATTGCGTCGGTGGTCGCAATTGCGCAGGGATCGCATGTGCAAGCCGAGGTCGGCATCGTCGGTCGCGAGGGCATGGTGGGACTTCCTGCCATTCTTGGCGGCGAAAGGGCCAATAGCGAGATCTTCATCCAGGTCGAGGGCCACGGACAGTGCATTCCAACGGAGGATCTCCTTAAGGTCATGAACGACCGCCCGCGGATCCTCGCTGTTTTCCTTCGCTATCTGCACGTCTTTCTGGTGCAAGTAAGCTTCACCGCGCTTGCCAACGCCCACGGCAAGATCGAGGAAAGGCTGGCGCGCTGGTTGTTGATGTCCCAAGACCGCGTGGGCGAGGGCGAACTCCGCCTGACGCATGAGTTCCTCGCCCTTATGCTCGGCGTTCGCCGGGCGGGCGTGACTGTTGCCCTCAAACAATTCGAGAGGAAAGGCCTTATTGCCGCCGCTCGCGGAGCAATCAGCATCCGCGACCGGAATGGACTCGAAGAAACTGCTCACGGTCTGTATGGCATGCCGGAAGCAGAGTACGAAAAGCTGTTCCCTGCATCGTCCTAGTGCGACTTCCACTCCTGAAGACGAGAGCACCTATGGAGTGGCTCGCAGCATCTGCGGCTTTTGCTTGATCACTGCGGCTCTCCGCCATTGGGGGCGGTGCGGGCGACCAACTGAACGGCCGGCCAGCATGCGTTCAGAAGAATGGCGCTTCCAGCCAAAAGACCGAAAAACAAGAATACAACGATCAGTCCGGCGGCGGAGGCTTGCTCGCGGCTGACAGCGGGCTGAGGCTCTTGCTCATACTTCTGCATGCCGGTCGAGAAACGATTCAGTCGTCCGGCAGTTCCTCCCTGCTCTTAAACGCACACGCCAAAAACCCGGCGGTTGATGTCCGCCGGGTTTTTGCGAGCTCGTGCGGCACCCCGTGTCGGCATCTAGGGGGGGAGGGGCAAGATGACGGGGTGTCATTCACCGAACGCTGCAAGCCACGTCTTGTTCCGAAATTCTCATCGAGACGTGTCGTTTGAAGGCGGTCGAAGACTTTGGCGGAACGCCCCTTCCGCACGCGACGCGGCGGAACAACTCCCTGCCTGCGCGACCAACAAGGATACCCAGGCGCGGGACCAAAAAGGAGCAGGCGCAAGCATTCCGGAGTAGCCGCATAGGACGCCTGCCTCGGATGCGGAACTAAACCAATAAAACCGTGTTTCTGAGGCAAGTGATCGGCGCAGTGCCCCCGCGCGACCCCTCCCGACGCGCAGCGCCGATACAAGCCCCGAGCTATTGCCGGGGCTTTTCTTTTCCCCCTCGTCAACCGTGACCCAGAGGGGCGCCTTCGTAGGCAGCTTCCGACGTAACGTTTGACCAAGTGGATGCTTGTGCCATGCAGTGCGGTCGCCTGGATCGAAGGTGACGCTCGCGCCGTGGACACGTGCGGGTTCAGGCCAACAGAGCTGAGGCAGCCGTAGCCAGACTGCCGGGCTGCGGACCTTTGGATGTGGATCTTCCAAATCGCTGTGGGCAACCAAAATCAGCGGTCATGGGGCTAATGAACCCGTGTTCGGTAAAGGTGTCTTCGAGTTCCCGATTTAATCCTGCGCCTCAAATTTCAGGAACGGATGATTACGGCGGATTCGCACCTCCCACGTTAGTGCCTGATGACGCAGCATTTGGGAAAACCGCGCGCGCGGACAGGCGCGGCCATGATATGATTGCCCGCAAAGAGGTAGCGGCTATGAGCCCGAAGTCGCACTACACTCGAACGGCGGCGATTGCGTTCGTTGCCGGCGTTTTGCTGCATTGGGGCTGCCATGCAGAGGCGCAAAAACCCGTTGGTGATCTGCCGGAGGCACAACAGCCGTGGTTGGCCGAAGAAGGCGATTGGGCGGCTGACTTCAATCAGGCGCAAATGGCTTGTTACGAAGGGTCGATGAAGGCTTGTGACTCGATTTGGTCGAACGAGCGAGTGCTGATGGACACCTTTCTCTACAAGTATGGGCGAACGTGCGGCGGTCGTGTTGATCTCCACGAGATCGTGCAAGCCAACCTCACCTGCATCGAGGCATTTCCCGGCCACGAATAACGAAATCCATTCCCATTCATCCCGCTCCAGCGCAGCCGCCGTAGCGCATCCGGGCGTCGTCGTTGTCGCCTCGGCAGAAATCTTAGCGCAGGAGGCCTGTGGGAAATGGAGCGATTGTCAATCTAGCTTGCGCTCGCCGGGTTTATCGCCTTCCACCATGCGAATGATGAAGCCATCGGTATAGAGCACCGCGCTTGACCGGGTCGCCCGATCGACCCGGTCGGCGCCGTCGTCTCGGCCCACGATCAGAGCCACAAGCGAGGCGAGCCAGGCAGCCAGACTAAATCGGGTCAGCATGGCAATACTCCCGTGTTTGCAAGCATAGGCACGCTCAAGCTGCCACAGGAGAAGGCGAGGAGTTGGCCCGCATTGAAGCGAAGCAATGGAGATTTGTGAGGAATTGTGTCCGAGCGTTTCCCGCGCGACCTTGCGGTGAACACGGGGAAAGCCCCCGGTTAATCTTGTCGCAGCGAACCGCTCCTTGGTCTCTCGCCTCACGGCTGAAGGTGTTCAGTGAGCCAGTCGGCGAGGCGCTTGCGCGCTTTGCCGTGTGCGGCGCAGCACGCGGCCGATATTCATAAACGTGGCCCGCGGTGATGGCCGGTGTAGTCCTTGTAGAGCGCAGGGGATCCGCGCGCAGTCAGGGACTACCGAAATAATGTGCCGCTGGCGCTCGCTTTCAGTCCCTCGCGATCCAGCACGACAATCTGGCCGCGCGACAGACGGATAAGGGCTTTGCCCTTTAAGCGGTTCAGGGCGACCGTGACGCCGGCACGCCGCACTCCCAGCATAAGCGACAGGAAATCGTGCGTGAGCGGTATTTCGTCGCCGTCCAAGCGGTCATGCGCCATGAGCAGCCAGCGCGCCAAACGTGCCTCGACGCGGGAGGTGCCATTTGAGAGAGCTGTATTCGCGGTCTGGACCATGAAGGAATGGGCAAAGTTGAGAAGAGCGCGCTGCAGCGAACTGCTTTGCCGCATCGCCGTCCGCAGCTCATCCGAGGGAATGCGTCTGCCTTCGCCCGCGACTTGGATGAAGTTCTCATGTGGCGACCGGTCGCTTCCGAGCACGATGGGTAGTCCGGTCATGCCCTCGAAGCCGATTAGTCCGACCTCAAGGCGCTTTCGTCCATTGCCGGCGACAACCGAAGCAAGACCATTCTCTATGAAATAAGCATGCGTGATGGGCGTGTTCGCCGCTTCGAGAACCTGTCGAAGCTCAAGCGGCACGAGCTCAAGGTCCGGCTGCAACAACGCAAAGTCGGCGCGCGACAACGACGTGAGAATCCGATTTCGGCTGGGAAGGGGAGAGGTCATTGGCTCTTAGCCTTGAGGGGCAAGAGCGCGAATCGTCTCTCCTAGCCGTCTGCGGCCCGGGGCTGTGGCAGACGATAACCAACGCTAGGCCTCTTTTGGTTGGGGACCTAATCATTTCTCGAACCGCAATACCTGCGATCGATCACAATTTGTGCGAGAACGTACTAAAATCTTGCAACGTCACCTGGCCTCTGAGATAGTGATTCGTGCGAAGGGGCGCGTTCCCCCAAAGTGCTGAGTAGGAAGCCGTTCCTATCCTTCCATGCGGCTACAGGAAGGGCGGTCACTATGGCCTACAAAGCACCCGAACCCGGCTTTTTTTTCGATCCGGATACGCTTGCTCTGTTGCAGAAAGCGTTCGGTGCCACGTTGCCGGCGCCCGAGGGTCACAAACGTCTTCGCGATCCCCCGGACCAAACAACTTTGACGCCAAGGGAACGTTTGGTACTGGCTGAAATCATGCTGGGGCTCTCCAGCAAGGAGGTCGCGCGCTCGCTGGAAATCAGCCCGCGCACCGTCGAGTTCCATCGCGCCAATCTGCTGAAAAAATACGGCGCGAAGAACACAGCCGAGCTGATGCGCAAGGTGCTGGGCTAACGGCGCTGCTGCCGCCCGCCGGGCCTCTACCAAGACTGCGATTTTGCTGTCGAGGAGCTGTTGCACCGTCTTGCGGCCGAATGCACAAGCCCGAGACGGAGATGACTCGTCGATCTCCGCAGACCTCGTAACTCTGAGATTTGGGGTGTTGCTCAGCGGCAACTTCTAAAATGGAATCAGACACCTGACACGTGTAGCCTGGTATTTCTACTAGTAGACCGTGCGGCCTTTTGCGGGCCCCTTGTTCAGTGTGTGCGAATCCGCACCAAGAGGACGGGGGACGAAAAATGCGGCAAGCCATATGCACCGGTCCGAGTCCTTGCGACCGACCGAAAAAGCAGTTCCGGTCTCGGGCAGGGAGGCTCTCGAAGGGTCGTAGACCATTCGCGCTTGCCATTGGAGTGGCGCTGCTCGCTTGGGTCATCTCGAGCAACAACGCCGAGGCGCAAGTCCTGGGCACGGCGGAGAGCTTCAACGTGCTCGCCGGCTCCACGGTCACCAACACCGGTACAAGCACCGTCCAGGGAAATGTCGGGGTCTTTCCAGGCAGCGCGATCACAGGCTTTCCTCCCGGGCTCGTGGGGCCACCCGGAACGATCCATGGCCCTGACGGAGTCAGCCAGCAGGCCCAGAGCGATCTAACCACCGCCTACAATGCCTTGATGGCTTTGCCGTTTACGACCGACCTCACCGGTCAGGACCTCGGCGGCCTGACCCTTAACCCGGCGGTCTACAGATTTGCGACCTCGGCCCAATTGACCGGGATGGTCACGCTTGACGGCCAAGGCAACGCGGCGTCGCAATTCGTGTTTCAAATCGGGACCACGCTGACGACCGCCTCCGGCTCGTCTGTTTTGTTGATCAATGGAGCGAACGCCAACAATGTGTATTGGGTCGTCGGCGACTCCGCGACACTCGGCACGGGCACAGCGTTCCAAGGCAACATCCTGGCGCTGAACAGCATCACCCTTACGACGGGTGCCACGCTCGTTTGCGGTAGAGCCTTGGCACGAAACGGTGCGGTGACGATGGATACCAACACTCTCACTCTCTGCGTGCCGCCGGGTCCCACGCCACCCAATCCTGTCACCGACATCTCGACGGACGAGCTCTTCGGCGAAGGCGTGTCCGGGACACAGCAGACATCCTTTAACGCGTCGCGATTGTTCGGCTCGGCCATGCTGGCGCAGGCCGTATTTTGGGGTGGCGGTACCGGTCCTTTCTTTTCCGGCACGGGCTTCGGCCCCAGTGGCCCCGGTGGCGCTCCACAAAACCGTGGGCCGGAAAAATACCAGCCTTTGAAACTTGGACCCTCGAACGACGGGCCGCAGAGCGGCGACGGATTCTATCAGCCGCACAGATGGCGATTGTGGGGTGCCGGCCTAGGCGGCTCCGCCTCGCTTGATGGCGATAACGGGGCCGCAAATCTCGACGCGAACACTGGTGGCGCAGCCATAGGGCTCGATTACCGGATCAACCACACGGCGCTCGTCGGCATCGCCGGCGGCTACACCAAGTCTTGGTTTTCCGTGGATCAGCTCACGACCGACGGAACGGTCGAGGGCGCGCATGTGGGCCTCTATGGTATCAAGACTTTCGGTCCGCTCTATCTGGCTGGAACCGCGGAATATACCCGCTTCACCAACAAGACCGACAGAACGATTCACTGGATCGTGGACGAGCGGGCCAACGCGAGCTTCAATAGCGATAGTTTCGGCGGGCGGTTCGAGGCCGGCTGGAGGATGGACTTTGGCAGGTATTACGTAACGCCGTTCGCAGGCGTCGATGGCTTCAATCTCAGCAGCGGGAACTTCGCCGAGAAGAGCCGCACGGTGAACGGCAATCCGGGCATTCTGGGCCTAGCCTTCGACTCCGAATCCGTCAGTTCGATCGAAAGCTCCGTCGGACTTCAGTTGGATTCGCAAATCCGTCTTGCCAATGACAGGCTGCTGACGCCGTTTGTGCGCGTCGCCTGGGTGCACGAATTCGATCCAGACCGCGTCGTCGGCGCGAGCCTGATCTTATCACCCGCCGCGGCGCTCACCGTCAACGGAGCCTCGGCAGTTGAAGACGCGGCAAGGGTAGATGCCGGGCTGAAGCTCGATCTCTCCGAGAGGATTGCCCTGTTCGGCTATTTCGAAGGGGAGTTCGCGGGCCGAGAACAGGCCTACGCCGGCGTTGGAGGCGGCGATGCCGCGTTCCATGGATCCGGCGCAGGCCAGAACTATGCGGGCCGCTTCGGCATGAGGCTTGCCTGGTAAGGCGCGTTGCCTCGCCTAGTATCTCCATGGGGCTTCCTTGCCGTCATGAAGCGTGCAGGCGTTCGACGAGCCATTCGGCGAGGCGCTTGCGCGCGTTACCGTGTGCGGCGCGCAGCACGCGGCCCATATTCATAAAGCCGTGGATCGTGCCCTCGAAGCATTCATAGTCGACCGGGACGCCGGCGGCCGCGAGCGTGCGCGCGTAATCTTCTCCCTCATCGCGCAAGGGATCGTGGCCCGCGGTGATGACGAGGGCAGGCGGAAGGCCGGTGTAATCCTCATAGAGCGCGGGGATGGCGCGCGGGTCGGTGAACGGCCAGGCGATGCCGAAATAATGGTCGAAGAACCAGCCGATCATCTCGCGCGGAATGGGGAAATGATCGGCGAGCTCCTGCCGCGATGGCGTCCGCCCGCGAAGATCGAGCGCGGGATAGATGAGGGCCTGGGCGCGGGCAGGGGCTGCGAGCTTTCCCTTGGTTTCATGCAGCGCAACCGCGGCGAGGCCTCCGCCTGCGCTGTCGCCGGCTACCGCGATGCGCTCTGGGTCGATGCCCAGTCCTTCGGCTTCGTGCGAAAGAAGAGTAAGCGCGGCGACCGTGTCTTCGACCGCGGCCGGGAAGGGATGCTCGGGCGCGAGCCGGTAGTCGAGCGAGAAGACGGTTGCGCCCGTGTCGTGGCAGAGCGTGCGGCAGAACACGTCGTGGCTCTCGAGATCGCCGAGCACGCAGCCTCCGCCGTGCATGAAGAGGATCGCGGCCCCGGCGGCAGCAGCAGGGGCTCCGGCGGGCACATAACGGCGCAGGCGAAGATCGCCTTCCGGCCCCGGAACGAGAAGATCGCGCGCTTCCCCGATTTCGGGCGGAACGATCTCGGTCTTGGACAGCGTGCGGCGGTACTCGTTGCGAGCAGCCTCGGGCGAAAGCGTCCATAGCGGGGTCGCGGTGGCGGACGACGCCCAGAACAGCAAGGCTTCGGTTTCGCGGTCGAGCTTCAAGATGCGCTTTCCTGCGCCGTTAGGCGGCGGGCGGTCGCCTTGGCGATCGAGTTGACTGGCGCGCGAACCATACCCGCGCAGAATTTCCGCTGTCTATCGACGATGCCGCGTGCCGGCGCGGAAACCACGCTTACCGGAAATAGATGCGGATCGTGTAGGTCGCCGAAGCCGGGTGCGGCGGTGGCGGGAAGGGTGCGGCGCTACGCACGGCCTGAAGCGCCAACTGGTCGATCTTCTGATCGCCGCTCGAGCCGCTGACTTGTGCCGAGCGCAATCCGCCGGCGGGCCCGATCGAAAAGGTCACCACCGCGCTTCCGGCTTTGCCCGCTCTCGGCTTGTGGCGTGCGAGCGCCGACCAGATCTTGGCGTTGTAGCTGCCGGCGCTTTCGGTCCGTTGCGGAGCGAGTTTCGGCTTGGCCACGGTATCCTTGTCGGCCGGCGCGAGCGCCATCGGTGTCCAGCGCAGCTTGGTCTGCGTCGTTGCTATCTCCTGCTGCTTGGGTGTGGCGGCGACGACAGGCGTTGTGGCCGCTTTCGGCTGCTTTGCCATTACGGTGGGCTTCCGTTCGGGCAGGGGCACTGCAGGAGCAGGGCGCCCGGCCTCTGCGGCCGCCGCACTCTCAGTGGCTTGAGCAAGTCGCGGCTCGCTCGGCGTTTCTGCCGCCGTCGCGGCAGCAGTGGGCAGTGCCGGTGACGGAGCCTGCGTTGCGATCGGATCGGGCGCAGAGGGAAACGGAGTCGCGGAAGCTCCGGCGGCGCTCTGCTCGGCACTCGCTGCCGGCGCAACCGCGGTGCTGTCCGCTTCGGCCGGTTGCGGCTCGGCAGGCGCCTCGGCCTCGGCCGTCTTGGCAGGCTTCACGGGCGGTGTGGCTTCGGCCGGCGCGGCTACGGGCGTGACCGGCTCTGGCACGACGGGCTCAGGGATGACCGTCGCGGGCGTCGTTGCTTCGGCCATTTGCGACTCAGCCTGGGCACCGGGATTAGTTCCGGTGGCAGCGACCGGCTCGGCAGAGTGCGTCGCTTCCGCTGGTTCGGCTTCGGTCGCAACCGGCTCTGGCACGACGGGCTCAGGGATGACCGTCGCGGGTGTCGTTGCTTCGGCCATTTGCGACTCAGCCTGAGCACTGGGGTCAGCTTCGGTGGCAGCGACCGGCTCGGCAGAGTGCGTCGCTTCCGCTGGTTCGGCTTCGGGCGCGACCGGCTCGGGTGTGACAGGTTCGACGGTGTCGGCTGCGGCGAGTTCGACCGTATCGCCCTCGGCCGGGGTGTTGGTCTCTGTCGTCGCTATGGGCGCGGCGGGCGCTTCGGCTGTCTCGGAGGCTGTAATCGGCTCAGGCGCCGAAGCGGCCGACTCTTCATCCGCTGCCTGGACGGGGGCCTGGGTTTCCGCGTGCGCAGTCGCCTCTTCGCTCGTCAACGCATCGGGGTTCGGACGCGTTGCGGATTCTGATTGCTCGACCCCTTCCTGTTCGGGATTCGGCAGGGGACTTGGCGAGGCTGATTCGCTGGATTGAGCAACCGAAGCGATCTGGTCGGCTGTGGTTCCAACCCCATCGGTATGCGATCGCTCCGGCATCGCGGACGTGACCTCGACCTCGATCGCTTCGCGCGCGGCGACCGGCGCTGCGGCAGGCGCGGGTGTGGCAAGGGAGGCGGGGGCGTGTTCGAGGTCGGGGCGCCCGTACTCCGTGCTCGCAATCAGGAGGAGATGGGTGCCGCAAACGAGAATGGCGCTCGCAAGGAGCGCCGAACAGGACTGGAGAAAGCGGTTCTCTGACACAAGGGAAATAGCAGCGCGATATAGTTAACCGCTGGTAAATGCGGCGCCGATTCCCGGCGTTCCGCTGCGAAAAAGATACTTGGCCCCAATGCGTTAGAAGTCATAGGACTGTTGCAAATCGGTCACCAATTCGGTCGCGGAATGTGTTTTCCTGACCCGAGTTAGTAAGCTTGTGGCGTTTGAGTGGGGGGCCTGTAAATGCGTGTGATCGCCGTCCTGGCGGTCCTGTTGGCGCCTGTGGCGCTTGGGGGCTGCTTCTTCCATCACAATCAAGCCGTCGTCGCGCAGCCGCTTCCGCCGCTGAAGTAGCGCTCGGTCACGCGGCGTTTCGCCGGACCCGCCGCATGGCGGGTCTTTGGCATGCCTGTTTCGGGGGGGCAGATCCAAAGAAATCAGCGCCGGTATGCGGCGCCTTCGTCGTGTCGCGTTCGTGGCCGTTCCGTCGCCTCGGCGTCCTCGGCGGTCAGGCCGTTCCCTGCATGCGCGAGGCGGAGCGAGCGCAGAAAATTCTCGATCCAGACACTGCCGCCGTTTTCCCGGAGCTTGGCGAGCGAGGCGGCATGCCGTTCGCGGCGCTCGGTGAGCGGCATATCCAACGCGGTCGCAATCGCGCTTCCGACCGATTCCGCATCGTACGGATTGACCAGCAAAGCCCCCAGGCATTCGTGAGCCGAGCCGGCGAAGCGCGAGAGAACTAGCACGCCGGGATTCTTCTCGTCCTGGGCGGCGACATATTCCTTGGACACGAGATTCATTCCGTCGCGGAGCGGCGTGACGAGCGCAGTGCATGCGGAGCGGTAGAGCCCGGCGAGGCCCGATCGGCTATAGGCACGATTGAGATAGCGGATCGGGGTCCATGAGACGTCGCCCAAGGCGCCGTTGATGCGTCCCGCCGCCGCTCCCACGTCGCGCTCGAGGTCGTGATATTCGGGAATCTCCGAGCGGCTCTTGGGCGCAATCTGGAGGTAAGTGACTTTGCCCGCCTGGGAGGGATGAAGGCGCAGGAAGTGCTCAAAGGCTTCCATGCGCTGAATGAGGCCTTTCGAGTAATCGAGCCGGTCGACACCGATCAGGAGCGCGCGGTTGCCGAGGCTCTCGATCACGCCGCGGACGAAGGGCGAGCGAGCGGCCCGCGCCGCCATTTTTTGGAATTCCTCGGTGTCGATGCCAACCGGAAAGGCGCCGATGCGGGTCTGCCGTCCGGCATAGCTGAACACGACCTGGCCGTCCGTTGCCTCGAACACGCGGCTCGGACCACGATATTCGGAAAGAAGATAGCGGGTGAAGTTGCCGACGTCCGCCTCCGTTTGAAATCCGACGAGATCGTAGTCCAGAAGCAGAGGCAGGAGCCGTTCGTAGTTCGGCAGGACCGAAACGACCTCCGGCGCGGGGAAGGGTATGTGCAGGAAGAAGCCGATGCGATTGGCGAAGCCGCGCCGGCGCAGCTCGTTGGCGATGGGGATGAGGTGATAATCGTGGACCCAGATCATGTCGTCGGGTTCCACGATGTTGGCGAGCTCGGTGGCGAAGTGCCGGTTCACGCGGAAATAGCCGGTGAGATCGCGGCGGCTGAACTCGGTCAGGTCGATGCGATAGTGCAGGATCGGCCACAGCACGCGATTGGCGAAGCCGTTATAGTACTCCTGGTAATCCTCTTCGGACAGATCGGTGACGACATAGCGCCTCGGCGGGCGCTCGAAACTATGCGTGCGCACTTTGTCGGCGGAAACGACCTCGCCGCTCCAGCCGAACCAAACGCTTTCCAGATGCTTGAGCAGCGGAGCGAGCGCAACCTCCAAGCCGCCGGCCCGCTTCGAATTGCCGGGCTCGGGCGTCGTCACGCGATTGGACACGAGGATCAGCCTCTCCAATAGCGGTCCTCCCACGATCGCGACAGCCGCATCGCACTCAAGATAAGTCCCGCCATGGAATAGGTCTGGGGAAAATTCCCCCACAATTCTCCGGTGGTGGGATGAATGTCCTCGGCGAGAAGACCGTAGCGGTTGCGGTGAGCGAGAGAGTCAATAAAAAGGTCGCGCGCGTCTTCGCGCCGGCCGATGCGCCACCACGCATCGATTAACCAATACCGGCATGTCAAGAACGCGACCTCCGGCATGCCGAAGTCGTCCGCATTCATGTAACGCATTACATGTTTGCCACGGAAAAGTTCCCGCTCCGTGGCTGCGACCGTTTGCACAAATCGCGGGTCGTCGGCCTCGATCATGCCGATCTCGGGCAGGAGCAAGACGCTGGCATCGAGGTGCTCGCCGCCGAAAGCTGCGGTAAATGATCCCCGCTTCTCGTTCCAGGCCTCCGACAGCACCCGCGCCTGGATTCGGTCGGCGGTCTCCGACCAATGCGATGCCCGCTCGGCAAGTCCGAGATGCGAGGCAATCGCGGCAAGACGGTTGCACGCCGCCCAGCACATCGCCGCGGAATAGGTGTGGATCTCGGTGCGGCCGCGATATTCCCAGATGCCGGCGTCGGGGGTGAAGGCAAACTTGGCCGCCTTGTCGCCGAGCGGCTCCAAGACGCGAAACAGGTCCTCGTTTCCCGGGCGGGGAAGCCGGCGATCGAAGAACATCGGCATGACGGCGAGGATGATGCTGCCGTAACTGTCATGTTGCAGTTGATGCACCGCCGCGTTGCCGATGCGGACCGGCCCTTCGCCCCGGTAGCCCGTGAGGTCGGCGGCGATCCTCTCCTCGATCGAGGTGCTCGGAACGATGCCATAGACGGGCCGCATGGACTCTTCCGACGCCAAAGTGAGAATGAACGAGATGAAGTTCTCCATGGTTTCCGTCGCGCCGAGACGGTTGAGCGCCTTGACGACGAAATAGGCGTCGCGGAGCCAGCAGAAACGATAGTCCCAGGTGCGGCCCGAGCCGGGCGCCTCGGGGATCGAGGTGGTGAGCGCGGCGACGATCCCGCCGGTCTCGTCGAAATTGGAGAGCTTGAGGGTGATGGCGGCGCGGATAATGGCATCCTGCCAGTCGTAGGCGATCCACAGCCGCCGCACCCAGTCCGTCCAATGCCCGCGCGTGCGCTCGGCGAATTCGCGACATGTCGCGACGATGTTCTCGGCGAACGGCTCATCGGGTCCGAAGACCAGGTGAATGGGTCTGGTCAGGACGAACGGGGTCTCGTTTTCGATGTACGGCACGGGGCCGTCTGTCGTGAGCCTGAAGGAAAAGTCCTTGGCCCGATAGGTGATGTGATGACTGCCCGCCGCGTGGTCGTTGATGGGACTGCCGTAGTCGCTGGTCGGGCGCACGCGTATGGAAATGCGCGGGAGGCCCGCGACCGGCTCGATGATACGCATAAGCTGAGGCGGATGAAATATGCGGCCGAAATTGCGAAAGCGCGGCGCAAAATCGGTGATCTTCACGGCGGCGCCGTCGGCGGCGGTCAGGATGGTGGAAACGACCGCAGTGTTGCGCTCGTAGTCCGAGGCGTATTGCGCCATGTTGTCGAGAACGACATCGCAGTACCCCTTGTCCTCATCGCCGGCGAGCAGGCGCGAAAACACCGGATCGCCATCGAAGCGCGGGTAGCACCACCACACGATGCGCCCGGTTGGGTCGACCAAGGCGGCGGTATGGCCGTTGCCGATGACGGCGAGATCGAGACCGAAATCCTTCATGAGTCTTATCTTGCGGCTTCGGCGACGCGAGCGAGCCAAGAGCGGACTTGCGCGGGCGAGGCGAACACGCCGTGAGCGGCCTTCATGTTCCTGCCGACGGCAAATCCAAGACCGCCGAGATCGGGCAAAATGGCGAAGACGGACTCGTCAGTAGTGTCATCGCCGATGAACACGAGGCGCCGCCCCGCGAACGGCGGCGCGGCCATCACCTCGCGAACCGCGGTCCCCTTGCTGAAGCTCGAAGGCTTGATGTCGATCACCGCCTTGCCGAACATGAATTCCACGCTGTCCGGGCGAGCCTCGGCGGCCACGACCTTCGCCACTTCTTGCCTGAGGAAGGCTTCGTATTCGGGCGCGCGGCGAAAGTGGACCGACATCGAGCGCGATTTCTCCTCGACCAGGACGCGGCTATTGATCGTGGCAAGAACATGGATGCGGCGCCTCAGCTCGGGGCTGAGAGAGGCATGATTGCACCGAACCGGACCGCCGGGGGAAAGCCGGATTTCGGCGCCGTGCTGTCCCACGGCCGGCATGCTGAGCGGCCGAAACAGCCGGTCGAGCGTTTCGATGGTGCGCCCGCTGACCAGCGCAACCGCACCTCCAGCGCGCTCGAGCAGTTGCCCTAGCGTGCGGACCAGGCTTGGGGGAACGACAACCTCCTCGGGAGTTGCAGCAATTTCGAGCAGCGTGCCGTCGACATCGAGCAGAAGCGCTGCACGGCTAAGATCGACGGGATCGGGAGCGAGGAAATGGGGGGATTGGTCCCCGAACTTGGTTACCATTTGCGTCGCGTTGTTGAGGCTCGATTGCTTCATCTGTGATCGGTCCGCTCCCTTCAAGTAGGGAACGGATTTTCTCGGCCAACCGTTCCGCCCGCGGAATAGGGCCCCGAGTGCGGGAGGTTGAAGAAAAGGAAAAAGATGACGAAGGCGTGACTTCATTGACATCGGGAAGCGAGGGGTGGCGCTTCCAATGGCGCCTAGGCCACGTGGCTTGCGATCCTACCCTTCACCCGGTGCGGATGCGTAAATACTTCGAAGCCATCTTTGCGCGCAATCGCGATCAGGGTCATGCCGGCGGCATCGGCCATGCGCACCGCAAGCGCCGTGGGCGCCGAGACCGCGGCCACCACCGGAGCCCCAATCATGGCCGCCTTCTGCACCATCTCGATCGATACGCGGCTCGTGAGCACGATGAGGCCTTGACGGGCGGTTGATCCTTCGCGCGCCAAGGCGCCGGCGAGCTTGTCGAGTGCGTTATGGCGTCCGACGTCCTCGCGCAGCGCGACGAGCCCCCGCCCGGGCTCATAGAAGCCGGCCGCGTGCACCGCGCGTGTCTCATGGTTGAGCGTTTGCAACGGAAAAAGCGACTCGACCGCAGCCATGATCTCGTCAGGCGAGTAGGCACGCCCGTCGCCGACCATCGGGGGCGGGCGCATGGCCTCGGTCAAGCTCTCGACGCCGCATAACCCGCAACCGGTCGGCCCGGCCATCTTCCTGCGCCGCCCGAGAAACTCCACCGCCTCGCGCGCTTTGAGCCAGATGCGAAGCTCGATGCCGGCCTCCTCCTCGACGACATCGATCGAGTCGATGGCATCGATCGAGGGGATGACCCCTTCCGTCAGGCTGAAGCCGACGGCGAAATCCTCGAGGTCCTGCGGGGTCGCCATCATCACCGCGTAGGTCGCCGTGTTGAAGGTAAAGGCGATCGCGGTCTCCTCGGGGATCGCGCGCTCGCCCTCGGTCACGCCAGAGGCGCGCCAGATCGAGCGGGGAGCGCGGACGACAGGGTTGGCCAAGGGCTTGCTCCGAGAGCTCAGAATGGCCGAAAGCTAGTCCTCCCGCTTCGGCGATACAAGCATTGGCAGGGTCCCGGTGTGACGCGCAACCACATACACGGCACGGCTTTTTGCGGTAGAGTTCGGCCCGAAGGAGACTGTCTTGCCGGCATTCCCATCCGCCACCGCGCGCGTGCTTACGGCGCTCTTTGTCGCAGCCGGCATCATTCCTTCCAAGGCGGCCGATCAAGGCGAGCGCAACCCATGCACCGCCGATGCCATGATCGTGTTCGACGCCTCCGGCTCCATGGCCGGCAACGTCAATCAGGGCATCGCCACCACCATTCCACGTATCGACGAAGTGCGCGGTGCGCTGGCCGCGGTGCTGCCCGCCGTCACGCGGTCGCGCCGCGTCGGGCTCATCACCTACGGTCCGGGGCCCTATCAGCAATGCAACGTCCAACTCAACCTCAAGCCGACCGAGAATGCGGGCGCGCTCATCATGCAGGCGGTGAACGCGCTTTCCCCCGCCGGCAAGACGCCGCTCACTGCCGCGGTCAAGAGTGCCGCCGACGTGCTCGACTATCGCCATAAGCCGGGAGTGGTGGTGGTGCTCACCGACGGCGAGGAGACCTGCGGCGGCTCGCCATGCGATCTCGGCAAGGAACTGCATGCTACGGCGGCCGACCTCACCGTCCATATCATCGGCTATCGCATGAAGGACTTCAGCTGGACCGGAGAGCAGAGCATCCTCGATGCGAAATGCCTCGCGGAGGAAAACGGCGGGCTCTATATCGGCACCGAGTCGAAGCATGAGTTGATCGAGGCGCTGGAGAAGACACTTGGCTGCCCGATGCTGTCCCTGAACGCCCTGAATTAACCTGGCTCCGAGTCTGAGATTGCGGTGGGGAACGCGCCGGGCGCCTTGACCTGGCGGCGATTTTCCCGCTCATTCCGCTTGCCTCGACGCCGTGGGAAGCCCGAAAGGGGGCGCGCGATGCTGCAATGGTTTCACCGACTGATGCCGCGCCAGGGGGATTTCTTCTCCCTTTTCGAGCGCCATGCCGCCGTGATGGTTGGTGCTGCGCGCGCCCTGCGTCAGATGCTCGCGAGCGGCGATCAGATCATCCTTCGCTGCCAGGAAGTCGTCGCGCTGGAACAGGAGGCGGACGCCATCACGCGCGAAGTTCTCATTCTGCTGCGCACGACCTTCATCACGCCGTTCGATCGCGCCGACATCAAAAGTCTGATCACGGCGATGGACGATTCGGTGGATCAGATGCAGCAGACGGCCAAGGCCATCATTCTGTTCGAAGCACAGACCTTCGACCCCGAGATGCGAGCGATGGGCGATGCGGTCGTCGCCTGTGCCGAGCTCGTGCAGCGCGCGGTCGCCATGCTGGCAAATGTCGGAAAGAATGCGGCGGAGCTCAACGAGATCGGGTTGCAGATTACCCGCATCGAGGGCGAAGCCGATGAGATCCACGACCGCGGGCTCGGCCTGCTGTACCAGAAGGCGAAAGCCGGTGACGCCATCGACTTCATTCGCGGTAACGAGATTTACAATCATCTCGAGAACACCGTTGACCGCCTCGACGACGTCGCCGACGAGATCCAGGGCATTGTCATCGAACATGTCTGATCCCGCCTCATGATCGGCGCCTCGTTCCCTCTCGTCGTCGCACTGGTCGCGGTGGCGCTCGTGTTCGACTTTCTCAACGGCCTTCACGACGCCGCGAACTCGATCGCAACCGTGGTGTCGACGCGCGTATTATCGCCGGCAATCGCGGTGATCTGGGCCGCGTTCTTCAATTTTATCGCCTTCCTGTTCTTCGGCTTGCACGTTGCGCAAACGATCGGCACCGGGATCATCGCTGTGGAGGTCGTTGATTGGCGGGTGATCTTCGGAGCGCTGATGAGCGCGATCACGTGGAACCTGCTGACCTGGTGGGGCGGGATTCCGTCATCGAGCTCGCACGCGCTGTTTGGCGGACTGCTCGGGGCGGGGACCGCCAAAGCCGGCATCGGCGCGGTGGTATGGCTTGGCACGCTCAAGACGCTTGGCGCCATCGTCTGGTCGCCACTGCTCGGCTTTGTACTCGCGCTTCTGCTGTGGCTTGTCGTTGCCTGGCTGTTCGCGCGCAGCACGCCGTTGGCGGTAGACCGGAAGTTTCGCGTGATGCAGCTCGGCTCGGCGGCGCTCTATTCGATCGGCCACGGCGCGAACGACGCACAGAAAACCATGGGTATCATCGCCAGCCTGCTGTTCGCGCAAGGGCTGACTGGCGAACAGTTCTACGTCCCGTTCTGGGTGGTCTTGTCGTGCCAGGCGGCGATGGCGCTCGGCACGCTGATCGGCGGCTGGCGCATCGTGCGGACCATGGGTTCGCGGATCACGCCGCTGAAGCCGGTACAGGGCTTTTGCGCCGAGACGGCAGGCGCCGCCACGCTTTATCTCGCCACCTCGTTCGGCGCCCCGGTGTCGACGACCCACACCATCACCGGCGCTATCGTGGGCGTCGGCGCTGCGCGCAAAGTCTCCGCGGTGCGGTGGGGCATCGCCGGGAGCATCATCGTCGCCTGGGTGCTGACATTGCCCGCCGCCGCTCTGATCGGGGCGGCTTTCTATTTTGCCGCAACGGCGCTGCCATAGGAGCTAATAGAGGAGATAACCGCGCCTGATTTCGGCAAACTCCTCCTCGCCGGGCTTCCAGCTCGCGACGATCTCTTCCAGCGGCACTTGCGCTTCGATCTGATTGCGAAGCTCGGGGGAGCCCGCAAGAATGTCGAACGGCATCTTCTCGCGCTCGTATTCGTAAGGCGGATCGCGCCATTTGAAGCGGTCGGGGGCAAGCCCGTAGCTTTCGCGCAACACGGCCACGCCTGCCGCGACCGGTGCAAACGCCTCGCGCGAGGTCACATGAATCTGGCAGCCGCCGCAGGTGGTGCCGGCATGCTTCTGGAACGTCGGTTCAAAGGCGGCTTCGCGGAAATGGACGCCCTTCAGTCCGAGCCGGTTGAGGCGCGGCGCCAGCACCTCGCCGTCGAGCCATGGCGCGCCGACAAGCTCGAAGGGCCGTGTCGTGCCGCGTCCCTCCGACAACATCGTGCCTTCGAGCAGAACGGTGCCCGGGTAGACGATAGCCGTGTCGAGCGTCGGCATGTTGGGCGAGGGCATCACCCAGGGCACATCCGTCGCGTCGAAATACATCTCCCGCGTCCAGCCCTCCATGGTCACGGTCTCGAGTTCGGCGCCGATCTTGAAATGCTCGTTGAACAGGCGCGCAAGCTCGGCCACCGTCATGCCGTGGCGCATCGGCATGCGGAATTGTCCGACGAAGGATTCGTAGCCCGGCTCGAGGGTGGGCCCCTCTATGGCGATGCCGCCGATCGGATTGGGCCGGTCGCAAACGATGACGGGAAGCCCCATTCGCGCCGCGACGCGCAGGCAATTGGCCATGGTGTAGATGAAAGTGTAGATGCGGGCGCCGACGTCCTGAATGTCGATGACGAGCACGTCGATGAGACCGAGCATCTCGGGGGTGGGTTCGCGCGTCTCGCTGTAGAGCGAGAAGATCGGCACCTTGCGGCGCCTGTCCTCGGCATGCGCGGTCTCGATCATGTTGTCCTGAACGTTCGAGCGGAAGCCGTGCTGGGGACCGAAAATCGCGGCGAGCTTGCAGCGCTTAGACGCGCCGAGCCGGTCGACGATGTGGGTGAAGGTGTGATCAATCGAGGCCGGGTTGGCGAGGATGCCCACTTTCAGCCCGTCGAGGCGGGACGAGGCGAGGAGCCGTTCTGAGCCGAGCAGCATGGCGGTCAGGCGCGCGAAGTCTGGCAGGGAAGCGGCAAAATCAAGGCAGGGGGTCGGCGCATGAGGCTCTCTTTGCCTTATTGGCGATTTGGGCGGTTAAGACGCGGGCGGCGGGTTTGAAACTTCGATCATGCTATGGTAGTCGGCGGTAGGGGCGAGAGGGAAGCCCGGGGGCTCTCCTAATAACGCGAAAGACCGCGCCCGCAAGGTTCGGGTTTGGCCGCACGGCCATATCCCATGGTAGTTTTGCGCAGGGAGTCCGGTAACACCGCATGAATAAAGACCGCGCACGGCCGACTGCGGCCTTCATCGATTTGGCGGCGCAACGTAAGCATCTCGGCGACAGCCTGGAGAAGGCCGTCATCGCGGTCTTGAGGCATGGGCAATATATCTTCGGACCCGAGGTCAGCGAGCTCGAGAAAAGGCTCGCGGCATTCTGCGGCGCCAAGCACTGCATCAGTTGCGCCAACGGCACCGATGCGCTGCTCCTTGTGCTCATGGCGGAGGGCATCGGACCGGGCGATGCGGTGTTCGTCCCCGACTTCACCTTCGTCGCCACCGCCGAGGTGGTGGTGCTCGCCGGCGCCACGCCGGTTTTCGTCGATGTCCATCCCGACAGCTTCAACATGGACGGAGCGAGCCTTGAAGCTGCGATTGGCGAGGCGAAGCGGCTCGGCTTGAAGCCGCGCGCAATCATCCCGGTCGATCTCTACGGCCAACCGGCCGACTATCCTGCGATCGAGAGCATCGCCAAGGCCCACAATCTCCTCATGCTCGCCGATGCCGCGCAGAGTTTCGGCGCGAGCCTAAACGGCAAGAAAGTCGGCACGCTCGCCGACTACACCGCGACGAGCTTCTATCCTTCCAAGCCGCTCGGCGGCTACGGCGACGGCGGCGCCGTCTTCACCGATAATGACGACAAGGCGAAGCTGCTCCTCTCGCTCCGTTGCCATGGCAAGGCGCCGGACAAGCCGGAGAGCGAGTTCGTCGGGCTCAACAGCCGGCTCGACACCATCCAGGCGGCGATCCTGCTCGAGAAGCTCCGCCTCTTTCCCGCCGAGATCGCGGCGCGCCAGAAAGTCGCCGACCGCTACGCCGAGGGGCTCGGCGGCGTGGTGCAGGTGCCGTCGGTCGGCGAAGGCGCCACCTCGGTGTGGGCGCAATACACGATCATTGTCGATCGCCGCGACGACTTCGCCAAGGCCTGCCGCGAAGCCGGCGTGCCGACCGCGATCCACTATCTCAACCCGATTCATGCGCTTCCCTCTTATACGGAATACCCTAAGGCACCTGGGCTGCACCGGACCGGCTGGCTTGCCCGCCGCGTGATCAGCCTGCCGATGCACGCCTATCTCGCGCCCGAAGCACAGGACATGATCATCGGCACGGTGCAGAGCGTGGTGCGGTCGCTCAAGGCCGGGGTCGCCGCCGAGTAGCGGACGGACGGACCATGTCGGATCAGATTCGCGTCGCAGTCGTCGGCACAGGGTATTTCGGGCGGTTTCACGCCAATCACTATTCACGCAACCCGCGCGCCAAGCTGGTTGCGGTGGTCGATGCCAACGAAGAGCGGGCACGGGCGGTTGCCGCCGAGTTCGGCACCGAGCCTCTGTTCGACTATCGCGACATCATCGGGCGGGTCGATGCGGCAAGCGTGGCAGTGCCGACGACGCTGCATTACGAGGTGGCGCGCCCTCTGATCGAGGCGGGCATCAACCTGCTCATCGAGAAGCCGATTACCGAGACGGTCGAAAGCGCGCTGACCCTTACCAAGCTCGCCGAGGAGCGCAAGGTCGTGCTCCAGGTCGGGCAAATCGAGCGCTTCTCGAGTTCATATCGGGCGCTGGCGAGCCTCATCTCGGACCCGCTCTATTTCGAGAGCTATCGCATTGCGCCGTGGAAGACGCGCGGCATCGAGGTCGACGTGATCCTCGATCTCATGATCCACGACATCGACATGATCATGGGACTCGTGCCGTCGCGGGTCGCCACGGTCGATGCCGTCGGCACGCCGGTGCTCGGACGCAGCATCGATCTCGCCAACGCCCGCATCACTTTCGAGTCAGGTTGCGTGGCCAACGTCACGGCGAGCCGCGTGAGCTACAAGACCGAGAGGCGTATGCGCGTTTTCGCTCACAAGCAATATCTCAACTGCGATCTCGGCGAAGGCAAGATCTTCGGCTATCGCCTGCGCGGCGATCCGATGAAGGAAGGACTTGCCGCGATCGGCACCGAGACGCACGAAATCCAGAAAGAGGACAGTCTCGCCAACGAGATCGCATCCTTCCTCGATTGCGTCGCGACGGGGAAGAAGCCCCTGGTCGATGGGCGCGCGGGCTCCGAGGCGCTGCGTGTCGCCGCCATGATCAACGACAGCATCGAGGCGCATTTGAGGATCGCGCGTGCGCGTCCCGGCTCCGCGGAAGCGGGGAGCGCCGGTCAGCCGGCCGCCTGAGGCGCCCGTCCGGCGACGATATCGAGCACGACCCCGGCGGCGCGCTCGCTCGGGGTCGGGCTGAGGTCGCCGAGAAGATGCAGAACCTCGCGGAATCCTTGACGCTGCTTGGCGCGGGCCTCCTCCGATTCGAGCAGCCTATCGACTCCCGCGGCGAGATTCTCAGCCGTGCAGTTTTCCTGCAAATATTCCGGGATCACCTCGCGCTCGGCGAGCAAATTGACCAGCGAGGCATACTTGACGCTCACCCCCATGCGGCGAATTAGAAAAGCGGTCGCCGGGTTGATGCGATAGCCGATGACCATGGGCACGCCCGCGAGCGCGAGTTCGAGCGTGACGGTGCCCGATTTCGCCATCGCCACATCCGACGCGGCGAAGGCATCGAAGCGTTCGGCGGGCGAGGCGAAGGCGACGGGATAAGGCCAGTTGCGCGCGGCGGGCGCGACCACATCGGCGGTGGTGTCGGCGAGCGGGACGATGAGGCGCAACTGCGGATGCTTCGTCTTCAACAGCTCGAGCGCGGCGCCGAGGATCGGCAGCATGCGGCGCGCTTCGCCCGGCCTGCTGCCGGGAACGACGCAAAGGACGGTGGCCTCGGTCGGAATCGCATGCCTGACCCTGAAGGCGGCTCCGTCGCCGCTCACCGCGCCCGACTCGATCGCCGGGTGGCCGACGAAGGTGCAGGCGATGCCGTGCTTGGCGAAGAATGCGGGCTCGAAGGGAAGCAGCGCCATGATGTGGGTGACGCGCTCACCGAGCTTCCTCGCCCGGCCTGGCCGCCAGGCCCACAGTTGCGGCGCGACATAATGCACGACCGGAATACCCGAGCCGCGGAGATGATGAGCGAGGCGGAGACAAAAGCCCGGCGAATCGACCGTCACGACGGCATCGGGCTTGAGCGTGAGCGCGGCATCCGCGGTCTGATTGAGGCGCCTCACGAGACGGGGAAGATGCGGCAGGATTTCCGCCAGACCTACGAGCGACAACTCCTGCATGGGAAAGAGGCTAGTGAGCCCTTGCGCCTCGCTCTCCCGTCCGCCGACGCCGGCAAACCGCACGCGGCCTCCGGTCTTGGCCTTGAGAGCCGCCATCAATCGTCCAGCGAGGTTGTCGCCCGACGCCTCGCCAGAGACGATGAAGATCAGCGGCTCTTGCCGGCTCATGCAACCCCCGAGACTTCGAACGCGTGCTTGGCCGACCTAGCGGCGGGCTGTCGCGATGTCAAATGTTCCGCCAGGTTGAGAAAGTGGCGGCTTGGCCGTGCCTCAATCCCTTGGCATCGATCAGTTCCCAGACGGTGCCATCCTTGATGAGGAAGCGGCGCCCGGATTTGGCGACGCGAACGCCTCTATAGCCCGACATGAAACCGTGCCGCGCGACCTGATCGAGCAGCGCCTGCCGCTCGGGACGGCGGGCGGGCTCGGCCGAGAGGCGAGAGGGAATCTTGGTAATCTCGTCCCAATCGTACTCGAAGCAGTCTTGCGCGCGCTTGTTGGCGTAGATGAAGGTCGGATCGTCCGACCCGTCATGGGCGAGAACGGCAAACGGCGCCTGTTCGTAGAGCCAGACAGCATCGGCGCCTTCGGGACAGAGGGCGTCGCCGACGAGCCGGCGATAACTTCCGGTCAGGAGCGCGAAGAATTCGGGGTCAATCGAGCGATGCACGAGAGAGCGCGTTTGCTAGAATTCAGGGAGCGACTTAAGCCTGGGTTTCGCCGTCTTGCACGCGGAAAATTGTTCTCGTCAGGGGCGGGCTCATGGTGAAACTGAACCGGCGATGAACGGCCTAGATGCAGGCCCTCGGCGAAGTGCTGATGAAGGACCCCGATATCGCCGCCGTGGGAAGCGCCATGGGCAGCACGGGAAGCGCGCAGACGGCCAATACCGCGCGCTTCTTCATCGGGCTGAAGCCGCGCGATGAGAGGACCGCAACAGCGAGCCAGATCATCGATCGCTTGCGGCCTAAGCTCGCGCAAGTCGAGGGGGGTCAAGCTCACCCTTCAGCCCGCGCAGGACATTACCGTGGGCGGCCGCATCGGCCGCGGCCAGTTCCAATACACCTTGCAGGATGCCGATATCGGCTCAACGAATGGGCGCCGAAGATCCTCGCCAAGCTGCAAACGCTACCCCAGCTTGCCGACGTTTCGACCGATCAGCAGGCGAACGCGCCGCAGCTCATGGTCAGCATCAATCGCGACCAGGCGGCGCGCTTCGGCATCATGCCGGAGGTGATCGATGCCACCCTGAACGACGCCTTCGGCCAGCGCCAGGTCGCGCAGTTCTACACCCAGACCAATACCTATCACGTGATCCTCGAAGTCTTGCCGGAGATGCAGGGCGATCCCAACACACTCGATCGCATCTATCTGAAATCCCCCCTGACCGGCGCCTCGGTCCCGATCTCGACCCTCGTCACCGTCGACAACACGCAAGTCGGACCGCTTTCGGTGTCGCACCAGGGGCAGTTCCCGGCGATCACGCTCTCGTTCAACCTGCCGGCTGGCGCATCGCTCGGTCAGGCGGTCGATGCGATCAACAATGCGGTCTTGCAGATGGGCGTTCCGGTCACGCTGACCGGAACGTTCCAGGGCAACGCGCAGGCCTTCCAAGCTTCGCTTGCGAGCCAGCCGATCTTGATCGCGGCGGCGCTCGTCGTGGTCTATCTCATCCTCGGGATGCTCTATGAGAGCTTCATCCATCCGCTGACCATTCTTTCGACGCTGCCGTCCGCGGGCGTCGGCGCGCTGCTTGCGCTTATGATGGGAGGCTTCGATCTCTCGGTGATCGGCATCATCGGCATCATTCTTCTGATCGGCATCGTCAAGAAGAACGGCATCATGCTGGTCGATTTCGCCATCCAGCGCGAGCGCGAGGGGGACACGTCGCTTGGCGCGATCCGCGAAGCCTGCCTCCTCCGCTTCCGCCCCATTCTGATGACCACAATGGCGGCGATGCTTGGCGGCGTTCCGCTGATGCTCGGTCACGGCGCGGGCTCGGAGCTCCGCCAGCCGCTCGGCTACGCCATGGTCGGAGGCCTTGCCCTGTCACAGCTGCTTACGCTCTACACCACGCCGATCGTCTATCTCTATCTCGCGCGCCTACAGAACAGGCTCACCGGCCGGAAGCGCAGGACGGAGAAGGGGCGGGTCCTCGCTCCCGCCGAATGATCGCCTGTCACACGATGCTCTTCGCGTAGAGGTCGGTGCGGCGGTCGCGGAAGAAGCCCCACTCGGCGCGGTAGCGTTCGATATCCCCGAGGTCGAAGCTCCCAAGGAGAACGCCGTCGTCGTTCTCGCCGAGATGCGCGACGATCTCGCCCGTGTGGTCGGCCATGAAAGAATGACCGTAATAGGTCTGGCTCGTCCCATCGTTGTCCTCGCGGCCGATGCGGTTCGCGGCGATGACGGGCACGGCATTGGCCACGGCATGACCCTGCATGACGCGCTGCCACCGTTTGTGGGTGTCGAGGCTGAGGTCGTAGGGCTCGGAGCCGATCGCGGTGGGGTAAAGGAGAAGTTCCGCGCCCTGAAGCATCATGGCGCGCGCCGCTTCCGGATACCATTGGTCCCAGCAGATGCCGACGCCGATCGTGCCCTTCTTCGTCTTCCATGCCTTGAAGCCGGTGTCGCCGGGCCGGAAATAGTATTTCTCCTGATAGCCGGGCCCATCGGGGATGTGGCTCTTGCGATAGAGTCCAAGAATCTCGCCGCCCGCATCGGCGATCGCCACGCTGTTGTAGTAGCGTGGACCGTCCTTCTCGAAGAAGGAGATGGGAATAACGACATCGAGGTCCTGGGCGAGCTTGCGGAGCGCGATCACGGAAGGATGCTCGGCCAAGGGATAGGCCGTCGCGAACCATTTCGGATCCTGCCGCGTCGGAAAATAGATGCTCTGAAACAGCTCGGAGGGCAGCACGATCCCGGCGCCTCTGCCAGCCGCCTCGCGCACGAGCTCGGCCGTCTTGGCGATGTTGGCCGCCATGTCGTGGCCGTAGGCGGTCTGGATAGCCGCAACCGTGACCTTGCGCTCGCTCACTAGGCGGGCTCCTGTTGGGTGATGCAATGAAACGATCCGCCGCCCGAGAGCCCCGAGCCGAGCAGTCCATGGGAAGGGAGGCCGATGACCTTCCGCGCCGGAAAGAGGCGGCCAAGCGCCTCGAGCGCGTCGCGGGCCGAAGGCGTGCTGTAAACCGGGACCACCACGACGCCGTTGGCGATGACGAAATTCATGTGCGAGGCGGGGGAGGGCTGGCCCATGGCGTTGACGATAAGGCCCGGGCTCGGGATGCGTACGACATCGAGCTTGCGCCCCTTGGCGTCGGTCGCGCGGCTAAGGGCCTCGGCCACCGTCTCGTAAAGTTCGGCGTTAGGGTCGTCGGCGCCCGAAGGGGACTGGCACACCACGCGGCCCTCGGCCACGAAGCGGGCGACATTGTCGATATGCCCGTCGGTATGGTCGTGGGCAAGGCCGCGGTCGAGCCAGATGACTTTGCGCGCGCCGAAGGCCTGGCGAAGGGCGCTCTCCGCTTCCGCCTCGCTCCAGCCGTTGCGATTTGAATTGAGCAGGGTCTCGCGCGTTGCAAGCATGGTGCCGACGCCGTCATGGTCGATGGCGCCCCCTTCGAGCACGAAGTCGAAGCGTCGCGCGCGAACGCCCGCAAGCCTCGCGATCTCGTCGCCAACAGTGCGATCATCGGGGAGATCGAATTTGCCGCCCCAGCCGTTGTTCATGAACCGGAGGGCGATTGTTCCGCCATCGGCCTTGGCGAAGATGGGGCCGGTGTCTCTCAGCCAAATGTCGCCGTAGCGCGCGGGCACGAATTCCGCCGCCTGGCCCAGTGCCTCGCGTGCGCTCGTCTCGGCCTCGGCGCCGTTTACCAGGAGCTTCACGCGGTTCATCGGGGCGAGCGCGCGCACGAGCGCGGCTACGTCGCGGCGGGGCGAAGCGAGGTCGCCGTTCCATTCCTCGGCATCGGCCGGCCAGGCGGTCCAGATCGCCCTTTGCGGCGCCCATTCCGGTGGAACAAAGACATCGGTATCGGCCAAGGCAGTCCTCATGACGCCCAGATATAGAGTGTGTTCAAGAAGCGCAAAGGACGATTTCGCGATCAGGGTGGGGAGGGTAGGGCTCGTTCCGGGGAAAGGGTGATTTTCGCACCCCTCCGCTTCGGCTACCATCAGTTCCGCCAATCTTTCTTGCAACAAGCGCGGCCATGATCTTTCGGCAGCTCTTCGACAGCACCTCGAGCACCTACACCTATCTTATGGCCAGTCGGCACGGTGGCGAGGCGCTGATCATCGATCCCGTCCTCGAACGGGTGGACCGCTACGTGCAGCTCCTGCGCGAGCTTGACTTGCGACTGGTGAAGGCAATCGACACACATCTTCACGCCGACCACATCACCGGGCTCGAGGCGCTCAGCGAGCGCACGCGCTGCATGACGGTGATGGGCGAACAAAGCAAGGCCGAAGTCGTGTCGATGCGGGTCAGCGACGGCGACAGGGTCGAGATCGAGGGCTTGAGTCTCGAAGCGGTCTACACGCCGGGCCATACCGACGATTCCTACAGCTTCATCATGCCGGACCGCGTGTTTACCGGCGACACCCTGCTCATCCGCGGCACGGGGCGCACCGATTTCCAGAACGGCGACCCGCGGGCGCAATACGAATCTCTGTTCGGACGCCTGCTCAAGTTGCCCGACGAAACGCTCGTCTACCCGGCGCACGACTACAAGGGCGACACGGTGAGCACGATCGGCGAGGAGAAGGCGTTCAACCCGCGGCTCCAGGTGAAGTCGGTCGAGGAATATGTGGACCTGATGAACCACCTCAACCTGCCCAATCCGAAGATGATGGATGTCGCGGTGCCGGCCAATATGCGGATTGGGATGGCGCGCGACATAGCCATCAAGCGCGGCTGGACGCTGACCCCGGAAGAGGCGAAGGCCGTCGTGGGTGCGCCGGGGGTTGCCTTGATCGATCTCCGGGAAGACCAGGAGCGCCGCAAAGACGGGATCATCCCCGGATCTCTGCATGTGCCCTATCCGGACGTCGAGCAAAGCCTCAAGGCCGACGGCCTGCTCCATACCCTCGCCAAAACGGCCGGCAAGCAGCTCGTGTTCTATTGTACCTTCGGCCAGCGGTCGGCCATGGCGGTGCAGGCGGCGCAAGTTGAGGGGTTGGAAAACACGCGCCATATCCAGGGCGGGATACGGGCCTGGCAGCACGCCAACGGGCCGCTTGTGCGGTGATGCACGGGGCCCTCGACGCACGAGCCATAAGCCACTAAGAAGCAGGTCATGTCAGCGTATCGTCTTCCTCTCGCGGCTGCGGGTGCCGCCCTCATCGGCTCCATCGCCTTTGCCACATCGCCCGTTCTTGCGAATGCCAAGGTCTGCCGCAGCCAGGAGCAGCGCTTCGAGCAGATCGAGCGCGACCCGACCTCGATCGAAATCAATGCCGCGCTGTTCTCGGCCGCCGACAAGGGTTGTATCGACTTGGCGCGCAAGCTGCTCGATCTTGGCGCCTCGCTCGATGCCCGCGACCGGCTTGGCGCCAAGCCGCTGGCGCGCGCGGCAGCCGCGGGCGAGGTCGAAATGGTGAGGCTCTTCCTCGACAAGGGAGCCGAGATCGATGCGCAAAATCTCGACGGTTCTTCGGCCCTTTATCAGGCCGCAGAGCAGGGACGCCTCCCCGTCGTGCGGCTTTTGGTCGAGCGCGGCGCGAATATCAACCTTCCGGGCCGCAGCGGCATCACGCCGCTTGCCGCGGCCGCCTATATGGGCAGCGCCCCGATCGTCGAGTTTCTGATAGCAAAAGGGGCCGATCCGAAAACGGTCGACCAGACCGGCAAATGCGCCATCGTGTATGCGGCCGGGCGCGGGTTTCCCTCGGTAGTGCGCCTCCTGCTCGATCACGGCGTGGACGTCAACGCGCGCTATGGCAACGATCTGACCGCACTGATGTGGGCGGCTGGCTACTCCGACGAGGCCGGCGTCAAGGACGTGGCCGACGTCATGACCTTGCTGCTGGATCGCGGCGCCCATATCGATGATGCGGACAACCGCGGGCGCACCGCGCTCATGATCGCGGCCGAGCTTGATCACCCGGGCGCGGTCGATCTTCTCATCGCGCACGGGGCCGACAAGACACTCAAGGACAAAGATGGCAAAAGGGCGAGCGACCTTACCTCGCTCACCGCGCTGCGCGATAAGCTCGCCGCCAATCCGAACTAAAACTGTGATCGCCTCCGATTGAACCAGGCACGTCATCGCCGGGCTTGACCCGTGCCTGCTGCCCTAGATGCCCGGCTCAAGGCCGCGCACGACGATGAGATTGGAAGCGTGCCTGCTACTGCCCCTGATTGATGTAGGCGTCGATCTGAAGCCCGGCGAGATAAGTTGCGAGCGCTTGCATATTGTCGGGTGAGGTCGCCTTCATCAGATCCGACATTCCAGGATTGTTGCCGCGGGTCCCGTCGCGGAAATCGTTCATGGTCTTGAGCAGATAGTCGTGGTTCTGTCCGGCGAGCCGCGCCGTGGTGCCGTCGCCCTGGAAATGGTCGAGGTGACAGCCGGGGCAGCCGACCGACGCGGCCGCCGTCTGCGCCGCCTTGGCGACGTCGTCAGGCGCAGGCGGCTGACCGAGATTGGGCCATTTCAGCTTGGAGAAATATTGGGCGAGCGGCAGAAGGTCTGCCTGATCAAGATTGGCGGCGATCGGCGACATCAAATCGTTTTTGCGGGCGCCGCTCTTGAAGTCGCGGAGCTGGTAGAAAAGATAGCCGGCGTTCTGGCCCCAGATCACCGGAATGACCTTTTGCATCGGAATGCCCTGCTCGCCGTGGCAGCCGGCGCAGACCTTGGCCTTGGCTTCGATCGCGTCGTCGGCGCGCGCGGCCCCGCCCGCGAGTAAGAACCCCGCCATCAACAGGATAACCTTCGCGCCGGACCGTTGCATGTCGCCACTCCGTGTTGAGTCATCGCAAAAAAAGGACGGAGCATTTCTGCCCCGTCCCGTCATCTCGCATCAAGCCTGGCAAAACGCCTTACGATGCCTGACCGAATGCCGCACCAATCAATCGACCGTGAAGGCGATGATGTTGTTGCCGCGCTTGAAGTCGATCTGAGTGTTACCACCCGCGCCGACCACGATGTATTCTTTGCCGTCCACCTGATATGCGGCCGGAGGAGCATTCACGCCCGCGCCGGCAAAGAACGACCACAAGACCTTGCCGGTCTTGGCGTCATAGGCCCTGAACCAGCCAGTGCCTTCGCCGGTGAACATCAGGCCGCCGGCCGTGGTCAACGCGCCGCCCATCATGGGCAGCGGCGTCTTCACCTGCCAAGCGATTTTGCCGGTGTTGTAGTCGACGGCAGTCACATTGCCGAACGACTCTTCGGTCGGAATCACCTTGAACGCGCCGCCGAGCCAGAGCTTGCCGCCCGGATAGGGCGAGCTCGTGACCTGGTACGTCATCGGCTGGTGCAGGTTGACCGCGTAGGTGAGGCCAAGCTCAGGGTTCACCGCCATCGGCGACCACTCGACGCCGCCATTGGCGCCGGGAAGCATGCGTGCGCCAGTCGCGGTCGGCAGGGTGTACATGCCCTCCTGCGACACCATTGGCTCGGAGAACCTGATCAGGCTGCAGTCCTTGCGGCTGTTGACATAGACGTGCCCGGTCTTGCCACCGTGAATGACGGCGGGAACGACGTTGCCGTCCTTGTCCTTGGCGTCGACCAGGACCGTCGGGCTCGTGTCGTCGAGGTCCCAGACGTCATGCGGAATGTATTGGAAGTGGCAGACGTACTTGCCGGTATCGAGGTCAACCGACACGAGCGACTCAGTATAGAGATTGTCGCCGGGCCGGAGCGAGCCATCGAGATCGGGCGAGGGGTTGCCGACCACGAAAAAGATGCGGTTCAACTTGAGGTCGACCGACGGGTTCTGCCACACGCCGCCGCCAAGGGTCTTATAGGGGTCGCCGATCTTGGCGAGCTGGGCCTTTTCCGCCTCGATGTCGCGAAGCAAGTCCTTGCCCGTCGCGTCCTTGGTCGCCCACACGCCGACCGAGTTCTCGGGGATGGTATCGAAGTTCCAGACGAGCTTGCCGGTCTTGGCATCATAGGCGCGCACGAAGCCGCGGATGCCGTACTCGCCGCCGTTGGTGCCGATCAGGATCTTGCCGTTGACGGCAGTCGGCGCCATTGTTTCGCTGTAGCCGAGCGTCGGGTCGGCGATCTGCGTCTGCCACACGATGCTGCCGGTCTTGGCGTCGAGCGCCACAAGCTGCGAGTCGAGCGTTGCGAGGTAGACCTTGTCGTCATAGACGGCGACGCCGCGGTTGTTCGGGCCGCAGCAATAGGTCGTGACCGGACCCATATTGTGCTTGTAGTGCCAGTATTCCTCGCCGGTCTTGGCGTTGAGCGCATAGACGTGATCGAACGACGTGGTGATGTACATCACGCCGTTGACGACGATCGGCGTCGTCTCCTGCGACTCCTTCACCTCGGTCTGGAAGATCCAGGCAGGATGAAGCTTGCCGACGTTCTCCGTGTTGATCTGCTTGCCGCGGTAGTAACGGGTTTGATCGTAATTGCCGTTAGTATGAAGGAAATTGTTCTCGTCGCTCGCCGCAGCGTTGAGCTGATCTTGCGTCACCGGAGACGCGGGCGCATCTCCCGACCATGCCGGGCTTGTCGCTCCGGCCAAACCCAGCACGAGCGCGCCTGCCAGCGCGCCCCGCACTTTCCAACTCACCATGTTGTCCTCCCTAGGGTGTGGTCCCGAATTCCCGCATTTGCGGGGGCTCCAGTCGGGTCTTCACGCGCAAAACACTGCTCCCCCGCCGCGCCGTTTGTCAATAAATCCATGCCAGCGGGCCCAATGCGGGCTATTGCCTGGCAATAAGATTACCAATTCTGGCAACCCGACTTGCTGTTTTGCTTTACGGGG
>NZ_DASRGO010000075.1:0-3081 GCF_035650995.1 Methyloceanibacter sp. | reverse complement strand
TGAAGCTGTCGACGGCGAGCGAGAAGGAGGTGCGCCCCGGCCAGGCGAAGCGCACGCCGGACAGGCGGATCACGTCCGACGGCGCTGGGTGTGGCGTGACGGCCGCGACCACGATCGCCCGCTCAGATCATGCCGGCGAGGTTGAGGCTGGGCTTGGCCCGCGACACCTCGAACCTGCTCTGGGCCTTCGAGGTGATGACGTTGACCTCGAGCCTCTGGGCACGCGCAAAGGTCCGGAAGTAGGGGAATTCGATGCCGGTGATGCCGGCCGGGGACTGGCAGTCGAGCGCGTACTCGGCATGAAACTCGGCGTGGCTCTCGCTCTTGGACGCCCCCTTTGCCTTCCCGCCTCCTTCGATCTCGACCTTGGCCTCGACCACGCGGCAGCCCGCCGCGGCCGGCAGGACGAAGAGGGCGAGCGGCTGCATAAGCTGGCTCTTGGCCTTCTCGACCGCTGCCTGGTCACCTTTCGACGTGGCCGCGTGCTCGAAGCCCACGATGTCCGCTCCCGGCGCCTCGAGCTCCATGGTCACTCTGCTGCCTTCGATGGCGATGCTGAACGTGCCGCGCCCGTGCTCGTGGGCGCCGAGCTCGCGATGGGCCGCGGCGGGCAATGATAGGGTGGCGGCAGCAGCGGCGCCAGCCAACAGCAACGGGGCAATCAGGCGCATGACCGGGGTTCCTGGCTCGGGCGGTTGATGGTGGCCGCGTCGAGTACGTTATAACATAGCGCAGAATGTGGCGGCGGTGCGTTTGGCGTGCCGGCCCGACCATGGGGCCGGATTTTGCCCGGCTCCGACCCTCTCGACGTTGGCGATGAGTGCGACGGGCCTCTGCTTCGCCAACCTCGACTACCATCGCGAGGGAAGCGGTTGCGTTCCGCTCGTGGAGCAATGACCAGGGCGGTCGCGTGGACCGGGGACACGCGGACGAAGCCGGTAGCAAGTCCCGCGGTCAAGTGCCTGCAAAATACAGTCGGCGAGGCATTCTCCCGCTGGCATCCCGGGGATCAAAGTAGGGCCTGGTCCAGTCCCCTTCCTCGATGAGAAAGCCCTGCTTCATGTCCTCGGGTGTCGCCCCGGGATGCTTCTCAAGGAAGATGCGCACGGCCTCGCGGAAGGCGTAGTGGGAATAAAGGCGCATGTACTCTCCGAGGTAGATGTCGGCAACACGGGTATTGTCCTTGATGACGAGCATGTTCTCGTCATTGGTGCGCGTGCTTGCTTCACTGAAATTTGCCGAGCCCGTGACGACGATGGGAGCGTCAGACAGCGGATCAACCAGCATGAACTTGAGATGCACCCACTGGACGTGGGTCTCCGGGACAATGCGGTCCAGTTCGCGCAACCATTGGTCGAAGTCGTTGAGGGGAATGCGATTGCCCACCGCAATCACGACGTTCCTGCGCGCTTGCAGCTTGCGGATGGCAGCGATCTGGGCCTCCTTGCCCTTGCCGTTCCACTCCTTTTCCATGAGGGCGAACCTCAGAACGCTGTCGTCCTTCGCATAGACGTTGCGGAAGGCCTCGTTCATGCCGAAGGCGAACGTCATGAACAGCGCGCTCTTGGCGCTGCCTGCGAGCTCGCCGTACCAATTGAGGGCGTCCAGATTCGCACGCGGCGAGAACACAGGGGCGAGGCCGTTGTCGAAGGCCGTGGCCGGCGCCGGCGTCAGGTCGATCGTCCACGTCTTGTAATCCGAGCCGCGGCCGGTTTCAGGATCGGTCGCAAGCTTCTCGTGGTAGGCGAGGTACTTGCCAGCGACGGCTGTGCTCTGGGTGACGTGCACGCAGTTGGCGTGCCCAAAAATCCCGTTCTCGGTGAGGTTGGTCGAGCCGAAGAGAACCGCCTTGGCGCGACCGCCCTTGGTGAGCACGATGAACTTGTTGTGCATCAGCGTGCCCTCGCTGCGGGGCGTGGTGATGGACTTGATCCCGGCGGCGGCGATGGCCTCCTCGTTTCGGGTGTGCGGCCCAGATGCATTGTCGATATCATCGAACACGACATCGACATCGACGCCCCTTCTCTTGGCCTCGCGCAGCTCTTCCAGCACCGCTGGCCACTGAAATTCATAGAACGCACCTTTGAGCCCCCAGCCGCTGCCTTCGGCGCGTTTGATGAACTCGATTATGCCCTCGAGGAGACCGCGTGAAAGCCAATCGTAAGCGGCCTGCCCGACTTCATGTGGAGGGCGGTTCTGAAAGCGGCGGGCATATTCCTGCGTTGCCGGAGAACCGCGGTTGAAATGAATGGTGTGGTCGCCGCCGACGGGCTCGGTCGCGACCGAAACCTCGACCGATGTGCGCTGCTGGAGGTCGGCCGGGTCGCCGTACATGGCAACGACGGTATATGTGTAGCTGTAGCCGGGCTTGGCACTGTAGTCGGCCCACTGGAATGTCTGAAAGGGATGCTTGAGGCTCGAATGTTGGGACCCCGCCGCCGGATGTGGTTCTACGCTCTCGAAGACCTTGGTGCCCGACATCCAGTATTCTTCGTGCTCGGTGTGGTCGGCGCGCCTGATGGCAAATCCGCGCAGGCCGCGGCGCATGGCTTCGGTGATGTTGATGCCGAGCAAGACGACATACGATCCGGCAACCGCATTGACGCTAAGGCCGCCGTTGGCTTGGCGAACGCGCATCGCAACCTCCTGTCAACACTTGAAGCAACTGATGCAAAATTCTCGCTGATCGGCCCGCCTCCGCTTAAGACGCCGACCGCGAGCAGACGCGGCACAGGGCGTCCTTCACGCCCGGTTGCGGGCAGAAGGTGAATATCGACGGCCAGCATGACAGTCGGATGGCGCCTTCGCAATGTCAGTCCGAGCTGGACGGCGGTAACGCCGGAGCCCGATCAGCGGTTCGCTGATGCCTTAATGGCGACCCGCCCGCGCAGTGGCCGCAGCGATGGGAGGGGTTGAAGGGTCCCGACCGCGGGACCAAAGTGAGCGACCCGAGACATAGGTGACGAATCGTACCGGACACATAGGTAACACCTTTCGCACTTGCGGGGGTGTCGATGCCTTGGATGGAGTGTTCGGTGATGGACGAGCGACTGCGGTTCGTGGCCCGGCTGCTGGAGGGCG
>NZ_DASRGO010000074.1:0-3868 GCF_035650995.1 Methyloceanibacter sp. | reverse complement strand
GGAAGTTCGAGTCTTTTCAACACCGTCTCGGCGCAGGCTGTCATGCGCTCGTGTTCCTCGGCCGATTGCTCGGGCGTGGTGATCGACACAAGCTCGACCTTGAAGAACTGATGCTGGCGGATCATGCCGCGCGTGTCCTTGCCGGCGGCTCCGGCCTCGGCGCGGAAGCACTGCGTTCCGGCGGTGACCCGCATCGGGAGGATCGCCTCTTCGACGATCTCCTCGCGCACGAGATTGGTCAGGGGCACTTCGGCGGTCGGGATGAGCCAGAGTTGCCCTGTCTCAACGGCAGTGTCCCATACGAACCGTAGCTGGTCCTTCAGGGACTGCTTATGTGGAAACCCTTTATCGGCGACGATCTGATCTAGCTCGCCCGGGGCTAGTGGCCTCGACGTAGCAAATTGATCCTCTCTGAACTTCGGCAATTGCGCGGTGCCGAACATGGTGTCGTCGCGCACGAGAAGCGGCGGGGCGACTTCGGTGTAGCCGTGCTCGCCTGTGTGCAGGTCGAGCATGAATTGGGCGAGCGCGCGCTCGAGCCGGGCGAGCGCCCCCTTCAGCACCACGAAGCGCGCGCCCGAAATTTTCGCCGCCGTCTCGAAATCCATCAGGCCAAGGCCTTCGCCGATCTCGAAATGCTGCTTCGGCTGAAAGGCGAATGTCCTGGGCTCGCCCCATTTGCGCTTTTCGACATTGGCATCGGCATCGGGTCCGACCGGAACATCGGAAGCCGGCGTGTTGGGAATGGCCGCGAGCAGATTGCGGAGCTCGTCGTCGAGCCGCTTCTCCTCGCCCTCGCCCGCTTGGATCGCGCCCTTGAGGGCTGCGACCTCGTCCATCAGGCGCTTGGCGGAGGCTTCGTCCTTCTTCGCCTTGGCTTGGCCGATCTCCTTGGAGGCGGCGTTCCGCGCGGCTTGGGCCTCCTGCAATTTCTGAATCGCCGAACGGCGTTCTTCGTCCAGGCTCAGAACGCGCTTCAACGTCGCTTGCGGATCGTCGAAGCCGCGATTGGTCAGTCCTTCGACGAAGGCCTTTTGATTGTCGCGAATCCATTTGATGTCGAGCACTGGCGTGGCTCCTCGGCTTTTTTGAAGGCTCCGTATAAAGCCCTCTCCCCTCATTGTCATGGCCGGGCTTGTCCCGGCCATCCGCGATTTGGCGGGCGTGCCGGCGCGCGAAGGCCGCGGCCTAGCCTGCTCCTCGGGCGCCGTCCTGGCGCGCTCAGTGCGCCGTGGCAGTCTTGACGTTCGCCTTGGCGTCGCGGCGTTCCTCGACGCGATCGGTCCTCGTGCGCGGGAGCGCCTCGGGATGGCACTTTTGCACGTAGGCGATCATCTTCTCCCGCACCTCGCAGCGAAGATCGAAGGTGCGCCCCGCCGTGCTCGCGCTCATCAGCATGCGAATCTCCATGGTGTTTTCCTTGAAATCGGTCACTTGGAGATTGACCACGCGTTTGTCCCACAGCGGGGAGGCGCGCACGATGCGTTCGAGCTCGCGCCGCAAGTCCTCGACCGGCACGGTGTAATCGACATAGAGGAACACGGTGCCGATCAGGGCCGAGCTTTCCCGCGTCCAATTCTGGAACGGCTGCTCGATGAAATAGCTGAGCGGCACGATCAGCCGCCGCCAGTCCCACAGCCGCACGACCACGTAGCTCGCGGTGATCTCCTCGACATTGCCCCACTCGCCCTCGATGAGGAGTGCGTCGTCGATGCGGATCGGCTGGGTGATGGCGAGCTGCACGCCCGCCATCAGGTTGCGCAGCACCGGCTGAAGCGCAAGCCCCAGCACCAGGCTCGCGGCGCCGGCCGAGGCGAGCAGGCTGATGCCGACCTGGCGCACGTCGTCAAAGGTCATGAGGGCCGCGGCAACGGTGAGGATCACGATCAGGACGCGGGCGACGCGCTCCAGGATGCGCGACTGGGTGACGTGCTTGCGGGCGAGCAGATTGTCCTCGGAGTCGAGCTTGAAGCGGCGAAGATAGAGGACCATCCAAACGTGCAGGGCCGTGCTCACGGTCCAGCCGGCGAGAACCACAATGCCGACGATCATGATCTGCCGCACCAGCCTGTCGTTGGCGAGCGGCGCTATCGCCGTCGCGAGCGCCACCGCCGCCATGACCACGGCAAGCCGCGCCGGTCCCGTGGTGCGCGAGACGAGCGAACGGCGGAAGAGGTCCTGGCCGCTCACCCATCGCTCAAGATTGCGGAAGAGAAGCGCGTGCAGCCAAAGCGCAAGCAGGATGGCAACGGCGATGACGACGAGGCTCAAGGCCCAGTCCGGCAGCCACGCGAACGTTGCGTCCAAGAACGAAATCAATGCTCTGAGGCGATCCATGCGCCCTTCCGGGGCTGAAATGGCCGAAACAAGAACCTAACCGGCCAAGCGCGCCGAAAGTTTCCCCCCTGAGGCGCTTAGCCAGCCTTGCCCGACGCAGCCTTGGCGCCGGGGGCGGCCGCGGCGCGCTGCTTCTCGGCGAGCTTCACCGCATAGATCGAGGCCTCGTAGAGCAGCACCGTCGGGATGGCGAGCGCGAGCTGGCTGATCGGATCGGGCGGCGTGAGCACCGCCGCCACGATGAAGACCCCGAGGATCGCGTAGCGGCGCTTCGCCCTGAGGTCGTCGGCGGTGATGAAGCCGGCGCGGGCAAGCAGCGTGAGCAGGATCGGCAGCTGGAAGCAGATGCCGAACCCCAGGATCAGCGTCATGATGAGTGAGAGATATTCGCTCACACGCGCGGTGAGATGGATCTGCACTTGGCTGTCGCCGGTCTGCTGCATCGACAGGAAGAACTTCATGGCGAGCGGCATGGCGACGAAATAGACGAGCGCGGCGCCGATCAGGAACAGGATCGGCGTGGCGATGAGATAAGGCAGGAAGGCCTTGCGCTCGTTCCTGTAAAGACCGGGCGCCACGAACATCCAGATTTGCGAGGCGATGACCGGGAACGCGATGAAGATCGCGCCGAACATGGCGAGCTTCACCTCGGTGAAGAAAAATTCCTGCGGCGCGGTGTAGATCAGCTCGATCGGGGCGTCGGTGCCGGCCGCGAGCCGGTAGGGAAAGAGCAGGAGATTGTAGATCGGCTTGGCGAAATAGAAGCACACGAGGAAGGCCCCGAAGATCGCGAGCAGCGACCAGATCAGCCGGCGCCTTAGCTCGATCAGATGCTCGATGAGCGGCGCCTTGGTGGCCTCGATGTCCTCGTGGGTCACGACTTCCGCTCCGCGTCGGAGGCCGGCTTCGATTGAACGTCCTCGGGGCCGGCCTTGCCGGGCTCAGGCTTCGCCTTGCGGCTCCGTTTCGGCTTGGGCGCAGTTCCCTCGCCCTCGGTTGCCTCCAAGCGGGCGGTTTTGGGTTTCGCCGTACGCTTCCGTTTCGGCGCGGGCTTCGCCTGAGGCGCCTCGGGTGCCGCGTCCTTGCCGTTCGCTTGCGCCGGTGCGGGTTCGGCCGAGGGGCTCGGCAGCATGATCGGCTTGTCGACCGGCGCCTTCAGATCGATCTCGGGCGTGGCGTTGCGCACGCTCTCGATCGCCTTCTTGACCTCCTCGAGCTCGGTCTCGCGCATGGCGTCCTCGAACTGGCGCTGGAAGTCGGCCGCCGCGCGGCGGAGCTTGCCGGCGTAATGGCCGAAGGTGCGCATCAGCCGCGGCAGGTCCTTGGGCCCGACGACGACGATGGCGACGACGGCGATGACGAGAAGCTCAGACCATCCGATATCGAACATGGACGTGGTTCAGCGCGCCGATATCCGTTGCATCACTGCCGGGCTGATCCCGGCACTTCGGGGCCGCGCGCCCCGACCCTGTAGCCGCTTGATGCCCCCGGTCAAGCCCGGGCACGACGAGAGGCTGAGGCAAATTTGCCC
>NZ_DASRGO010000073.1:0-9425 GCF_035650995.1 Methyloceanibacter sp. | reverse complement strand
GATGGAAGACGTATCCAAGGCCATCGTCGGCGGGGAGCTGCTCAAGGACGGCAAGACGCGAGCGTGCGGCGACGTGAAGAAGCCGGTCTGGCAGTTCCATATCCATGTCGAGGCGCCGGTCAACAAGCCCGAGAGTCCGATCGATGGCTATCTCGTTCTCGATGCGGTTCGCGGCAAGTTGATCTGCGCGAACCTGCCGATGCTCGACTAGCCGTGCAGCTTGAGCACGTGGCCGGCGAGATAGAGCGAGCCGCAGATGAGCACGCGCGCCGGTTCTTTCAGCGATAGGCGCGAGCGGGTAAGCGCGTCGGGTATGCCGTCGGCTTCGACCACGTCGAAACCTTCCGTCCTCGCGATGGCGGCGAGCTCACGGGCGCTGAAGGCGTTCGGCTCGTCGGGAATCGGCACCGTATAGATGCGCTCGACCAGGCCCTTGAACGGGGCGATGAAGGCGTGCGCATCCTTGGTCTCCATCATGCCCCAAACGAGGTGAACGGGGCGAGGCACGCGCTCGTCGAGCTCGGCAAGCGCATGCGCGATGACCTGGCCTCCGGCCGCGTTGTGTCCGCCATCAAGCCAGATCTCCGTGCCGTCGGCCACATAGGCATGCAACGCGCCTGCCGCGAGACGCTCGAGCCGCGCCGGCCATTGAGCATGGGTCAACCCGTGTTCGAGCGCGCGGAGGTTGAGCGCCTCGCCGAACATGATGGCCGCGGCCGCGATCGAATTGCCGGCGTTGTCGATCTGATGACGACCCTTCAATCGCGGCAAAGGAAGGTCGATGAGGCGCGAGTCGGTCTGGAATACGAGCCTCCCCTGCTGCTCGAAGGCGTCGAAGTCGCGTCCGGCGACATGGAGCGGCGCGCCGATTTCGGCCGCCCTCCGCTCGATGACTTCGAGCGCCTCACGCTCCTGGCGCCCAACCACGCACGCCACCCCCGGCTTGAGAATGCCGGCCTTTTCGCCGGCGATCGCCGCGATGGTGTCGCCGAGAAAGGAGACGTGGTCGATCGAGATCGGCGTGATGGCGGTGAGCAACGGCTTCGCGACGACGTTGGTCGCATCGAGCCTGCCGCCAAGTCCGGTCTCGAGCAGCAGGAGATCGGCCGGCGTCTCGGAGAAGGCGAGAAAGGCGGCGGCGGTCGTGATCTCGAACAAGGTGATCAGCTCGCCGCCATTGGCGGCCTCGGCGCGGGCGAGACAATCGACGAGATAATCCTCGCTGATCGGGCTTGCGCCATGGGGACCGGCAAGCACGACGCGCTCGTGGAAATCGACGAGGTGGGGCGAGGTGTAGACGTGCACGCCCTTGCCCATCGCTTCGGCGATCGCGCGCAAGAAGGCCAGGAACGAGCCCTTGCCGTTGGTGCCGGCGACATGAACGACCGGCGGCAGCTTCTCCTCCGGGTGGCCGAGCGCCGCAAGCAGGCGCTCGATGCGCCCGAGCGAAAGATCGATCGATTGGGGGTGCAGCTTCTTCAGGCGCTCTAGCAAGGTTTCGCTCGAAGAGCCCTTCGGGCGAGGCGACGCGCGCCCGGCGCTGTGGGGAAGAGTGGTCAAGGCCTTGAAGCCGGTCGATCAGTTGGTAGGCGGAGTGGGATTAGCGCCATTGCCGACGCTTCCCGTCAAGGCCTCTTCGTCGTCGTCGGTGGTTCTGTCGAGCCCATTGCCGCTTAGATGGATGGCCTTGGGCGGCGCTTTCCCGGCCGTCATCTTGCCGTCGATCTCTTCGGGAAGGGCGATTTCCTTGCCCGGCCTGCGGCGGGTGAGCAGGTTGCAAATGCGGGAGAGCGTGCCGCGGAGCGCGTGGCGATGCACCACCATGTCGACCATGCCGTGATCGTGGAGATATTCGGCACGCTGGAAGCCGTTCGGGAGTTGCTCGCGGATCGTCTGTTCGATGACGCGCGGGCCGGCAAAGCCGATCAGAGCGCCGGGCTCGGCGATATGGATGTCGCCCAGCATGGCGTAGGACGCCGTAACGCCGCCGGTTGTCGGATGGGTCAGCACCACGACGTAGGGGAGCCTCGCCTCGCGCAGTTCTTGCACGGCGACGGTGGTGCGCGGCATTTGCATGAGCGAGAGGATGCCCTCCTGCATGCGCGCGCCGCCCGAGGCCGCAAACAGAATGAACGGCGTGCCGCGCTTCACCGCGGTGCGCATGGCGGCGATCACGCCTTCGCCCGCGGCCGTACCGAGCGAGCCGCCGAGAAACTCGAAATCCTGAACCGCGGCGACGATCTTCTGGCCTTCGAGCTGACCTGCTCCGGCGAGGATCGCGTCGCTGAGCCCGGTCTTGCTGCGGGCATCCTTGAGCCGGTCGGTGTAGCGGCGCTCGTCGCGGAATTTAAGCGGATCAAGCGGCACCTCAGGCAGCGACAGGGTCTCGTATTCGCCATTGTCGAACAACGATCTGAGCCGAGCCTGCGCCGACATGCGCATATGGTAGTTGGAGCCCGGAACGACGAACTGGTTCGCCTCCAGGTCCTTGTAGTAGATCATCTGCCCCGTCTCGGGGCATTTGACCCAAAGATTCTCCGGCATCTCCTTCTTGCGAAGGAAATTGCGAATCTTGGGCCTGACGACGCTATTGATCCAGTTCACGGCTCTACAAAACTCTCAAAGACACCAACACTCGCATCGTATCTCGACTAAAGCGCGGCAGCCTCGGCAGGGTGACGGAGCGCCCCAGCCAGGCGCGACACCAGGCCTAAGACCTGCCCCTTGGTGGCATTCGTCGCGCGCCCTTTGCCGTCAAGACTCTCCGCGATGGCGTTAACCAGCGCCGAACCCACCACGACCGCATCGGCAATCCGCGCAATCGCGCTCACCTGCTCCTCGCTCTTGACGCCGAAGCCGACCGCGACGGGCAGGCTTGTCTTCGCCTTGATGCGCCCGACATGAGCGGCGACCTCGGCGAGGTCCGGGGCCTTGGTGCCGGTGATGCCCGCGATCGAGACGTAGTAGACGAAGCCCGAAGTATGCGCGAGCACGGCCGGCAGGCGTTTCTCGTCGGTCGTGGGGGTGGCCAGCCGGATGAAATTGAGGCCTCCTTCGCTCGCTTGCGGGCGAAGCTCGGCATCCTCTTCTGGCGGCATGTCGACCACGATCAGACCGTCAACTCCAGCCTTGGCGGCATCGGCGACGAAGCGATCCACCGGATAGACATATATGGGGTTGTAGTAGCCCATTAGCACTATGGGGGTGGTAGCGTCGGCAGTGCGGAAGGCGCTCACCATGGCGAGCGTCTTTTTCATGGTCTGGCCGGCGGCAAGCGCCCGCTGCGAGGAGGCCTGGATCGCCGGCCCGTCGGCCATGGGGTCGGAGAACGGCATGCCGAGTTCGATGATGTCGGCGCCTGCTTTGGGCAGGCCCTTGAGCACGGTGAGAGACGTGTCGTGGTCGGGGTCGCCGGCGGTGATAAAGGCGACCAGCCCTGCGCGCCCCTCGCGCTTCAACTCGGCAAATTTCTTGTCTATGCGCGTCTGTTTCATCTCGCCGCGTCAGTTCGAACTTTTGGCCTTGGCACTCAGATAGCGCTCGACCGAATCGAGATCCTTGTCGCCCCGACCCGAGACATTCACCACCATCAGGTGGTGCTTCGGCTTCTTGGGCGCGATGTCGAGCACGCGGGCGAGCGCATGCGCCGGCTCGAGCGCCGGGATGATGCCCTCGAGCTTGCTGCAAAGCTGGAAGGCCGCCACCGCTTCGTCGTCAGTCGCCGAGAGGAAAGTCACGCGACCCACGTCGTTGAGCCATGCATGCTCAGGCCCGATGCCGGGATAGTCGAGCCCTGCCGAGATCGAGTGGGCCTCTTCGATCTGGCCGTCCTCGTTCATCAGCAGATAGGTGCGGTTGCCGTGCAGGACGCCCGGCCTGCCGCCGGCGATCGAGGCCGCGTGCTTGCCGCTATCGAGCCCGTGCCCGGCCGCTTCGACGCCGTAGATTTCGACGCCCCGCTCGTCGAGGAAGGGATGGAACAGGCCCATGGCGTTCGAGCCGCCGCCGATGCAGGCGACGAGCGAATCCGGCAGCCTCCCTTCCGCCTCGAGCATCTGTTCGCGCGTCTCCCGCCCGATGACGGATTGGAAATCGCGCACCATCGCGGGATAGGGGTGGGGTCCAGCCACCGTGCCGATGCAATAAAAGGTGTCATGGACATTGGCGACCCAATCGCGCAACGCCTCGTTCATCGCATCCTTCAAGGTCTTGGAGCCGGACTCGACGGGGCGAACTTCGGCGCCCAGCATCCGCATGCGCAACACATTGGGCTTCTGCCGCGCGACGTCGACCGATCCCATGTAAACGATGCACGGCAACCCGAATTTCGCGCACAGCGTGGCGGTTGCGACGCCGTGCATGCCGGCGCCGGTCTCGGCGATGATGCGCCTCTTGCCCATACGCTTGGCCAGCATGATCTGGCCAAGCACGTTATTCACCTTGTGCGCGCCGGTGTGATTGAGCTCCTCGCGCTTGAAGTAGATCTTGGCGCCGCCGCAGTGCTCCGTGAGGCGCTCGGCAAAATAGAGCGGCGAGGGCCTGCCGACATAGGTCGCGAGATAGGCGTCCATCTCCGCCCGGAACGACGGATCGGCCTTGGCCTCGTTGTAGGCGCGCTCGAGATCGAGGATCAGCGGCATCAGCGTCTCGGCGACAAAGCGGCCGCCATAGATGCCGAAATGGCCGCGCTCGTCGGGGCCGGCGCGGTAGGTGTTCAGTTGTTCGGTCCGCGTGCTCATGATGCCTTGGCCCGAGATTCGGGGCTCGCCGCTTTGGCCGCCGTGATGAAGCTCACGATAAGCTTGGCGTCCTTCTCGCCACGCGCGCGCTCGACGCCTGAAGAGACATCGACGAGGGAAGCGCCCGTCACCCTGATCGCTTCGCCGACCGTCTCGGGGGTCAAACCGCCGGACAGCGCGAATGGAGCCTTGGCGCCGATGAGCGCATGCCAATCGAAGGGAACGCCGTTGCCGCCGGCAAGCGGCGCATCGGGCGCAGCCTTGGCGTCGAACAGGATGTAGTCGGCGATGCCGGCATAATCGCCCGCGCGGCCGACATCGGCCGCGGCGGCGACAGGAATCGCCTTCATGACGGGAAGACCCGTCATCGCCTTGACGGCGGAAACCCGCTCGGGGGTCTCGCTGCCGTGAAGCTGGATAAGATCGGGACGGACGCGTTCGGCTACGCCTACGACCAAAGCGTCGTCGGGGTCGACCAGAACGGCCACGGTCTTGACCTTGCCGCGGGCGATTGCCGCGAGCACGCGCGCTTCCTCGAGCTCGACATGGCGCGGGCTTTTCTCGAACAGCACGAGGCCGACGAAGTCGGCGCCGGCTCTCGCCGATTCCTCGATGATGGCAGGCGTCCGCACGCCGCAGATTTTGACCTTGACCGGCACGTCTCGCTCTTAAGGTGAGGGGTCGGGGGCGCGATTAAGGCCCACGCGGCCGTCACCCTATGCAATTCAAGGGTTAAAGTCTACCGCACTGCACAAATCAGAGGTGAGAAATTGAGCGTTGGAAGCCCGATAATGGCCAATCTTCGCCGTTCTGGTTTCCAGTTTCTGACTTCGGCCGGCTAATCGGCCGGGAGCTTGGCACGGACGCGGGTCGAATCGAGGCTTTCCAGTTCCCTCTCGAGCCGGTCGGCTTGGCGGCGCCAATCGCGCGCCTGGCGGGACTCTTCGCGAGCCATGCGCCGCCATTTCCCTTGCGTGAACCAGGTAGCGATGCCGCCCACAATCAGCCCAAGGGCGAAGACGCCGAGGAGAAGCAGGAATAAGGGGGCCTCAATGGAGACGGAAGGGTCGAGGCCGCCGAAGGGGTCGAGAATAAGCCGGACGGGCGCGCGGTTGACCACGGCCAGCGCGACCAGGACCACGCCGAGCGGGACCACGATGAATCCGATGGCGATCTTACGCCACAAGGGCCGCTCCTAGAGACTGCCTAAGATCGAATCCGCGGCTCCGAGCCACCCGCTAAGCCCGCGGCTTCAGGAGGGATTCAGCCGCTCGCGCAGCTCCTTGCCGGTCTTGAAGAAGGGCACGTATTTGTCCTCGACGAAGACCGTGTCGCCGGTGCGGGGATTGCGCCCCTGTCGCGCGGCCCGATGCTTGACCGTGAAGGCGCCGAACCCCCGCAGCTCCACCCGATCGCCACGGGCGAGCGCGCCCGTGATCTCGTCGAGCACGATGTTGATGATGCGCTCGACGTCGCGATGGAAGAGGTGTGGATTGGCGGCCGCGACTTTCTGAATCAATTCCGACTTGATCATGAGACGCCCCACTCTGGGCGCGGTCTCCGCCGCGCCCTGCCCCGCTAGCTTCCGGCAGGGTGCCAAACGGAAACAAGACCGTCAAGCTTGAGGGTTGACGCGACTTGGCCGAGGAGTCCGGCAATTCTCCCGGCGGAAATTCCCGCCAAGCCCGCGGCCGATTGGAATAGCCAGCCGAACAGACCGGAGCTTTCACTCTCGGGCTTCCAATCCACGACTTTGAGTCCCGAGGGAACATTGCGCTCCTTGCTCAGCCACGTCTTGGCATCGCGCTCATCGCCGATCTGATCGACGAGCTTGAGATCGACCGCCTGGCGCCCTGAATAGATGCGCCCGTCGGTGAGCCCGGGGACGGCGGCGGGATCGATCTTGCGGCGCTCGGCGACCAGATTGACGAACCAGGTCTTGGCCTCTTGCACCATCTCCTCGGACAGCGCGCGTGTCTTCTCGTCGGCCGGCTCGAAGGGGCTCGGCACCGCCTTGAGCGGGCCGCTCTTCACCTCTTCGACCTTGATGCCGAGCGTATGCAGCAATTCGGTCACGTCGGCCCACTGAAAGATCACGCCGACCGAGCCGGTAATGGTGTTGCCGTAGACGAAGACGCGGTCGGTGGCGAGCGCAACGAGATAGGCGGCCGAGGTCGCGAGCGTGCCGCAGACGGCGACCACCGGCTTCTTCTCGGCAAGCCGCCGGATCGCGTCGTACATCGCCTCGCCTCCGGTTGTGGTCCCGCCCGGGCTGTTGATGTCGAGGATCACCGCCTTGACCTGATCGGCCTTGGCGACTTTGTCGAACAGCTCGTTCATCTTGCGGTCGTCGGTGATGATGCCCGAAATCGAGATGCGGGCGATATGAGGCAAGAAGCCGGCCGACCCCGAAACGTTCTTGTCGCTCAGAAGCAGAGCGCCGAAGAAGAGGACGGCAAACAAGACGGCGGCGATGCGCCAAGCGGTGAGCCGCCGCTTGAGGCGGCGGCGGTCGACCACGCTGACGGCGTCGAGAGTCATGAGTCCTCGCTCACGCAACCGGACGTTCGGAGGAATAGGGCGCGGCGCCGCTTAAGGGAACGCCTCGCCGTCCTACTCGCCTGTGTCCTCGTCGGCATCGCCCTTGGCGGCCCGCTTGCGCTTGGGCTTGGCCGGCGTCTCGTCGGCTTCCTCGCCCTTCGCCTTGCTCAAGGCCGCGCCCAGAATGTCGCCGAGCGAAGCGCCGGAGTCGGTCGAGCCGTATTGCGCGACGGCCTCCTTCTCCTCGGCGATCTCGAGCGCCTTGATCGACACTGAGACCTTACGCGCCTTGGGATCGACCTGGGTGACCACCGCGTCGAACTTCTCGCCCACGCCGAAGCGGTCGGGCCTCTGCTCGGAACGGTCGCGCGACAGATCGGACCGCCTGATGAAGGTGGTGAGGTCGTGATCGATCAGCTTGGCCTCGAGGCCGTTGTCCTTGACCTGGAGCACCTCGCAGGTGACGCGCATGCCCTTCTTGAGCTTGGCCGACGGCGCGCCGGCGGCGAACGGATCGGCCTGGAGCTGCTTGATGCCGAGGCTGATGCGCTCCTTCTCGGAGTCGGCTTCGAGCACCACGGCCTTAGTGGTGTCGCCCTTCTTGTACTCCTTGAGCGCTTCCTCGCCGGGTTTCGACCAGTCGAGGTCGGACAGGTGCACCATGCCGTCGATGCCGCCCTCGAGCCCGATGAACAGGCCGAACTCGGTGATGTTGCGGATCTGGCCCTCGATGGCGGAGCCGGGCGGGTGGTTCATGGCGAAGGCGACCCACGGATTCTCCTGGGTCTGCTTCAGGCCGAGAGAGATGCGGCGCTTGTCGGGATCGACCTCGAGCACCTGCACTTCCACCTCCTGGCTCGTCGAGATGATCTTGCCGGGATGGATGTTCTTCTTGGTCCAGCTCATCTCCGACACATGAATCAGGCCTTCAACGCCCGGCTCGAGCTCGACGAAGGCGCCGTAGTCGGTGATGTTGGTGACCGTGCCCTTGAAGCGGGAACCGACCGGATATTTGGCGGCGATGCCCTGCCACGGATCGGCCTCGAGCTGCTTGATGCCGAGGCTGATACGCTGGGTCTCGGGGTTGATGCGAATGATCTGCACCTTCACCGTGTCGCCAACATTGACGATCTCGGACGGATGGTTGACGCGTCTCCACGCCATGTCGGTGACGTGCAGGAGGCCGTCGATGCCGCCGAGGTCGATAAAGGCGCCGTAGTCGGTGATGTTCTTGACCACGCCTTCGATCACCTGGCCCTCTTCGAGGCGGGCCACGATCTCGCTGCGCTTCTCGGCGCGCGTCTCTTCCAGCACCGAGCGGCGGGAGACGACGATATTGCCGCGCCGGCGGTCCATCTTCAGGATCTGGAACGGCTGCGGCACGTTCATCAGCGGGCCGATATCGCGGATCGGGCGAATGTCCACTTGGCTTCCCGGCAGGAAGGCTACGGCGCCGTCGAGATCGACGGTGAAGCCGCCTTTGACGCGGTTGAAGATCACGCCCTCGACGCGCTCGCCGGCCTTGTATTTCTCCTCGAGCCTCGTCCAGCTCTCCTCGCGGCGCGCCTTTTCGCGCGACAGCACCGCCTCGCCGGCCGCGTTCTCGACGCGCTCGAGATAAACGTCGACCTCGTCGCCAACGGAAAGGCCGTGGGCGCGGCCGGGAACGCCGAATTCCTTCAATGGAACGCGGCCCTCGGTCTTGAGCCCGACATCGATGACGGCCACGTCCTTCTCGATGGCAACGATGGTGCCCTTGATGACACTGCCTTCCTGGAGCGCGGTTCCGGTGAGCGACTCCTCAAGGAGAGCCGCGAACTCGTCGCGGCTCGGATGGCTTACGCTAGTCTGCGGCTCGATCATCTAGGCTCCTACTCGCCATCGCATCATAACTCCGTTCCTCGCTTCGCCGTTGCCCCCATGCACGGGTAACGGCCGATTGTGGCCACGGGAGCGTTGCATAGCCAGGCGGCCCGTTCACGGCCACCCCGGCTCCGCTCGCTTTCCCGCGGAAAACCTCGAAAAGTGGTGCGCCAATGCAAAATGGGCAGGAGCCTCAAACGGCCTGCCCGGCATGGCGGAGCGCAGCATCGATCAGATCGATGGCTGCCTTGAACGCGGCGTCTATATCCAAATTCGTGGTGT
>NZ_DASRGO010000072.1:0-20829 GCF_035650995.1 Methyloceanibacter sp. | reverse complement strand
TTCTGGGTGAACCAGAAGACCGGCAAGCTCGAGGTCGACAACGTCAAGATGCACAAAATCCCGGTCGAGGAGGACGGCATCTGGACGCAGCAGCCGCTCTACACCTTCGAGGGCATGGACTTCGACGTCACCAATTAGGCGACGATCAAACGGTCGGCGCGCTGCGCGCGGCGAGCAGGCGCTTCAGGGTTTCGCGGGTTGAGACATCGGCGCGGCCGTCGATGCGCGCCGGGCGGAAGTGGCGCTGGAAAGCCTCGACCGCCTTCTCGAGCCCGGTGCCGTAGGTCGAGGTCACTTCGACGCCATAGCCGAAGGCGCGCAAGTTGCGCTGAAGCTCGGCGACCGCTTCGCCTTCATCGCCCGGACCGAGCCCCTGATCGTGCCCGACAGGCACGGGTTCGACCCAGAGCCCGATTCCTTTGCGCGCGAGGCGCGCCCAGTCGAACTTCTCGCCGGGATCGCGTTTCCGCCCCGGCGCCACGTCGGAATGGGCAAGCACATTCTCGGGCGGGATTGCGTGCCGGCGCAGAATGTCGAGGCAGAGCGCCTCGACCGCCTGCATCTCGGCCTCCGTAAAATCCGGATAGTCGAAATCGTGGCCCGGGTTGTGGATCTCTATGCCGATCGAGCGGGAATTGATGTCGGTCTCGCCATGCCAGCTGCTTTGACCGGCATGCCAGGCGCGCTCGCTCTCGGCCACGATCTGGGCGATGCGGCCCTCCTCGTCGACGAGATAGTGGCAGGAGACCTTGGCCTCCTCGCGCGTGAGCCAGTCGAGCGCGGCCTCGGCCGACTCCATGCCGGTGTAGTGGAGGATCAGCATGTCGGGCGCCGACGCGCCCCGCCGGGGTTCGCGATTGGGCGACGGGCACCACAGCGTGGCAAGCGGACTGTCGGGGGCGGCAATCATGTGGTGAACAAATCTGATTTCGTCATGCCCGGCTTCATGCCGGGCATCCACGTCTTAGGACGCCAGCGTCATGAAAACAAATCGTGGATGGCCGGGACAAACCCCGGCCATGACGGATTGGGCGAGCGCCGAGGCCGCCGGCTACATACCGCGCTCCTTGGCGATCGCCTCGTAAGCCTCGTTGATGGTCGCGACCTTCTCGGTGGCGAGCGTGACGAACTCCTTCGGCACACCGCGCGCGATCAGCTTGTCGGGATGGTTTTCGGCGACGAGCTTGCGGTAGTGGCTCTTGAGCTCCTCGTTGGTGATCGAGGGCTTGATGCCGAGCACATCGTAAGGATTGCGCTTGGCGGCGATGACGTGGCGCGCCTTAATGTAGCTGAACTCCGTGTCGGTGAAGCCGAAGCGCTTCGCCACCTGGTGAAGGAACTGCTCCTCGTTGGGGTGCAGTTGCTCGTCGGCCTTGGCGATGTGGAACAGGCCTTCGAGCACGTCTTCGAGCAGCTTGCGGTTGCCCTTGAACATGGTTGCGAGCTGCTCGGCATAGGCCTCGTAGCCGGCCACGTCCTGCTTGGCGAGATTGAACACGCGGGCGACGTTCTTCATCTCGCCCTCGGGCACCTTGAACACTTCCTTGAAGGCGTTGACCTCGTCCATGGTCACGACGCCGTCGGCCTTGGCCATCTTGGCGCCGAGGGCGATCACGCCGACGGTGAACGCCACCTGGTTCTCAGCCGGGCCGTCCTGCTCCTGGTCGCGATCGATGACGTAATGCCCCGCCACCCCGCCGAGCAGCGCCCCGATCGGGCCGCCGATGGCGAGCCCTGCCGCGGCGCCAGCGAGCTTCCCCCAAATCGACATTACCGAACTCCCCCAGACGTGTTGCTTTCGCTAGAGCATAAGGGCTTTTTCGCGGTCCCGCATGCGGAGAATCGAAGCCAACTTTTTCCGCTCGCCACGGCCGAAATGGCTCTAGGTCGAGCCATAGCCGCGGAAATTGGCGAGGATCGAAAGCTTGGGCTCGTCGACCTCGAGCCCTTCCCGAAGCCGCCGCTCGACATGCCAGGAGCGCGCGAAGGTCCAGGCGGCGAGCCAAAGCGTGAGGGCGCCGGTGGCCACGCTCCCCACCACCACGAACATATGGCCGAGCGCGAACAGATTTGCGGCGGCAACCACGAAGGCTTCGATCACAATGCCAAAGCCGCCGGCCATGACGATGGCGGCGCAAACCGACGTGATGAACACGCCAAATAGGCTGCTGGCGTGGCGTCGAGGTTCCTTGGGGGCTTCGGTATCCATCGATGACGCTTTTTAATCGACCACTTTCGCCGACCCTCATAGCGGAGGGGGTTCGGGGTTACAAGGCCCGGCCGTTCGAGCTCGCTATATCGCGGAAATTCTCTAGGCGAAGGCGAGCTTGAGCAGGAAAGCGAGCGCGATGACGGCGACAGCCGCGTTGATATCCCGCAAACGGCCGGTGAGCCCCTTCAGCGCCACATAGGCGATGAAACCGAGCCCGATCCCGGTGGCGATGGAATAGGTGAGCGGCATCAGGAGGGCGATGAGCAGCGCAGGGATGTAGTCGGTCGGGTCGTCGAAGCGAAGCGCGCCGAGGCTTGCCGCCATGAGGAAGGCCACGAACAGGAGCGCGGGCGCCGTGGCGTAGGCCGGCACGCTCTCGGCGAGCGGGGCGAGGAACAGGCTCAACAGGAAGAGAACCGCCACGGCCACGGCGGCGAGACCCGTGCGGCCGCCCTCCTCGACGCCGGCCGCGCTCTCGATATAGGCGGTGGTGGTCGAGGTGCCGAACAGGGCACCGAGCATGGCCGAACCTGAATCGGCAAGAAGGGCCTGGCGAAGCCGGGGCAACCGTCCCTCCTCGTCGAGCAACCCGGCTTGGCGGGCAACCCCGATCAGCGTCCCCGTCGTGTCGAGGATGGTGACGAGGAGAAGCGTCAGAACGATGGTGACGAGGGAGAGGTGCGCCAGGCCGGCGAGATCCAGCTTGAGGAAGGTCGGGGCAAGCGAGGGCGGCGAAGCGGCAATTCCACGCCAAGGCTCGAGCCCGAGCGCAGCGGCGGCGATGGTGACGGCGAGAACGCCGATGATGATGGCGCCCGGCACTTTGCGCACCGCGAGCGCGGCGATGACGAGAAAACCGGCCGCGGCGAGCGAGGCCTGCGGCTTCGACAGATCGCCGAGCGTGACCAGGGTCACGGGCTGGTCAGCGACGATGCCCGCGTTCTGCAAGCCGATCAGCGCGAGGAAAAAGCCGATGCCGGCCGCGATGCCGAGCTTGAGGCTCATCGGAATCGCATCGATGAGCCAAGCCCTCAGCGGCGAGAGCGACAGTGCGAAGAAGAGCACGCCCGAGGCGAACACGAGGGCAAGCGCGAGCTGCCAGTTGCCGCCGAGCTCCGGCACCACGGTGAAGGCAAAATAGGCGTTGAGCCCCATGCCGGGGGCGAGCGCGATCGGATAATTGGCGTAGAGCCCCATGATGGCCGAACCTGCCGCCGCGGCGAGGCAGGTGGCGACGAACACCGCGCCATGATCCATGCCGGCCTTCTCGAGGATCGCCGGATTGACGAACATGATGTAGGCCATGGTGAGGAAGGTCGCGAGGCCGGCCCTGAGCTCGGTTGAAACGCTCGAACCCGCCTCGGTGAGTGCGAAGAAGCGGTCGAGCCCCCCGGTTTGCGCGGGCGCTTCTTCCAAGGGTGCCTTGCCCTTTGCGCGCGCGGTCTCAGAGGTCTTGCTGGCCATCACCCCGTCCCCCTTTTTGGCCTGGCCGCCAATTGACGCCGCCTTGTCCACTATTGTCTATGATGATTCCGGCGCCGAACGAATTCCCGCACATGATCCGCCACCGAATCCTGGTAATGCTGCTTGCCCTCTGGGGCCTCGCCATGATCGTGCCGGACCTCGTGCGCGTGGTGCAACCGCTCGGGTCGTTCGGCTTTTACGCCAACAATGACGGCCTGATCTATAGCGTCTCCGGACCGTTCGAGGACGAGCAGTCTTCCCCGGCGTGGCGGGCGGGCGTGAGGGTCGGCGACCGGATCGATCTCGAACGCCTCGATTGCCGACCGCCGGACATTGCAAGCTGCGGTCCGGCGCTGACTGCGCTCGGCGGGCTCGATTTCGTCTTGCCAGGCAGCACCATCACGCTCCCGATTGCCGCGACGGGAACCGCGTCCGAGCGCCAAGTCACCCTCGTCGCCGTCCAGCGCCCCGCCAATTTCCTGGTTAGCGCCGTCAACCTGGCCTGCCAGATCGCGGGCATTCTCGTGGTGATCGCCGCAGCCTGGCTGGTGTGGACCAGGCCATCGGCGATGAGCTGGGGCTTTTTTCTCTACGCCAACTGGTTCAATCCGGGGCAGGAATACGCCTTCTACGCCATTCTCCAGCAATGGCCCGCGGCGCTCCTCATGCAGGATGTCGCCTCCTGCTTCGCGGAGGGTGCAGCCTATGCGGGCTTCCTTCTGTTCGTACTGCGCGTGCCCAACAACACGACCGAGCCGCGCTGGCGTCCGCTCGAACGCGCTTTGCCGCTTGTTGCGCTGTTCTTCTCGGCGCTTCTCCTCGCCTCCTACGACGCCGTGCTCGGCTATCCCAGCGAAACGATCACGCGCGCGGGGATCTTTTTCGGCTTCGCCGCCGATGTCGGCGCGCTCGGCATCCTGCTTGCCCGGCGCAAGACGCAGAGGCCCGAGGACTATCAGCGCGTGCGCTGGGTGATCTGGGGATGCCTGATCGGACTGCCCACGTTCCTTATCGCCGAACTCGCCTCCGAGACGACCTTCTTTGCCACCTCCGGCGAGTTCAGGCCTTCGGAGGACGTGATCGGGCTGCTCTATCTCGTCAACGGCATCCTCTGCCTGTTCGTGTTCGAGGCGATCCGGCGCGAGCGCGTGGTGAGCGTCATGATCCCGCTCCGCCGCGTGACGCTGCTCGGTCTCACGCTCAGTATCCCCGCTCTTCTCCTGCATGCTCAGGTCGAGCATCTCCAGAGCACCCTCGAGCTGCCGGGCTGGGCTTGGCTTGTGCTTGGCGCGGTTGCCGTGTTCCTGATCACCCGCCTGCATGAAGGCGCCGTGCACTGGGCCGATCGCTATTTCAATCGCGAGCTCGATGCGGCCGAGATTAGGCTCGGGGCGGCGATCAGATCGGCGAAGGCGGCGATCGAGATCGATCGTCTGTTGGCCGACGGAACCTCCGAGGCGCTCACGCTGGCTTCCGCCGCTTCGTTCCGCAGGCGCAACGGCGCTTACGTCCGCGACGAGAGCGGCAAGGGCTGGGAGGACGTGGCGACGCGCACGCTTACACCGGATGAACCCCTGCTCGCACCCCTTGCGAAAGGCAAACCATTCGACATCGGGGATGAGGACGGCGGCGGCCTCGACCTGCCGCAAGGCCTCGCACGCCCTATCTTCGGCGTGCCCGCGGTCAGCCCGGCGCGCTGCTTCGCGGTCTCCTTCTATGGGCCGCATGCCTCCGGGACCGACCTCGATCACAACGAGCGCGCCATGCTGGCGCGACTCGCCCGCGACGCCGCGGCGATGTATGCCGAGCTCGAGAGCTCGGAGCTTCGCCGCAAGGTGACGGCGCTCGAAGGCGAACTCGGCAAGACGCGGTCCGCGCCGCGAAAGAAAAGGAGCGTGCATGGCAATCTATGAGCTCGACGGGCAGGCACCGGAATTTCCCGCCGATGGCCTTTATTGGGTCGCCGAAACGGCCGCGGTCGTCGGGCGCGTGCGCCTGCGTTCGGACGTCAGCATCTGGTACGGCTCGGTTCTGCGCGGCGACAACGAGTGGATCGAGATCGGCGCACGAAGCCAGATTCAGGACAATTGCACGCTCCATACCGACCCCGGCTTTCCGCTCACCGTCGGCACGGATTGCGTCATTGGGCACAACGTCATTCTGCACGGCTGCACCATCGGCGATCGAAGCTTGATCGGCATGGGCGCGATCGTGCTGAACGGGGTTAAGATCGGCGCGAACTCGCTTGTCGGCGCGAACGCGCTCATCACCGAAGGCAAGACCTTCCCTGAAAATTCGGTCATCTTGGGCTCGCCCGCCAAGGCCGTGCGCGAGAGCGACGAGAAGGTGCGCGCCATGATCGCGCGCGCCGCAGACGTCTACGTCAAACGCTGGAAGCGTTACGCCGCCGGGCTCAAGCGTATCGGCTGAGCATGCGCGGCAGGTGGCAATTCTTCATCGACCGCGGCGGCACGTTCACCGACATCGTCGCGCGCGCGCCAGACGGGCGGCTTCTGACGCACAAGCTCCTGTCCGAAGACCCAGAGGCCTACGAGGACGCGGCCATCGCCGGCATCGCCGATCTCCTCGGCGTGAAGCGCGGCAAGCCGCTCCCCGTGGCTTCGATCGAGAGCGTCAAGATGGGAACGACGGTCGCCACCAATGCGCTGCTCGAGCGCAAGGGCGATCGGGTGCTGCTTGTGGTCAGCGAAGGCTTCCGCGACGCCCTCGAGATCGGCTACCAGGCGCGGCCCAAGATCTTCGCCCGCCGCGTCGAGAAGCCGTCGATGCTCTACGCCAAGGTGGTCGAGGTCCCGGAGCGCGTGCGCGCCGACGGCACGGTCGAGACGCCGCTCGATCTCGGCACCTTGGTCGCGGCGCTGCGCGAGGCGCGAGCCGAAGGCATCGCTTCGGTGGCGATCGCCTTCATGCATTCCTACGCTTATCCGGCGCACGAAGTCGCGGCGGCCGAGGCGGCGCGGCTCGCGGGCTTCACGCAGGTCTCGGCGAGCCATGAGGTGAGCCCGCTCGTCAAATTCGTCGGGCGCGGCGACACCGCCGTGGTCGACGCCTATCTCTCGCCGCTGCTTCGCAGGTATGTCGATCGCGTGGCCGCGGCACTAGCGGGAAAATCGTCCCTCCCCTTGATGGGGAGGGTGGCGAGCATGAACGAAGCGAACTCCGCGCCAGGCAGGGTGACGCGCGAGGCCCACCACCCGGTCGGCTTCGCCGGTCGGTCTCCCCGCAAGGGGGAGGAAGGAAATCCGCGATTGCTGTTCATGCAGTCCTCGGGCGGGTTGACCTCGGCGCATCTCTTCAGGGGCAAGGACGCGATCCTGTCGGGACCCGCGGGCGGCGTGGTGGGCGCGGTCGAGACGGCGCTGCTTGCCGGCTTCGCCAAGATCATCGGCTTCGACATGGGCGGCACATCGACCGACGTCTGCCACTATGACGGCGTCTACGAGCGGAGCTTCGAGAGCGTGATCGCGGGCGTACGCGTGCGCGCCCCGATGATGCAGATCCACACCGTGGCGGCGGGCGGCGGCTCGATCATCCACTATGACGGAATGCGGCTTCGCGTCGGACCGGACTCGGCAGGTGCCAATCCCGGCCCCCTCTCCTACCGGCGCGGCGGTCCGCTCACGGTCACCGACGCCAACGTCATGACGGGCAAGCTGGTCCCCGATTTCTTCCCGCGCATCTTTGGCCCCGGCCACGATCAGCCGCTCGACCGCGAAGGCGTGCGCAAGGGTTTCAAGGCGCTTGCGCGCAAGCTCGGCTCCGGCAAGACGCCGGAAGAGGTCGCGGATGGCGCGATCAGGATCGCGGTCGAGAACATGGCGAACGCGATCAAGACCATTTCGGTGCAACGCGGCTACGACGTAACCGAATATGTGCTGAATGCGTTCGGGGGCGCCGGCGGCCAGCATGCCTGCCTCGTCGCCGAGGCGCTCGGCATGTCGAAGGTGCTGATCCATCCGCTGTCGGGCGTGCTGTCGGCTTACGGCATCGGGCTCGCCTCGATCGCGGCGATGCGCTCGAAGGCCGTGCTTGCGCCGCTCGACGAGGATGGCCTTGCCACGCTTGCCGCCATTCGCGCCCCGCTCGACGAGGAGGTGAAGGCCGAGCTCGTGCGCCAGGGCGTGAGTGAAAGCGCCATCACCCTCACCGCCCAGGCCCATCTCCGTTACGCCGGCACCGACAGCGCCATTCCTATTCCGGTGGCGAGCCTCGCCGGCATGCGCGCGCTGTTCGAGATCGCGCATCAGAAGCGCTTCGGCTTCATCAGTCCCGGCAAGGAGATCGAGATCGAGGCCGTCGAGGCGGCGGGCGAAGGCGGCGGCAAGCGCCCGAGAGAGCCCGAACTCAAATCGACTGACGGCAAGCCCGAGATCGCAACCGAAGCCGCGATCTTCACGCAAGGCACCTGGCATAACGCGCCGGTCGTTCTCAGGGCGACGTTCGCCCCGGGAATGCGCATTGCGGGGCCTGCCCTCATCATCGAGGACCATCAGACGGTCGTGGTTGAGCCCGGCTGGCAGGCCGAAGCCACCGCCAGGAATCATTTGTTGCTTTCACGCTTAGAGGTGCGCGCGACGCCGCGCGCGAGCAAACAGGCCGATCCCGTCCTGCTCGAAGTGTTCAACAACCTCTTCGTCTCGGTCGCGGAGCAGATGGGCTATGCGCTGCAAAACACCGCGCGCTCGGTCAACATCAAGGAGCGGCTCGACTTCTCCTGCGCCATTTTCGATGAACGCGGGAGGCTGATCGCCAACGCTCCGCACATCCCGGTCCATCTCGGCTCGATGGACCGAAGCGTGGAGACCGTCCTGCGCGAGGCGGACACGCTCAAGCCGGGCGACGTGTGGATGCTGAACGCGCCTTACAACGGCGGAACGCATCTGCCCGACATTACGGTCGTGACGCCGGTCTTCGCCGAGAACGGCCCCGATCTTCTGTTCTTCGTTGCCGCGCGCGGCCATCACGCCGACATCGGCGGCATCGCTCCGGGTTCGATGAGCCCGAAGGCAACACGAATCGAGGAGGAAGGAATCTATATCGATCCCTTCAAACTGGTGGAGGCCGGGCGCTTCCGCGATGACGCGGTGCGCAAGCTCCTCACCGACGGCCCCTACCCTGCGCGGAACCCGGAGCAGAACATCGCCGATTTGAAGGCGCAGGTCGCCGCCAACGCGAAGGGGGTCGGCGAACTGCACAATATGGTCCGCCACTACGGGCTCGCGGTGGTGCGTGCCTATATGGGGCATGTCCAGGACAACGCGGCCGAGGCGATCGGCAAGGCCATCGCCAAACTCAAGAGCGCGCGGTTCGAGGTGGAGACCGACCAGGGGAACGTGATCAAGGTCGCGCTCAAGATCGACCGCAAGAAAAAGACCGCCGTAGTCGATTTCACCGGCACGAGCCCCCAGACGGCCGACATGTTCAACGCGCCCGAGCCGATTACGCGTGCCTGCGTGCTCTACGTCTTCCGCACCCTCATTGACGACGACATCCCGCTCAATGCCGGCTGCCTCCGCCGCATCAAAATCGTGGTGCCGAAGGGCTCGATGCTTTCCCCGCGTTACCCTGCGGCGGTCGCCGGCGGCAATGTCGAGACGAGCCAGACGATCGTGAACTGCCTCTACGGCGCGCTCGGCTGCTTAAGCTCGGCGCAAGGCACGATGAACAATCTCACCTTCGGCAACGAGCGCGTTCAGTATTACGAGACGATCTGCTCGGGCGCGCCGGCCGGCGAAGGCTTCGACGGGGCTGCCGCGGTGCAGACGCACATGACCAATTCGCGTCTGACCGACCCCGAAGTGCTCGAACTCCGCTATCCGGTGCTGATCGAGCGCTTCTCCATTCAGCGCGGCTCGGGCGGCAAAGGCAAATGGCGGGCGGGCGACGGCACGCTGCGCGCCATCCGCTTCCTCGAGAGAATGGACTGCGCCATCCTGTCGGGCTTCCGCAAGGTGAGGCCGTTCGGCTTGCATGGCGGCGATCCCGGCCGGCCCGGCGAGAATTGGGTGCGGCGCAAGGACGGGCGGATCGAGAAGCTGAAAAGCTCCGACCAGACCGTGCTCGAGCCGGGCGAAGCAATCATCATCAAGACGCCGACCGGCGGCGGCTTCGGCAAGAAGAGCGAACGGCGCTAGCCGGCGACGACTAGAACTTCAGCGTGGCGATGTCGGTCGCGATGACGGTGATGGTCTTGTCCGGCTCGAGATCCTTGGCGGTCGAGACCGATCGCGGCGTGAAGCTGATCTTGGCGCGGCAAAAATCGCTCCGCTCGACCACATCCAACCCGCCGCAATTCTCTTCGATCTTGCGCTTGGCGAAGTCGGGCTTGATGTCGGGCGTCGCGATATAGAGGTCGCCCTCGGTCGAGCAGCGGTAGCCTCCCGCATCGCCGTCTTCGGCGCAATAGCCGATGACCTCGACCGGCTTGCCGATATAGCTCTCGGGATCGTCGGCGAGCGTCTCCCAGTCCAGCAACGCGGCGCGTGCCGCAAATGGAAGGAACACGGCGAGGACACCGGACACCAGCGCAAGGCGCGTGACGACAGGCGCCATCGGCTCAGTTGACCTGGATGTTGGTGATGTCCATCACGATCGGCGCGTGATGGTGCGCAGTGTGGGCGCCGAACGGCGTGCCCTGAACGAACACGTCTTTGCCCACGTAGCTCGTGATGGTCTTCGCGACCTCCTCGTTCGAGGAGAAGATCTGAATTTCCCCCACCGTCTCGCTCGCATCGACGTTGTCGTCGCCGGCGAGACAGGTCGGGACGAGCGGCGTCAGAATGAAGGCCTGCTCGGGCTGATCGTTGGCGTCGGTGAATGTGCCCTCTGACAAGACGCCCTCGATAATGGTCGTGGCCTGTTCCGCCTGGAGGCAGCCGGCATAGGCCGAGACCGGTGAAAGAACGAGGAGGCTCAAGGCGGTGGAAAGAAGCAGTCGCATAGCGGCACTCATGTCTGGACCGAAAAAAATTGGCGGTCCTTCTAGCACACAAGGCGCTGGCTGCATCCCAAGAAAAAGGCGCGGGACAATCAGTCCCGCGCCTTCCTACGCGTTGCCTCTCTTCTCGTTCGTTCGCAGGAACGGCCCGGATATTACGTCGTGGGAGCGGCGCCCCTACGCTCGGCCATGAACTGGTCGAACTCGGCCTTGTCCTTGGCGTGACGCAGCCGCTGCAGGAAGGCCTGGAACTCCTCGGCCTCCTCTTCGAGCCGCCGCAGCGTGTCTTCGCGATACTGGTCGAAGGCGCGGTTGCCGGTCGACTTGAGCGGGCTCATGCCCCTTCGCCAACGCATCACCTCGCGGCCGAACTCACTATCCTTCCACTCGTGCTTCCAGGCTCCGCATCCCATGCGTCCACTCCAGATCAGATAAGCCAAAACGCCAAGGCCGATGGGCCACCACAGGAGGAAGCCGACGATCATGGCTGTGATCCATGCCGGCTTCCCGTATTCGTCCAAGGTCGCAACCAACTGCATCGCCGCTCCTTCCTTCGGTGTGAATGTTATTTACATTCACATAGATGCCCCTTGTTGGCAAGGCTTCAAGGGGCCTCGCCACAAATGTGATCGAGTGCCATGCTTTTGGGGGAGCCCGGGCGCGGCAAAAATATCTTAAGCCCTGCCCGGTTAGCCTTCGGCTGCCGAGCACGGCAGAGGGAAAAGCCGGGTCGGCTTGTGACGGGGAGCTTGGACTTGCGTCAGCGCATTTTCGCCGCAGTAACGATCGGCGTTCTGGTCCTGTGCGGGTCCGGGGCGGGTGCGCTTGCGCAATCGCTCTCCGACGGCAAGCCGCACGCCGGCGTTGCCGCTGCGAGGACCATGCCGGTGCAGGGTATCGACGTCTCCTACTGGCAAGGCGACATCGACTGGGCGAAGGCCAAAGCGGCGGGCGTCCGCTTCGCCTTCATCAAGGCGACCGAGGGCGGCGACCACCTCGATCCGAAATTTCTGGAGAACTGGCAGAACGCCAAGAACGCCGGCATCGTGCGCGGCGCCTACCACTTTATCTATTGGTGCCGTCCGGCCGAAGAGCAGGCGCTCTGGTTCATGCTGAACGTGCCGGCCGATCCCGACGCCCTGCCGCCCGTGCTCGATGTCGAGTGGAACAGCGCGTCGAAGACCTGCCCGCATCACGTCTCGCGCGAGGTGGCGCTCGCCAAGATCAAGACCATGCTCGACGCGATGCAGGCGCATACCGGCAAGCAGCCGATCATCTACACCGACCCCGTGTTCTATCGCGACGTGCTCGAGGGCGAGTTCACCGACTATCATTATTGGCTGCGCTCGGTGGCCGCTGCGCCCGAAGCGAAATACAGCGGGCGTTCCTGGGCCTTCTGGCAGTTCACCACCACGGGAAAGGTGCCGGGCGTTGCCGGCCGCGTCGACCGCAACAGCTTCAACGGCACCGAGGCCGATTGGCAGCGCGTGCTGCAGTGGCTCGAGGCGCGCCGCTGATCGCGTCATTGCCCGGCTTGACCGGGCAATCAATTGATCCTCCGCGCTAAGGCTTGGCGCCCGGCAGAATGCCGAGTCCTCTCAGGTAGATGAGCATGGCGCTTTCGAGGATTTCCTCTGGGCTCATCGGCACCTTGCGGGCTTGGAGCTCGGCTTGGGCGAAGAGCGTCGCGACGCCGTGCGAGACTGCCCAGATATGCAGGCTCATCAATCTGACCGGCGGGCGCTCGGTCTCGGGGAGCGCCCGGCAGAGGGCCAGGGCCGCTTTCTGCAACACATCGAAGGCCCGCTCGGCGGCGGGAAGCGGGGTTCCCTCCCCGGCGAAACCGGTCTCGAACATCACGGCGTAGCTCGCGGGCTCCTCGCGCGCGAAGGCGAGATAGGCCTTGCCCAGCGCATCGAAGGCCGAGAGCGGAGTCGGCACGCCGTTGTTCCACGCCCTGTCGAGACGCGCGGCGAAGCGCTCGAAGCCGTTGCGCGCGACCTCGGCGAGGAGCGCGTCACGGTCGCGGAAATGCCGGTAGGGCGCGGCCGGGCTTACGCCGGCAAGCCGCGCCGCTTCGGTCAGGCTGAAACCGAAGGCGCCGTGTTCCTCGATGAGCTTGCGCGCGGCCTCGAGCAGAGCCTCTTTAAGGTTGCCATGATGATACGAGCGCGGCCGGCGCCAGCGAGAATCGTCCGATGCATTCATGTAAAGGGCTTTTACATGAAGTGCGGCGCGCCGGCCAGAAGAAGGCTGGGGCGATCAGTTCGGGATGGAGGGCGCGGCGACCTTGTCGGCCGAGCTTGCCACCTTCCGTTCCGTGGCGTTGAGCGGAACCCAGCCCAACACCGCGGCTACCGGCAGGCCGACCAGCGCGAAGAGGACGGCCAGCGCCAATGCGCCGATGAAGAATCTCATGCCGGCCTCGAATTATTGCGAGGGTTGGGTACTGGCAGTCGTAGCCGGCGCGCTCGTGAGCCTCATGACCGGGAAGTCGTAAGGCTCCTTAGCCGCGCAGGCCGCGACAAGCAGAGTCGATGCGAGGCAGAGCGCGGCGGCCGTGCCGCCGAGCAAAGCTCGCATGGTCCCTGAATTGCGGTCCATGATGCGCCTCCACGCCTTTTCGTGGAGGAGCCCTGGTCCAACAAGACGCGCCTCCACGTCTTTTGCGGGGAGCATCGCGCGCCAGTTGCAAACAAACGGACCCATCAGGCAAAACGCGGCCGACAAAATTCGCAAACGCGGTAAACAGAATCTCATCAAATTGAGGGGAAATCGCCGAGTGTCGCGGCAAAGCGACGCCATGCCGGTTTCGCCTCATCGGCGCCCATGAAAGGTGATCGAAATTTATCTCGGCCGGGGAGAGACGGGAGCTCGATGAACCAGCGCGAGACTTTCGGGTCGGCGGCCAAAGCGACCGCGCTTCCCTTGCGTACTCTGCTCAAAATGCTTGTCCCCGCGGCAACGGGGTTTTTGAGCGTCCTCGTTTGCCATCTCTACCAGGACTCGCTGTTTTCCGAACTCGCCAACTACCCGCGAACTGTCCTCCTATTCCTCTGGCTGTTCGGGACCATGATGTGGTGTGCCTTCGGCGTGGTGCGTCACGGCGAAGCCGTTGCCGAGCGCCTCGGCGAACCCTACGGCACGCTGGTACTGACCTTGTCGGTCATCGCGATCGAAGTGTCTCTCCTCGCCTCGATCATGCTGCACGGCGAAAACAACCCGACGCTCGCGCGCGATGCCATGTTTGCCACGCTGATGATCGTGCTGAACGGCATGGTGGGCGCGGCGCTGCTCATGGGCGCCCTGCGCTACTGGGAGCAGGAATACAATCTCGCCGGCGCGCGCGCCTTCCTCATGGTGATCGCGGCACTCGCGGTATTCGCCCTGATCATTCCGAACTACACCAAGACGGCACCCGATCCGATCGAGGCGCCCGCCAAGGCGCTCCTGTTCGCCGTCATTACCGTCCTGTTCTACATCGTATTCCTGATCATCCAGACGATGCGGCATCGCGCCTTCTTCGCCGAGCCGGAAAGCGACGGCGCGCACGAGTTGCTCGGCAACGAGATCGAAGAGCATGTGCGGCAGCCCGGCTCTCTCGGCTTCCATATCGGGATGCTCCTATTGACGCTGGCGCCGGTGCTCCTGCTCTCGGAATATCTCGCTATCATCGTCGATTTCGGGCTTGAGGGACTAGGCCTGCCCGACGCGCTCGGCGGCGTCATGGTCGCCCTGCTCGTGCTCTCGCCCGAGGGGCTGACCGCATTCCATGCAGCGCTGCGCAATCATCTCCAGCGCGCGGTGAATGTCTGTCTCGGCTCGGCCCTTGCCACCATCGGACTTACCATCCCCGCCGTACTGATCATCGGTCTTATCACCGGATGCCAAGTGCATCTCGGTCTCGACGAGGTCCAGACCGTGCTCCTGATCCTCACCCTGTTCATGAGCGCGCTGACCTTCGGCGGGGTGCGCACCAACGTGCTGCAAGGCACGGTGCACCTGCTCCTGTTCATCGTTTATGTCGCGCTGATCTTCAGCCCCTAATCCGGCCGCCCTGTGGGGAGGGGTTCATCCCTTGATGCGGCGTGGGTCATAGCCGTAAGTGTTGCGGGCGCGGATCAGGCCGTCCTTGCCGTGAAGCAAGGCCTCGGAGCGCTCCTTGCGGGCGATCGCCTTGGCCTTCTCCCAAGCTTCGCCCTGAGTCTTGAACCGGGCGGTCGGTTCTTGGGCGCCTTCGGCCTTGACCGCCCAGCCGCCATCGTGGGCGACCACATGCTGGTTCTTGCCCATGCTCCCCTCCCCCGAAGCCCCGGCTCTCCTCACTATAGACGAACGAGGGGAGACCCTAGAAGCGGCGGTTATTGGCGGCACGCGGCTTCGAGGATAAGACTAAGGCCGGCGCATCTTTTCGCTTGAAGGGCATGGAAGCACGCATCACCAGGGAGCCGCTCACGGTGGGGTGGCGCGAATGGGTCGCGCTGCCCGATCTCCGCGTTCATGCCATCAAGGCCAAGATCGACACCGGCGCGCGTACCAGCGTGCTCCATGCTTATTCGATCGAACCTTTCCGCCGGGGCGGCGCGCTGTGGGTGCGGTTCGTGCTCCAACCGATGCAGCAGAGCGACGCCGTGAAGGTCGCCTGCGAAGCGCGCGCCATCGATCAGCGCACGGTGCGGAACTCCGGAGGCGGAGTCGAGAAGCGCTACATCATCACCACGCTGCTCAAGCTCGGCGAGCAAGCGTGGCCGATCGAGCTTGCGCTTACCAATCGCGACCAGATGGGATTTCGCATGTTGCTCGGCCGCACCGCGCTCGACAGCCGGGCTCTGATCGAGCCCGGGCGCTCCTTCCTTCTCGGCAAGCTGCCCGCGCGACTTCGCCGCAGGCGCAAGGCTGCCTCTCCGCAGCCGGGCAAATCGCTGCCATAAACCGCGCGGCCCCCACCAACGCCTCCGAGGTGAGCCTTCCATGAAGATCGCGTTGCTCGCGCGCAACCCTTCGCTCTACAGCCACCAGCGCATCTGCGAGGCGGCACGCGCGCGCGGACACGAGATCGAGGTGATCAATACGCTGCGCGTCTCGATCAACATCACCTCGCACAAGCCCACGCTTTATTACCGCAAGCGGCGGCTTGAGGGATTCGATGCGGTGATCCCGCGCATCGGCGCCTCGGTGACGTTCTACGGGCTCGCCGTGCTGCGCCAATTCGAGATGATGGGCATCTATCCGCTCAACGAATCCGTCGCCATCGGGCGTTCGCGCGACAAGCTGCGCTCGCTTCAGCTGCTCGCGCGCCGCGGCATCGGCCTTCCCGTCACCGCCTACACCCACGATCCGCGCCAAGCTGAAGACATCATCGATATGGTCGGCGGTCCGCCGGTGATCATCAAGCTGCTCGAAGGCACGCAAGGCATCGGCGTCGTGCTTGGCGACACGATGAAGTCGGCGAAATCGGTGATCGAGGCGTTCCAGGGCGCCAATGTCGACATCCTGGTGCAGGAATTCATCAAGGAGGCCGGCTCGACCGACATCCGGGCGCTCGTCATCGGCGACAAGGTGGTGGCGGCGATGAAGCGGACCGGCCCGCCGGGCGAGTTCCGCTCGAACCTCCATCGCGGCGGCTCAGGAGAAAAGGTGCGCATCACGCCGCAGGAGCGAACCGCGGCGGTGAAGGCTGCGCGCACCCTCGGCCTCAATGTCTGCGGCGTCGATTTGTTGCGCTCGAAGAACGGGCCGCTCGTGCTCGAGGTCAACTCCTCGCCCGGCATCGAGGGGCTCGAGAAGGCGACCGGCGTCGATGTCGCCGGGCTTATGATCGAGTTTCTCGAGCGCAACGCCGCCCCCAACCACACGCGCACCAAGGGCAAGGGCTGACCGGTCGCGCCTAACGGGTTTGGTAATTTTTTTGCCAAGCCCGCATGCGGCAGCACGGCTCAAATCAGCACTCGACTTTTCTGCTAGATTTGGCATGAAAGTCCGGGAGCGTTGAGCAATGTCCCTGCGGTTGCCTGGCAAATCGTCGACCATCGTGCGGCAAGTCGCCCTTGGGGCTCTTGCCTCGCTCCTCCTTCTTTCCGTGGGGCCGGTCCGGGCGCCGGCGGAGGACAAGAAGCCGACCCCCTGCACTGAAGACGCTATGATCGTGTTCGACGCATCGGGCTCGATGTCGGGCAACCAGACGCTCGGAATCCCGAACTCAGAGGCGCGAATCGATCAGGTCCGCTCCGCGCTCGCCGAGGTGCTGCCGAGCGCCACCAAATTCCGCAAGGTCGGCCTCATCACCTACGGCCCGGGCCCCTACAATCAATGCAACGTCAAGCTCGAGTTGAAGCCGATGCCGGACGCCGCCGAGCCGATCATGAGCGCCGTAAACGCGCTCGTTCCGGCCGGCAAGACGCCACTCACCTCGGCGGTCGAGCAGGCGGCGAATGTGCTCGACTACAAGAACAAGCCGGGTGTGATCGTGGTCGTGACCGACGGCGAAGAGACCTGCGGACGCTCGCCGTGCGAACTCGCCAAGATGCTGCACGCCACCGGCGCCCAGCTCACCATCCACGTTATCGCCTTCCGCTACGAGACCTTCTCGTGGACGGGCGAGAATTCGGTTGTCGATCTCATGTGCCTGGCCGAGACCAATAACGGCCTCTACACCAAGGTCAACACCGACGAGGACCTGGTCCAGGCGCTCGAGAAGACGCTCGATTGCCCAATGGTGTCACAGGCCCTTCCGACCACGCTCACCAAATAGGGCTTTCGTTGCGCTACATCATGCCCATGGCCTTGTGGGCCTCGGCCATATATTTCATGCAGCCCGCCGTATCGCCCTTCTTCATCGCCGCCTTCGACTGATCGAGAGCGGCGGTCGCCTCCTTCTGTTTGGCGGCGTCCGTCATCTTGGCGATCATGTCGTCCATCTGTTTCATATGGGCGTCGGTGCAGAGATTCTCGGCGGCATAGGCCGGGCTCAGGCCAAGGGCCGCAAACAAGATTGCCGCGAGGATGTTACGCATGGTTTCCTCCTTTTTCAGCTCAAGGTGCCGCGGATCAGAGGCTTAAACGCCCGGCAAGCCTGATCGGGGGCATGCGACCCGGAAAAATTTCTTCCCTGCCATTTCCGCGACGTTTGGCCGGTTGACGCTTAAACCCCGAGGCGCATCTATGCGGCGCTTAGCGGAACCCCAAGCGCAGAGAAGCATGCGTCGCCTCCTGTACATTGCCGCAATTCTGTCATGGGCATGGCCGCCTCTAGCGCTGGCGGAGGACCAAGGCCTGCTCAACCGCTGCTGGGCGCCGGACGCGCTCGCCGGCACCGATCGCGAGCGGCTATCGACACGCTCCCACGGCAAGCTCGACCTTGCGCCGTTGCGGCAGCAGCCGCTGCCGGCGGCGACGCCGGTGCCGCCAGAGCTTCGCGGCTCGATCAGGGGCGTCGCGCTTCCGCCCGAGGAGAAGCTGATCGCGCTCACCTTCGACCTTTGCGAGACCGACGGCGATGTCGCGGGCTATGACGGCCGCATCGTCGATCTTTTGCGCGCGCAAGGAGTCAAGGCCACGTTCTTCGCCGGAGGCAAGTGGCTTGAGACCCACAAGGAGCGAGCCTGGCAGCTCATGGCAGATCCGAATTTCGAGATCGGCAGCCATGGTCTTCGCCATTACGACCTCTCGAACACAAGCGACGCCAACCTCAGCGACGAGATCGTGCTGACCGAGGCGGCCTACGCGCAGACGCGCGCCAGCCTCTTAGCCAAGCAATGCGCCGTTGGCTTCGCGCAAGCGAGCGAGGTGCCGGAACGGATGAGCGTGATGCGCTTCCCCTACGGGCGTTGCAGTGCAAAGTCGCTCGCCGCTGTGGCCGATGCGGGGCTCGTTGCCATCCAATGGGACATCGTCACCGGCGATCCCGACCCGCATCGTTCGGCCAAGGCCATCGCCAACACGATTCTCGCGCAGGCGCATCCCGGCGCGATCATCGTTGCGCACGCCAATGGGCGCGGCTGGCACACGGCCGATGCGCTCGCGCTCGCCATCCCCAAGCTCAAGGAACAGGGCTATAGTTTCGTGACGGTCAGCGAGCTTCTGGCGGCGGGGAAACCGGTCATCGCCGCGACATGCTACCTCAACCGGCCGGGCGATACGCCGCGCCACGTTGCGAAGCTGCAGCCGAAGGGGGCGCCGCATGATCTCTTCAGCATTATCGGGCCCGATCAATGAGCTTGACGGCGCGCGGCTCGTTCCGCTCGAGGAAGGCGCGATCATGCCCCTCGCCGAGGCGATCGTGGCGATACCGCCATGGTCGGTGATGAACTATTCCGCCAACGCGCTTGCGAAGTTCTTGGCCTCGCCCGACGGCGGCGCGGCGCGTTATCTCGTGCAGGTGGGCAATGAGGCGGCCGGCGCGGTGTCGGTGCGCTTTCCCTGGCTCAAGGGGCCCTATCTCGAATTGCTCGCGCTTCTTCCTTCCTTTCAGGGACGCGGCATCGGCAGCGAGATCATCGGCTGGTTCGAGCAGGAGGGGATAAGGCTCGGCGCACGCAATCTCTGGGTCTGCGCCTCATCGTTCAACGCGAGAGCCGTGCGCTTCTATCGGCGTCACGGATTTCACGAGGCGGCAACGTTCAGCGGCCTCGTTGCCGACGGCTATGACGAGATTCTGTTGCGAAAGTTTCCGCTTCAGGCCAAGCGATAGGCGCGGTTAGCTATTGCTTCGCCGGCGCGTCGGCCGGTTGATCGGGAGAGCCGCCCTCGTCATCGGCGCCGGGAGCCGAATCGACGAAGATCACGCCGTCCTCGATCGAAACCTCTTCACGGCCCTGCATCTCGTATTGTTCGCCGCTCTCGAGCTCGACGGTGCAGCCTTTGTCGCAGGGCGGATCGACCGCCGTCTGCGGCTCGATGGTAAGCTCCTTGCTGTCGCCGCCCGCTTTCACCGTGATGGTGTGCGCGTCGGGATCGGTATTGGTGATGGTGAGCGCCTCCGCCGGATCGGCGAAGAACATGCAAAGAACGCCAAGGCCGATAAGCTTTGCGACCCTCATTGCGATGTGCCCTCTCAAAAGCGCCATTCGGGGCGCCGGCCCTCGCCTGCTCCACCTCGCGCCTTTCGCCGGGGAGTAGACCAGAACAGCGCCTTCTTTGTGTTTCCGGCGCGGCCAAACTTTGCCGGGTCATGGTTGCCGGGGCCGCGAAAACCGCGGACCGTCAACGATTCCGCCTTTTACCATCCTTGCCGGGAGTGTTTGCAACTGTTTCGCAAGGCCGGGACAATTGGCCATCGGTGCTGTGAAACCAAACGCGCGCGGCGGCGTTAGTCGGCTTGCGCTGCGGCGCAAAGGAGTTTGTGCGGTGCAAAAAGGAAACGTCTTGGCCATCCATGAGGGGGCTCGTACAGTTGCCAAGCGCGATGACCCTCCGATCGGAAAGGAGCTTCCGATGGAACTCACAGCCACAATGACCGCGATCATGGCGATCATCTCGTTCGGCTTTCTCGCCGCCGTGATCTTGGGGATGATCTAGGGGCATTGGCCTTCCGGCCTAAGGGACCCCTCTTCCATCACAATTTGAGCTTAGCTCCGCCGCGGATCACTCCGCGGCGTTTGCTATGCGCCTCGGGTCGTAATTGAGGATGGGGCCCAGCCAGCGCTCGGCCTCCTCCTGGCTCCAGCCCTTGCGCGCCGCATAGTCGGCGACCTGATCCCGGCCGATCTTGCCGACGCCGAAATAGCGGCTTTCCGGATGGGAGAAATATAACCCCGAAACGGCGGCCGCGGGCCACATGGCGCAGCTTTCGGTAAGCTTGACCCCTGCCGCCCTCTCGGCCTCGAGCAGACGGAACAGCGTGCGTTTCTCGGTGTGGTCTGGCTGGGCGGGATAGCCCGGCGCCGGACGGATGCCCGCATACGCTTCGGCGATCAGCTCATCGTTCGTGAGCTTCTCCTCCGGCGCATAGGCCCATAGCTCGCGGCGCACCTTCTCGTGCAGCGCCTCGGCGAAGGCTTCGGCCAGGCGGTCGGCAAGCGCCTTGACCATGATCTTGGAATAGTCGTCGTTCGCTCGCTCGAACTTCCGCGCCACGTCCTCCTCGCCGATGCCGGCGGTCACGGCAAAGCCTCCGACATAATCGGCAAGCCCCGTCTCCTTCGGCGCCACGAAGTCGGCAAGCGCGAGATTGGGCCGCCCCGGCTCGCGCGCCATC
>NZ_DASRGO010000071.1:0-2583 GCF_035650995.1 Methyloceanibacter sp. | reverse complement strand
GAGCTGCACTGGCCACGGCGCATCGAGCCCGAGCTGATGGCGAAGCGCCTCGCGTTCGGCCTCGGGCACCGCCTCGCCTACGATCTCGCGCAGCGGATCGCCGAGCGCCGAGCGCACGGCAAACGCGATGACGAGGATCGCCAGCATGACGAGCAGAGCCTGGGCGAGACGGCGCATGCTGAAGGCAAGCGCTGCGGCAGCCGCTCTCATGGCCCGTATACTCGTCTCCCCTCTTCCCTCCAGGGAGAGGGCTGGGGTGAAAGGGATAAGGATTCAATGGATGCCCCCTCACCCGCACCGAAGCCTTTCAGGTTTCGGTGCGACCTTTTCACGACGGGGAGAGGTCCGATCAACTCCGCCGGGAGAGGCCGTAGGCGATTGCGGCCAAGACGGCCGCCTGCCAAGGCACGAACAGCAAGGCGACCAGATCGGCGAGAGCGGCGGGATAGAGCAGAAGTCCGAACAGAGTGCCGGTGACGACGATCAGGCCCCAGGCTTGCGGGCGCCTGATGGCTTCTCCCGGGACGCCCGCACCGAAGGCCGTCAACCCTGCGCCGACCGCGCCACCGAACAGCCCGCCCAAGACCCAACCCACGACCTCCCGGCTCGCCTTGGCGCCTTCGACGGTGCCGAATAGTTCCGAGCCGACCACGGCCTGCATCGCGTCGTTCGCCGTATTCACCGCGGCGAGCCAGCCCATCAGCGTCAACGCCATGGCGAGCAGGCATTTTCCGGGGTCGCGCTTGGCCCACAGCCACGATATGAGCCCGACCCCTGCCCCGAAGGCAATGCCCGCGTGAAGCGGAACGCCTTCGGCGTTGATCAGCACGTCGGGGTTTTGCAGCCTGACATCCGGCAACGGCGACGGCAGACTCGAGATCAATCCGGTCGCGACGCCGATCAGAGCGGCAACCGCAACGGCGCGGGGCCGCGGCGGCGGCCTCGGCAAGATATCCAGGCGCAGGACATCCCACTTCATGGCCAATGGGCGGGCCGAGCGTGTGCCCCCGCCCCCCAGGACAGTCCCCCTGACGCGCTCCGTCAATTCCCGGCACTATACCCCGTCTGACCGGGCTTCACCATGCGGCTCGCGTTCCCGCGCCGGTGGCGGCTAGCTCTTGCCCTGCTCGGCCACGGATTTGAGCTGGGCGAGCCCCCTCGAGATCATCGCCCATCATTTTCTTGCCGTTCATGATCAGACAGAACGCCTTCTGGACGAAATTCTGGTGCCCGCTCATGACCCAGCTCACGTCGGTCTTGTCGCCATCCGGCTTGAAGCCGAACTCCGAGTCGATCGAGCCCCGGTGCGGCTTGATGATATCGACCTTGATCTTGATGTCCTCGTTCGGCCTGCTCTCGACGATGGTCATCTTTCCCTCGCCGATCTTTTCGCTGCCCGACCAGCCCATCGCGGCGCCAGCGCCCGCGTCAGGCCCGTCGAAGGTGACCTTCGCGGAAGGGTCGAGCTTGGCCCAAGGCGACCAGGCGTCCCATTTGCGCAGATTGTTCACCTGCTCGAAAACGGCGCCGGCGGGAGCAGCGATGACGGCCGTCCGCTCGACCCTAAACTCCGAGGGTTGAACCGCAACGACGATCAGAAGCGCGGCGATAATCACGACGATCGCAATGAGAATCTTCTTCAGCATCGAGGCCTCCCTCAAGCTCTTGGACAAGGCTTTTAGTGGATCACCAGATCACCGAGATAAGGCATGTCGATGACGTTGACCACGGCGCCGAGGTCGAGGTTCTTGCGCGCGGCCCAGGAGAGATGCTGCCAATGCAGCGGGACGAGCGCCGCATCGTCGTAGAGAATGCGCTCGATCTTTTTGAGCACTTCCGCGCGCGCCTTGGGATCGGTCATGGTCTGCGTCGAAAGCGTGAGCCGGTCCACCTCGGGGTTCGAATAATTGCCGGCGTTGTACTGGCCATAGCCCGTCGCCTTGTCGGGAGTCATGGTCAGAAACTCATAGAAATTCGCCGAATCCTGCGTGTCGGACTGCCAGCCGATCATCATGATGTCGGCGGCGCGCTCGTCGAAGCGCTGCCAGTATTGTGCCTTGGGCACTGTCTGGAGATCGACCTTGATGTTGATCTTGGCGAGCATGGCGGCGACCGCCTCGGCGATGCGGGCATCCTCGATGTAGCGGTTATTGGGGGCCATCATCGTCACCGAGAAGCCGTTCTCGTAGCCTGCTTCCTTCATCAAGGCGCGTGCCTTGTCGAGGTCGTAGCGCGGGACAAGCGCAGGATCGTAGCCGGCATAGCCCGGCGGGCTGAGCTCGCCCGCCGCGGTGCCGGACCCGCGCAGAATCTTCTCGGCGATGCCTTCGCGGTTGATGGCGAAGTTGATGGCGAGCCTGACGCGCGGGTCTTTGAAGGCCTCGACGCGCTTCTGGTTGAGCTCGAAGGTGATGATGCGCGTGCTTGGCATGGTGATAAGCGTGCAACAGGGATCGGCCCCGATGCGGGCGAAATCGGTCGGCGGCACCGGCGCGATGAAATCGACGTCGCCGGCGAGCAGCGCCGCCACGCGGGTGGCCGGCTCCTTGATGGGCGTGAACACGATCTCGTCCACGTTGCCGG
>NZ_DASRGO010000070.1:0-3949 GCF_035650995.1 Methyloceanibacter sp. | reverse complement strand
GCCAATGCAAAATGGGCAGGAGCCTCAAACGGCCTGCCCGGCATGGCGGAGCGCAGCATCGATCAGATCGATGGCTGCCTTGAACGCGGCGTCTATATCCAAATTCGTGGTGTCGAGCAAGACTGCGTCTTCGGCCATGCGAAGGGGCGCCGCGGCCCGGCGCTGGTCGCGTTCGTCGCGCCGCCTGATGTCGGCGAGCACTTCTTCCTCGGTGATCGGGCTTCCTCTCTGCTTGAGTTCGCAATAGCGGCGGCGTGCGCGCTCTTCGGATGTGGCGACGACGAACAGCTTCACGTCCGCATCGGGGCAGATGACCGTCCCGATATCGCGGCCGTCGAGCACGGCGCCCGGCTTCCGCCTGGCGAAAGCCCGCTGATAGGCGATGAGCGCAGTCCGCACCTCCGGATGGGCGGCCACGACGGAAGCCGCCTCTCCAATCCCACTATCGTTCAGTGCCGGATCATCAAGACTGGCAGGCTCGAGTGCTTCTGCCGCGGCAAGGGCCGCGCGCGCATCGCCCGGATCGCCTCCGCGCATGAGCGTATCGCGGGCGACGGCGCGATAAAGCTTGCCCGTGTCGAGATGGGCGAGGCCGTAATGATCGGCAATGCGCTTGCCCAGCGTGCCCTTGCCGGACGCCGCTGGCCCGTCGATGGCGATGATCATGCGGCGCTCTTCGCCCGGGCGATGCCGGCGCGAATCAGGTCGGCGGCCTCGTTCGGCTCGGCCCAGCGCTTGAGCTTCGCCCATTTGCCCTTCTCGAGATCCTTGTAGTGCTCGAAGAAATGGCTGATCTGCTCGAGCACGATCTCGGGCAGATCGCGGTAGCTGCCGACGCGCTTGTAGAAGGGATGAAGCTTGTCGGTGGGGACGGCGATGATCTTCTCGTCCACGCCGTGCTCGTCCTCCATGAGCAGCGCCCCGATCGGCCGCGCGCGGACCACGACGCCGGGCGCCACCGGCGTCGGCGAGACGACCAGGCAATCGACCGGGTCGCCGTCCTCGGACAGCGTGTGCGGAATGAAGCCGTAGTTCGCCGGGTAGAACATGGCGGTGTGCAGGAAACGGTCGACGAACATGGCGCCGGATTTCTTGTCCATCTCGTACTTCACCGGCACCCCGCCTTGCGGAATCTCGATGATCACGTTGACCTCGTGCGGAGGGTTGTCGCCGACCGGAATGCTTGCGATGTCCATGTGAGATTGCCCCTCGTAAAAGAGTCCCTTGCGGTTTCGCGTGCAGGTCAGGAAAAGCGGGCGCCGAGCGTGCTCATCAGCGCGGCGAATGACGGGAAGCTCGTTGCAATCATGGTCGTGTCGTCGACGGTGACGGGGGCGTCGGCGCCAAGTCCGAGCGTGAGGAAGGCCATGGCGATGCGATGGTCCATATGCGTCTTGACCAATGCTCCGCCTTTCACCCCGCCGGAGCCGTGAACGATCAGGTCGTCACCCTCGATGCGCGCCTCGACGCCGCAAGCCTTGAGCCCGGCTTCGGTCGCGGCGAGGCGGTCGCTCTCCTTAGCCTTGAGCTCGGATAATCCCTCCATGCGCGTCTCGCCCTCGGCGAAGGCGGCGAGGCAGGCGAGCATCGGATATTCGTCGATCATCGATGGCGCCCGCTCGGCGGGAACGCGCAATCCCTTGAGCGCGCTTGAGCGCACGCGGAGATCGGCGACCGGCTCGCCGCCTTCGTGGCGAAGGTCGAGCAACTCGATCGAGCCGCCCATCTCGCGCAAGGTCTCGACGAAGCCGCTCCGCGTCGGATTCATCAGCACCCCTTCGATGGTGACATCGGAATGTTCGGCGATCAGCGCTGCCGCGACCAGGAAGGCGGCCGAGCTCGGATCGCCGGGAACGGCGATCGCGGCGCCGTGCAACTCGGCATCGCCGCAAATGGTGATAGCCCTCCCGCCTTCGCGCTCCTCGGCGAGAAGCTCGGCGCCGAAATAGCCGAGCATGCGCTCGGTGTGGTCGCGAGTGGGCAGGGCTTCGATGACGGTGGTTTTGCCGGGCGCATGGAGGCCGGCGAGCAGAATGGCCGACTTCACCTGGGCCGACGGCACCGGGAGCGTGTAATCGATCGGAATGAGGTCGTCTGTCCCGCGGATCTTGAGCGGCAACGTCGCTCTGCCGTCGTCGACCTCGAGACCCATGAGGTTGAGCGGTTTGAGCACGCGTCCCATCGGCCTCCGGCATAAGGATTCATCGCCGGTGAACTCGACCACGATAGGGTTGCCGGCGACTGCTCCCAGCATAAGCCGGCTACCGGTCCCGGAATTGCCGAAATCGAGAGGCGCGCCGGGGGCGATCAGCCCGCCGACGCCCTGCCCTGCCACCTCGACCATTCCGTCGCAGCGCCTCACCTCGGCGCCAAGGGCCGCCACGGCCTTTGCCGTCGCCGTCACGTCTTCGGCATCGAGCAGCCCGGTGATGCGGGTGCGCCCGGTCGCCAGCGCGCCCAGAATCAGGGCGCGGTGGGAAATCGACTTGTCGCCCGGCACGCGCACCCGCCCCGACAGGCGGGCCGACCGGCTCGAAGTCAAAGGTTGTGGCATGGGCACTCTTTTCGGCGCGATTTTCGGGTTGATTAGCTTTTGACAGCACAGGTCCGGCGTGGCAATGGGGAGCGCAACTCAATCAAGCATCGAGGATAATCAATGTCGAAACCCGCACGGGGAACCAAGCGCGTTTGCCCGAGCTGTGGAGCGCGGTTTTACGACTTGAACCGCACGCCGATCGTCTGCCCCGTCTGTCAGTCCGTGTACCAGGTCAGTGCCCCGACCTCGCGGCGCGGCGCGGCTGCGGCGCCCGAGGCGCGCAAGCCGGTCGAGCCCGAGGCTGATGCGCCGGTCTTGGAGACCCCGGACGTCATCAGCCTCGAGGAGGTCGAAGAGGCCGGCGCCGACGTGCCCGCCGAGGAGGACGAGGAGATCGTCGATCTCGGCGACGACGCCCCCGAGATCCCGGCCGGCGACGAAGACACCTTCCTCGAGGAAGAAGAGGAAGGTGAGGCTGACGTGTCGGGCATCGTGGGCGACAAGGGTGAAGAGAGCTGACGCTTGCGGAAGCCAGAAATCGGAAGTCAGAAGCCAGAAGGGCTTGTGGCTGGCCACCCGCCACGCATTTTTCTTGATCCTTGGAGGGCTCGCGCCTAAGTGAGATGACGGAAATCCGGCCGAGCATTTTGGCTTCTGGCTTGCGGTTTCCGGTTTCTGAACAAGGGGCCATAGCTCAGTTGGGAGAGCGCGTGAATGGCATTCACGAGGTCGGCGGTTCGATCCCGCCTGGCTCCACCATATTTTCCAAGGCTTTGCTGTCGATCAGTACCGCCGATTTGTCCGGCGATGTATAAGCCTATGCATAAATCCCAATAGTACTATCGGGCACACCCAAGCGATTCGCGGCCGCTCCAGCGTATGTATCTAACGATACATTTTTTTTGAAAAGCTAGGAGTGTGCCTAATGTCTGCTAGAGACACCCTCGAGCTGCTCACGATTGATGAAGTCGCCGAGCTGCTCGGGTTGAAGAAATGGACTATCCGTCGCAAGGTTCGCGACGGCTCTTTCCCTGCCCCCATCAGACTCAGCGAGCAAACCAATAGGTGGCGCGCTCGCGACGTGGAGGCTTGGCTGCAAGCGCTCGCGGAAAAGGGTGACGCCAAAAAGAAGCAGGCCCCCATTTGGCTGCGGGAGGCGTCGTGATGACAACCACCCGCGCGCGTTGGAATGGATGGCAGCTCGATAAGAAGCATCGCGTCCTGATCTACCCGAAATATGCCTATGAGATTGATCTCGAGGGATGCACCACATCGGCCTCCATCTTGGATTGGATTTTCCAGCTTGCAGGCAAAGGCTGGGCAACAAGTCGCGTGCTCGCCGGCTTCGTGCACGCCGTCGATGACATTCTGGACCCTCAAACGAGGCTCTGCACATGCTGCCTCGGTGGTGGC
>NZ_DASRGO010000069.1:0-9862 GCF_035650995.1 Methyloceanibacter sp. | reverse complement strand
GGAATCGTACAGCCGACGATCTTCGGAGCGCTCTTGAGGAACTTCGCGGACGTGGTGTCGCACAACGCCATGGACGTCTCATTACACTTCAACCACAACCTGTTGCGCTTAGTTTAGCTGAACGCCAATGGCGCCAATGGGACCCGAAATTTTGGGATGAAATTCTGACGGGTTCTGTCCCTGCACATCTGCGCAGACGGGCGGCCGATCAGCTCTCTTTGCTAAACACTAAGCCGATCAGCAGTGAGGTCGTTCGCCACGTGTGCCGTTTTAATGGCCCCCTGGCGTCGCTGGAGGGCTTATTGAGCAAAGGCAATTCCGAGGTTCTTTCCTCGTTTGCGGAGGTGGACTCGGAGGCAGTCGTCACCTTGCTCGAGCGCGTTCTTGGCACGTTGGAACCGGCTGAGCTCAAGGATATCGAAGGCGACATTCGGCGCCATCTTGTATGGGCGCTCGAAAAGATAGCGTTCGTCGCAAACACGTTCGAGTGCGGCGCAGTATTGCTGCTGGACCTTGCTGTGGCTGAAAGCGAAGATTGGGGAAATAACGCGACCGGCCAGTTTAAGGCGCTTTTTCCTGCTCTGCTTGCAGACACAGAGGCCGGCCCCGAAGCGCGACTTCAGATCATCGACGACATAATAGCTAGGGGCGAAAGTTCGCGTCTCTCTGTCGTGGTGGATGCCCTGCTTGAGGGCGCGAAGACCACTTCTTTCTCACGGAGCGTCGGATCCGAATTCCACGGTAGCCGCCCTGCGCTCAGACCATGGACACCGAAGGTCTGGAAGGAAGCGTGGGACTACGTCACGGAGTGCGCGAACCGCCTAGCGAAACTAGCGACGCGATCCGATGAGGTGGGAGCTCGGGCGCGAGCTGGGCTCGGGCACCAGTTCCGCATGTTCGTCGCGCATGGCCTGATCGAGGATGTGGAGAAGTGGACGGTCAAAGTGGCTACTGCTCACCGCTATTGGCCGGAAGCGCTCGCATCGCTGGGCGATATCCTGCAGTATGACGTCGACAGTCTGCAGCCTGGTGTTGAAGCGCGTGTCAGGACTCTAATTAAAACATTAACCCCAAATGAACTCGCTGACCGAGTCCAATTTCTTGTAACGGAGATGCCCTGGGACTTTCCCGGCGACGAGAAACTCGATTTTGACACGAGGGGTAAGCGCCAAGTCGAAGCGGTTGACCACTTGGTTGCCGAGCTGCTGCGAGATGAGAAGGCACTCTTGCGATTCCTGCCGCAACTGAGCCGCGGTAACCAGCGCATGGCTTCGGAGTTTGGCCATTCTCTGGCAACGCGTGCGCGCGATCCGTTCTCCTGGCGCGGACCGCTCATGGCGGCGATCGAGGCCGTACCTGCCAAGGAAAGAAATTTCAGCCTGCTGGCTGGCTACTTCGCAAGGCTCGCGGAACGCGATCCAGCCGCATTCGAGGAGTTCAAGCAACAGGCGGCTGAATCAGCCGTCTTCGCTCCAGCATTGCCGCTTGTCTGCTGGAGTGCAGGTATCCGCGACAGCGACATAAGTCTCGTCTGCAAAGGACTCAAAGCAGGCTTAATCCCTACATTTCCGATGATGCAGTGGACGCTTGGAGGAAAGCTTGCGAAGCTGCGACCCGCTTCGGTAGCGCCCCTCTTCGACCAGATGCTCCGAATGGAGCAGCCATTTTATTCGATCGCGCTCGACCTCATGGGGATGTATGTGCACGGGCAGGCGGCGCGGCTGAATGAGCTGCGCCCCCAGTTGCGTCTTGCCGCTAGTTTCGTTGGGAAGCGGCAGAAAAAGCATCCCAGGTCGCAGATGGACGAGTATCACTTCAAAGAGCTCATGGAGTGGATCCTCTCCAAAGGAAGCCAAGACGCCGATGCAGGCGCCATCGCGATGACAATCGCTAAACAGCTAGTGGCCGACCCTTCGGACGACGGAGCAGACCTGATCAAGCCGCTATTGCGAATTCTCCTGGCCGATTTCGCGCAGACCGTATGGCCGCTGATAGGACAAGCCATTGTGAGTGATCGGAAGAAGGCTTGGCTCTTCGAACTCACTCTTGGGGATAGTCCGTCATTTGACGACAAGCCGAACCCACCGATTTTGGGTCTTCCGGAGGATATGCTGTTTGCCTGGTGCCACGCCCATCCTGATGCTGGCCCGGCCTTCGTCGCGCGCGTAGCTCCCGTTCTGACCAGTCGAAGCCCCGACGCTGTTGGTCGCGAGTTTCATCCGATCGTGAAGCGCCTTCTGAATGACTTTGGTAACCGCGACGATGTCTTGAACGCTCTATTCAGCAACATGCATACGTTCGGCTGGTCGGGCTCGCGCACCACCTATTACGCGCTCTATGAAGAGCCGCTTCGTGGCCTCGAGAATCATCCCATCGGAGCCGTGCGACGGTGGGCTAAGAAAATGTCGCTTCAGATGCGGCGTGCGGTTGATGCCGCGCGCGACGAGGATGAAGAGCAGCAGGTGCATTGGGGCGTGTAACTGGACAAGCGGAGCCACCGACTCGCGGGGACCTCAGCCAGCCGATCTCTCACGGTCATTAGCACTTGCCGCAAACGACAGCTGACAAGAAGATCATCGACCGGTAGGTCGACCATCTGCCCGATCGGCTAGTGTGACCCCCAAAACTAACCTACAGAGATAAATGGCGAGAAATTCCCCGCCGGCCAACTAAGTGTGCGTCTCTCGCCTTTCCTTCGGTAAAGCCATAGCCGTTTGGTGGCGCATTTCCGCGCTTCTTCTGCACTGTCCGAGGAAGGTGGGTAGGGAGGCAGAAAGCGCGCGACTAGGTGGCTGGGAGCATCGGATTCGAAGTTCGGATCACATCATGATGCTACGGTGATCGCGGGAACCATCTGCTACTCGGCTAGTGTGACCCCCGAAATTGGCCCGTAGAGATAAACCGGGAAGAAAGCCGCGTTCTACCGCCGAAACGCGCTCTCTCAGGTCACGCGAGACAGAACCACCGCCGATTGGTGGCGCAACTGCGGGCTTCTTGCCGACGCTTTGGCAAGTGTCGCGAGAGAGGCGAAAAACCCACGACTAGGTGGCTGGGGCGCTAGGATTCGAACCTAGGATCACGGGACCAAAACCCGTTGCCTTACCGCTTGGCCACGCCCCAATCGCTTCGCCGCTGCCGGCGGCCCCGAAACCCGCGGCCCATTCGACTAATACATATGGTGGTCGCAGCGGGCGAGCGAACGCCCTCCTACCAGCATCGGGCGCTCCGAGCAACGGATGGAGTGTTCTCTCGATCGTGGCGCCTTTTCTTGCGGCCTCCGCCCGACCCGTCTATATACGGGCACTTCCACCAGACGGAGTGTAGCGCAGCCTGGTAGCGCACCTGCTTCGGGAGCAGGGGGTCGGGAGTTCGAATCTCCCCACTCCGACCATTATTGCCAACTTTGGCCCGATCTCGCTCAAGCCGAGCCAAGCCTTTGCGACAGGCCATATTTTGCGCAAAAAGCGATGGGAAACTTAACGCTCTGATGAGGGCGGCGCTGCCCCCTCCCCTTCGCTCCGCTAGAATAGGCGCAAGGTTCGGCGAAAAGACCAACGCGGCTTTGGACCAATGTCGGCGGAGCTTGCCTTCAACCGCAACATCGATGTCGATTACGGCGTGCCCGAAGAGGTTGCGCCTTGCGTCCGACGCATCGTCGCCAACAATCCGGGGCCATACACCTTCCTCGGGACCAATTCCTATCTCGTCGGCACCGGCAGGGTCGCCGTCGTCGATCCGGGCCCCGAGGACAAAGCCCACCTCGAAGCGATCGCCAAGGCCGTCAAGGGCGAGCGTCTCACTCATATCCTGATTACTCATAGCCACCGGGACCATTGTGACGGAGCGCGCGCGCTGCAGGCGATGCTCGGCGGCGAGATCGCCTCGTTCGGCCCCACGGCGAGCCAGAGGGGCGCCGTTGCTCCGGGTCTAAGCTACGCCTTCGTCGATCCGGCCTTCGTGCCCGACCGCACGCTGACAGACGGCGACACGGTCAGGATCGGGACCCTCACGCTCGACGTGCTGCACATGCCGGGTCATGCGCCCGACCATCTCTGCTTCGCGCTGGTCGGCAAACGCACCGTGTTCACCGGCGATCACGTGATGGGTTGGAACACGACGGTGATCGCACCGCCCGAAGGCAACATGGCCGATTTTCTGGCGTCGCTCGAGCGCCTTATGCTGCGCCACGACAAGACGTTCTTGCCCGGGCATGGCGGACGCGTCCAGACGCCGCAACGGGTGGTCAAGGCCTATATCATGCACCGCAAATGGCGGGAGCAGACCATCCTCGCCTGTCTCGAAGACGGCATCGGCACAATCCCGCAGATCGTCGAGCGGCTCTATGGCTCGATCGATGCCGGGCTCAAGGACGCGGCGGCGCTCTCGGTGCTCGCCCATCTCGAGCATCTTGCCGCACGCGAGCTCGTCGCGGCATCAACGGGAAGCGTCAGTCTCCGGAGCGTCTTCGTTTCCCGGACTTCTTAGCGCGCTTCTTGATCGCCTGCGGCGGCGCCGCATCTTCCTTCTTAGGCTCGGCCTGCTCGAGCACCGTCTTCTCGCCCTTCTCGAGCGCGGCCGTGACCTCGGCGAACAGCTTGCCGATATATTTCGCGTTGGCGCCGAAGTCGTGCCTGCCATAGCGCGAGGCCGAGCGCACATCGATCTGCGCGTGCGCATCATCGCCCTTGACCTGGATGACGACGTCGTTGGTGTAGCCCATGATAAGGCTACGTGCGGTGGCTTCGATGCGGCCGACGCCGGTCTCGCCCGGCGGCTCGCTCACCACGATGGTCCAGCCGAGACGATCGACCGCCTCATGCACGATGCTGAACACCTCGGGCGCCGAGCGCTCGAGCTCCATGGGCTCGAGATCGGGATAGGCCGCATCCTGAGCGTCGATCTGCGCCTGATCGGGATCCTTCAGCGGATTGGCGTCCGCGGGCCGCATGGTGTTCAGCGTGGTGAACTCGAGCGGCTCTTCCGGGCTCGTCTGCACGTCGGTGAGCATCGGCAGTCTGGCCGCTTTAACAAGGTAGTACGCCGGCAAAGCAAGCCCGACGCAGGCGACGAAGATGGCCGCCACCGCATGACTCGCTCCGCTCTGGCCGCCGAACCAGATGCGCACGATCGAAAACACGGCAATGGCGATGGCGACGAGAAGGCCGGCGATCGATACAACGATGAGGTTGATCGCGGCAGGCGTGCCGAGCGAGGCGAAGCGGTGCAGCAAGACCGTGAGGATGAGGAGCTGCACGAAGAACAGCGCGATACGCCGCGCCCACGGCGCCTCGTGTGCCTCCTTGACCGTGTAGCGCGCGGTCGAGTACCGCGCCATCGAATAACTCACGTCGCAACCCTCGTAAGACTGCCCACTGCCCTCAAGTCTAACCGTTACGGCCAAGGAATGGCAGGTTTGTGGTAACCCTCAAGGATAGAGCCTCGTCTTGGACCAGGGCTCACCGGGCGAAGCGCGGCGGAAGACGATGCGGTCGTGCAGGCGGTAGGCGCCGCTTCGCCAGAACTCGATCTCAAGCGGGATGACGCGGTAGCCGCCCCAATAAGCGGGGCGCGGCACCTCGCCGGAGCCGAAGGCCTTGGTCAGGCGGGCAACCTCCTCTTCGAGCACGGCGCGGCTTGCAAGCGGCCGCGACTGAGCCGAGGCGCAAGCGCCGATCCGGCTGTCGCGGTGGCGTGTGGCGAAATAGGCATCGGCCTCGGCGTCGCTCGCTTGCTCGATCGGCCCTCTGATGCGGATCTGGCGCCCGAGGCTCTTCCAGTAGAACAGGAGGGCGGCCTTGGGATTGTGGGCAAGCTCGATGCCCTTGGCGCTTTCCTTGTTGGTATAAAAGACGAATCCTCGCTCGTCGGCGCCCTTCAAGAGAATCATCCGCAGGTTGGGAAGCCCGTCGGCATCGGCCGTGGCAACCGCCATGGCGTCGGGATCGATAGGCTCCGAGGCGGCCGCCTCCTTCAGCCACTCGGCGAACAGGGCAAAAGGGTCGTTTGCGTGCGTGAAATCAGCCATTTCGCGGGCTTGCGGGCCTGGTTTTTGATCCGTCATGGGTCGTGCTCTTGCTCACTGTCGACCAAGCAAAAATTTTGAGGCGGCATCCCGTCTCGGCACGGGCATTTACGTTTTCCTCACCCTGATAGGGCACCATTGGCTCTGTTGATAGTGGGCGCGGGGGGTTAAGCGATTCCCGCGTCGGAGTTAGGGGACGAGTGGTTATGCGTACGTTCCGTTCGAACGCTCCTATCATCATGGGGGCGGGCGCTCTCCTGGTATCGATTTTGGCGCCCGCCTCTCATCCTCTCAAGGCCGAGGAGAGAGGAGCGCAAATGACGACCGGGGCCGTCCCGGGGTCAAGCCTTAACGAGCTTCGCGGGAGACTGGATCAAAGCGACCGCCAGGCGGCCTACCAGGCCTTGGCGCTTGCGCTCGAGGAGCTTGGCGACGGGGTGACCCTCGTCTGGAAGCGACCCGAGCGCGGCCTCGTAGGCAAGATCAAACCGGTCTCGGCCTTCCGCGACGATAAAGGCCGCGTGTGCCGCCATGTGGTTTATTCGCTCTCGCTCGGAGGCTACCAGCGCGAGATCGAAGGCAACGCCTGCCGCGAGCCCGACGGCTCCTGGACGCTCGCCGGCTAAGGGACCTCTTTTGCCCCCGCTCCCGGTTCGGCAATTCGCCTTCCGGCCTGGAACCCGCCGCATTATAAAGCTCCCGCGAACAGCGAAGCGCGGGAGGGCTGATGGCGGAGAGCGGCACGTTAATGGCGGGAAAGCGCGGCGTCGTGTTCGGTGTCGCCAACAACCGCTCAATCGCCTGGGGCATCACCAAGGCCGTGACCAATCAGGGCGCCGAAGTGGCGCTCACCTATCAGGGCGATGCCATCAAGAAGCGGGTCGAGCCGCTCGCTCAGGAGATCGGCTCGAAGCTCGTGCTTCCTTGCGATGTCACTGACGAAGCTTCGGTCGAGGCGGTGTTCGCCGCGCTCGCCAAGGAATGGGGCACCATCGATTTCCTGGTCCACGCCGTCGCCTTCTCCGACAAGGAACAGCTCGACGGGCGCTATGTCGACACAACCGAGGAGAACTTCACGCAGACGCTGCTGATCTCCTGCTATTCGTTCACGGCGCTCGCCAGGCGCGCCGAGAAGCTCATGCCGAACGGCGGGTCGCTGCTCACCCTCACCTATTACGGCGCCGAGAAGGTGATGCCTCACTATAATGTGATGGGTGTCGCCAAGGCCGCGCTCGAGGCGAGCGTGCGATATCTCGCCGCCGATCTCGGCAAGGGGGCGATCCGCGTCAATGCCATCTCGGCGGGACCGATCAAGACGCTCGCAGCATCCGGCATCGCCGACTTCCGCTATATTCTCAAATGGAACGAGTACAACTCCCCGCTCAGGCGCACGGTGTCGATCGAGGACGTAGGCGCCGGCGCGCTCTATCTCCTCTCCGACCTCGGCCGCGGCGTTACCGGCGAAATCCTGCATATCGATGCCGGGTACCACGTGGTCGGCATGAAGAACGAAGACGCTCCCGATATTTCGGTGATGAAGGAGAAGGAGTAGCGTCCCGCCCCGTCAGGCGCGGGACGCTTGCCTTGCGTTGTCGTCTAGCCGACGCGGAACACGGCACCGCTCACCGAGCGCGGACGCTCGCGGACGCGGCCGCCGTCATTGCCGGAGCGGACGATCCACTCTCCGCCTGCGGTGCGTCCGGTGATCAGGCCGACATGGTGCGGCCACACCACGACGGCCCCAACCTGCGGCCCCGAAGGATGCCCCCAATGGACCCAGTTCCGCGCGAGGTTATATTCAGGGCCCCCACCCAATTGCGTCCTCATCCACCAGCCGCACCAGCGCCCGGGCCGTGGACCCACATTGTGCGAAGCCACCGAATGACGGCCCCCGTACCCACGGGCCTCAGCAGGAACGATCGGCAGAAGCGCCGACAGGACCAGAATCGTGACGGTGATGAAAAACGCATGCGCAGCACGCATTCGACTTGCTCCATTTCTTGGTTGTGGAAGGTTTGGAGGGCCGGCGAAGTCTCGGCCGGCCCGCGCTAGGCGCGCTGAGCTAACATGCGGAAGAATCAGACGAAAAATCGTATCAGCCGAGGCGATTGAGGGACGATTTCAAGGCCCGGTGGTGCCAATGAAGGGTGCAACCGAGTCCAAATCGTACGGCCCGGTTTGACCCTTCACCCCCCCTCAACTAGAAGCGGCTAGAGACCTTCCATGTCCTACAACAGCTTCGGCCTTCTCTTCCGCATCACCACCTGGGGCGAGAGCCACGGGCCGGCCATCGGCTGCGTGGTCGATGGCTGTCCGCCCGGCATCCCGCTCACCGAGGCCGACATCCAGGTCTATCTCGACAAGCGGAGACCCGGCCAATCGCGCTTCACCACGCAGCGCCAGGAGCCTGATCAGGTGCGCATCCTCTCCGGCGTGTTCACCGACGAGGCGACGGGCGCGCAGGTGACCACCGGCACGCCGATTTCGCTCGAGATCGCCAATGTCGACGCGCGCTCGAAGGACTACGGAGACATCAAGGACAAGTTCCGCCCCGGCCACGCCGACTACACCTATTTCGCCAAATATGGGGTGCGCGATTGGCGCGGGTCGGGCCGGGCTTCCGCGCGCGAGACAGCGTGCCGCGTCGCGGCGGGCGCCATCGCCCGCAAGGTGGTGCCGGGCATGCGCGTGCGCGGCGCGCTCGTCCAGATCGGCCCGCACAAGATCGATCGCGCCAACTGGCGGTGGGAGGAAGTCGACAACAATCCCTTCTTCTGCCCCGACCCCAAGGCGGTGGAAGTCTGGACCAAGTTTCTCGACGAGGTGCGGAAAGCGGGCTCCTCGACCGGCGCCGTCATCGAGATCGTGGCCGACGGGGTGCCCGCGGGTCTCGGCGCGCCGGTCTACGGCAAGCTCGATCAGGACATTGCGAGCGGACTCATGAGCATCAACGCGGTGAAGGGCGTGGAGATCGGCGCGGGCTTCGCCGCGGCCGCCATGTCGGGCGAGGAGAACGCCGACGAGATGCGCAATCGGCCGCCGGGGTGGCCCGTGTTCAAATCGAACAACGCCGGCGGCATCCTCGGCGGCATCTCGACGGGGCAGCCGGTGGTTGCGCGCTTTGCGGTCAAGCCGACTTCGTCGATCCTCACGCCGCGCGAGACGGTCGACACCAAGGGCAACGAGACCGAGGTCTCGACCAAGGGCCGCCACGACCCTTGTGTCGGCATCCGCGCCGTGCCGATCGGAGAGGCCATGGTCGCGATCGTGCTCGCCGACCACTACCTCCGTCATCGCGGCCAGACCGGCAAGGGCTAGCCACCAACCTGACCGCCCGAGCGGAGCGGAGAGTTCGTTACAGCGTTCAGGCAAGATTCAGCGCCTCGCCGCGTCGACGCGCGAGGTCATGTCAATGAGCCGTAGGGTGGGCGAAGCCCACCATCATTCAGCGTGGGCAAACGTTCCGTTGCCCACCCGACCCCCTGAGGGGGTGGCGCGCCGAAAAGCGCAAACCTATGGTATCCGCATCTCCTTTTGGGAGAGGCGGCGGGCGCCTTTCGGCGCGCCAGCAAGCGCTAAAGTAGCGAAGCGGTAGCGCATCAAAAGAATCCGCCTTCGCCTCGCATGCCGTCACGCATGCTTATTTCGCGGCGTTCTCACTACGGCACCGGGCCCCGCTTTCTCCTTTGCATCCAGCCGCTGCCGAAGGCCGACGGGCCCGGTAACGCATGACGCAAAGTCGTCAGCCAGCTCCTGGCAGGACCTCTTATTGGGTCCGGGGGGAGCTCCGTTGCCGCCCGAGCGCTCCGTTGCGACGAAGCCCGCAGGCGCCGCACCCCG
>NZ_DASRGO010000068.1:0-14644 GCF_035650995.1 Methyloceanibacter sp. | reverse complement strand
CAGCTTGGTACTGGTGCTCAAATTCCTAAACATGGCGCACTGATATCTTTGCCATGACGCAGCGGTTCGGGATTTTGCTTGCCCTGCCGAATATTAGACGGCTGACGCCGGTAGGCATAGGCGGGATTCTCCGGTATCGGCCCGACTTCCCGAGCAACGACCCCGCCTTCATGAAGCTGTGGTCGCAAGTCGACCTGGCGCAATGGAACGGGAAGGCCGGGCAGGAGCCCGTGGCGGTGAAGAAGGAATTCACCTACGCCGATCTTGCGACCGGCGACGACATCATGCGCGAGCACGCCGTCGATTGGCTCAAGACCCACGCCAAAGACGCCAATCCCTTCTTCATGTATCTCTGCTTCCTCAAGGTGCATAACCCGAACAACCCGTCGCCCCGCTTCAAGGGCAAGTCGCCAGGCGGCGGCAATTATCTCGACGCTCTCATGGAGCTCGATGACAATTCGGGCCAGGTGGTGCAGGCGATCCGCGACCTGGGGCTCGCCGAAAACACGCTCGTGGTGTGGACCACCGACAACGGCGCCTGGGTCGATGCTTGGCCCGACGCCGGCTACACGCCGTTTCGCGGCATGAAGGGCTCATCCTTCGAGGGCGGCTTCCGGGTGCCGGCAATCGCCTGGTGGCCGGGCCACATCAAACCCGGCACGGTCAATACCGATATGTGGTCGCACATGGACTGGTGGCCGACCTTCGGCAAGCTCGCGGGTCTCGAGCCTCCGCCGCACGATTGGAAGGACAACGAGGGCAAGCCGATCATCTTCGACGGCATCGACTTGGGCGACTCGCTGCTCGGCATGGGTCCCGGCAAGCGCGACTATTTCATCTATTTCAACGACCAGAGCTTCGGCGGCATTCGCGTAAAGAACTTCAAGGCGCTCTACACCGCCAAGGATACCTGGCTCGGTCAGGACCAGTTCCTGAAGATCCCCGCGCTCTACGACCTGTGGTGGGATCCGGGTGAGCAATACGACATCGTGTTCAACGGAGCCGCGCCCACACGCGGCGACTTCAAATCCTCACCCGGGCGCTATTCGGGCCAGGACAATGGTTGGATCGGGCTCTACATCACCCCGGTCCAGACCCAGTTCTGGGACGAGCTCAAGACGCATCCGAATATCCCCTACAAACCGTTCGGGGCGGGCGCGTACGAGGACATCCCGCCGATCTATCGGTAGCCTGGGGTGAGGTCGGGCGAGGGCGGCCTTAGCGCCGCCCTCGTTGTCCCGGGCGTGCGCCTTTTCGGCGTAAGGTGCGACAAATCGGCCCAAAGTCCGCCTTAAAAGCCGCAGTGGGCCGGAAATAGGACCGCCAAACTGGGGTGCCTAACAGGGGTGCAATTGCCGATTTGCCACCAAAATAAGCAAAATCGACCCCCATTTGGCGCTTTGCCTGCCAAAAGTCTTACGTGTGTTGCCCCCCTGCTCTAGCCCATTGGTATCAATCGGCCTACCCTGTGTATGTCTTGCGAATCATATTTTGCGATGCAACATTAGTTGCGTGAGATGGCTTGGTCGTTTCCGTACGTCCTGCCAGATCCGATTGGAACGGAAATTGAGAGGCAAGCACAGGAACTTAGCCGCCTGTTGATACGGACCAGCGACGTTTGAGGCGTAATCAGGCGCCGCCCGAGTCCGGGGGAAAGAGATCTCTCTTTTCGCGTTGCAACATAGGAGGATGCGTCAAGGGCAATAGTCCAGTCCATCCAGGACTGGGTTCCGTAGCGTTGCTGGTTTGGCAACTCGCATAGGAGGCCCTATCGATGCTGATACACCTCGGGCTGGCAGCACTGGCGAGCTTCGTGCTTGCCGCCCAAGCCGTCAGGCAGCCGCCGACGGCCCCACCCCTGAAATCAGAGTTCGACACGGAAACCGATCGGTCCGGCTCGCTCCAGAGGAGGGCATAGCCATGACCGTGCACATCCCTCCCGTTCTCGTCCTCATCGTGTGCAAGGTCGCCATCGCCGGCGCTCCCGACCAGAATGCCGACATGACCGGCGCGCAGAACCTCGAGTGGGCGACCGAGAACTCGATGATGACCTGCCGGAGGAACGAGGTTCAGCTCTACGATCCGGCTGAAGGCCAGCAGCTCAGCGCCGCCGACGATCCGGCCCCGCCGCTCAATCCCGACTTTTCCGAGAGCGGGCAGTGCGCGCGAGCCGGCATCCAGCTTGCGACCAGTTGGGACCAGGCGCACCGGAACACACCTTGGAGGGTGTGGCGGGTCGGCTGCCCGGCGCCCATCGTGGACCTCAAAACCGGCACCGTGATCGGCTACAAGCTTCCCGAGTGCAGCCATAGAGATACTGTGGTTTGCGAGACGGACAGTGCGATCTAGCTCTGGCGCGAAGGCGGGAAAGCGTCCAGACTAGGCGCTAGCGACAGGAACGGGTCGTCGCACGCGGATGCATGACGATGCCACTCTGGTCGAAAATCCTGGCTGGATTCACGCTGGCCGTTGCTCTCATCGGCTTTGCGGCCTTCAGCGCCTATTCGAAGAGGCTCGGCCCTCTCGTCCAGGAGCACGGCACGACCTATTACAACGGTGAAGGACCCGTCTCGCAGCCGGTCGCCTGCAAGCCCGAGAGCGAGATTCTCGCCGCGATCAAACAGGTGCATGCCAAGTACGACTACCTCACCGGCTCGGATCTCAAGGCGTTCGAGAGCCGCGCGGCGGCAGCCAAAGGGCTTCCTCCGCTCAATATCGACGAGCTCTATGTCATCACCGAGGACGATCAGCTCCGCAACGGAGAGATGGTCCTGTTCATCGGAATCAAGATCGATTGCGTGACGACGGTGTTCGGCCTTCCGGCCCGGCTCTATCACGAGCTCACGGGCAAATCCGAGAACACATAACGCGCGCGCCACCCGTCGTTTGCTCTACAGTGGCGCCATGTCTGTGACAGCCCAGGATCGCCTGCATCATCCATCGCTGCCGGAGGGGCAGTTGCTCTACGCGGTCGGCGATATCCACGGCAGGTCCGATGTTTTGCGGCAGCTGCTCGAGGCCATTGCCGCCGACGCCGCCTCGGCGACCGGCGTCGAGAGGCGGACGCTGGTCTTCCTCGGCGATTACGTCGACCGAGGGCCGGACAGCAAGGGCGTGATCGACATGCTGCTTAAAGAGCTGCCCGAACGATTCGACGCGAATTTCCTCAAGGGCAATCACGAGGCGCTGCTGCTCGGATTTCTCTATGGCGCCACGCCGCTCGAGCATTGGTTGATTAACGGAGGCGAGGCGACCATGGCCTCGTACGGGGTCGATGTCAGTGGGCTCGCCGACTCGCGCGCGAGTGAGGAGGATTGGCGAAGCGCGTTTAGGGATGCCCTGCCGGCGGCGCATCTCGCCTTCTTCAAGAGACTCGAACTCATTTTTCCGGCCGGGGATTATCTGTTCGTGCATGCGGGCCTGAGACCCGGCGTGCCCCTGTCAGCACAACGCGAGGCTGATCTCATCTGGATCCGGGAACCGTTCCTCGATCACACGGGCTCGTTCGGTAAGATCATTGTGCATGGCCATACGCCGGCAAGGGAGCCGGACACGCGGTCAAACCGCATCGGCATCGACACCGGCGCGTGCTTCACGGGAAGGCTGACGGCGCTACGCCTCCAGGGCAATTCGAGGCGCTTCCTGCAAACGTAGGTTGCTTGAGCGATCAGGTCTTGGGCTGTTCGGCGACGAGGCCGCGGAGCCGGTCCCTTAGGCTTCCGCCTGAGCCTGCTCCTCCGGAGCGGCGGCGCTCTCTCCGCGCGGCGAAGCGCTGGGCGATCGAGGCGCGCTGGGGTGCGGCTTCGGCCTCGTCATCGCTTTGCGACCCTTCACCCGGCGCCTTCTCATCCGCTCGCGCCGAGATTTCAGTGTATTCGGCAACGACGACGGCCTGCGCCGGCGGCTCTTCTGCCATCGCCTGTTCGTCGTGGCGGGCGCCGTTTCCGCTCCCATTCGCCGTGTGACGCGCGGGTTCTGCTTCGTGCGGCTCGTCGGGGGCGAGACCGCCGAATTGAGGGAAGGCTTGCGCCACCTCCATCACCATGCGCTGCTGCGGCACGGCGGTTCCTTGCGCGCGCGCGGCGGCAAGAATGTGCTGGGCAAGCCGCGTCATCTCGCGGCGCAGGAAGGCGAATTCCTCGGCGCTCGTCCGCGCGCGATCGAGTTCCTCTCGCGTGCGCGACAGCTCGGCGGCGAGCTTCTGGCTTTCGTTGACGGCGCGCGCATCAACCTTGCCCGAACCGCGCACGCCGCCCGCCTCGAGCGCGACGCGCAGGCGCTCGATGTCGGCGCGCTGGTTGTGCAGTGTGCTGCGCGCGGTCTTGAGTGCCTCAGACTGAGAGGCCACGGTGTTGCGCAGCTCGGCATTCACCGCCTCGAGCTCGGCGAGCGCCTTCTTGGCGGACTTCAACCGGCTATCGAGGTCGGGCAGGCGACGCTTGATGGTCTGCTGCAGGACTCGATTGGCGTTCTCGCCCTCCTGGAGCTTAGATCTTGCGTTGTCCAGTTCGGTCTTGAGCATCTGAATCTCGACCCGGCGCTTGTTTGCCTCGATCAGCTCGCGCGCGGCCTTCTCCTTGGCCTTGTCGAGAGCGACCTCGACCTTGCGGATCTCGATGGCGAATTCGGCGCGAAGCTGGTCCTTGTCGGCCTGGATGTCGACGAGCGACATCGGCATGGTCGCTTCTAGCCTGCGGGTGGTGAGCTTGACGGCGCGATTCCACAGGGGAGGGGCGAGCATGAGCGCAAGCAGGCATCCCAGAAGGAAGCCAAGCGCTCCGAACATCAGCCACTCGATCATCGAAATTCAGCGCTCCTCAGCATCGCCCCTTGGCGTCGCCCAAAGGCGATGCGCATCCGCTGAGCCTAAGCGTAACTTGGTGCCCTTTTTGCGGCGCGGCAATACCCGGACTTCATCCGCGACGCTTCATTAGCGTCAATCTAGAACGGATTCCAGGTGGGCTCGCGGGTATATTTCAGGTAGCCGACGTTGGCGCCCAGCCTTAACCCTACGCCCGAGCTGATGGGAGCGAGCGTCACATGGTCGCCTCCGAGGAAGGTAATGCCCACCCCGCCGATGAAATAGGCCGATCCGTCAACCCCCGCAAAGGTATCGAAAATTTCGCCCGGACTCTGGAGATTGTACACGAGCACCATGGTCTTCGAGCCGTCAGCTCCGAAATCGTAGCCGAGCGATGGCCCCTGCCAATAGACCTTAAAGCTGCCGGCATCCTTGGTGTACAGCGTGCCTTCGCCATAGCGCAGGCCGGCAATGAACGCGCCGCCGGCTTCCTCTCCCAAGATATAGCCGTTGGGACGGCCGGCGCGGTGGAAGGCATATTCTACGACACGGGCAAAACCCATTGAAACCTTGCCGAAAAACCGGCCTCCGGCGTCCTTGATCTCTTCCAGCGTGTAGGTGCCGCTGCCCTGAGTCTCAGGCGCGGTGTAAGGACGGTAAGGCGTTCCGGGGGCCGCATTGCTCTCCGGGACCCCGTTGTAGCCAGGGGGCGCCGAGGCGCTAGGAGCATAGCCGCCGTTGGGTGAGGGCTGAGGGGTGATGACCATGGGCCCGTCGGCCTGAGCCACTGTCAGGGCAGCGCCCTTTGACTCGGGTTGGTCTCCGGCAAGCGCCGCGACCGGAGCCGCGGATAGGGCCGAAAGCAAGGCAATGGAACGCAACACGAATTTCATGACGCGCCCTTTGGCGTTCAAGCGGTCCAAGGGAACAGGCGATTTGAATAAAGTGTTAGCAAGCTGTGGCTAACGAACCGTTGATTTGCCGTTCCCTGAGGATCTTTGTCCGGCCGGAAAGGCGAATCGTCTCAGGCCCCACTCCTCCAGGTTGTAGCCGAAAAGGACTGCGGCGCCAGGCTCTAGCGTAGCACACCGACTAGCGGCCCCAGGCGATGAAGCTCGGGTTGCGCAAGCCTGCGCTCGTCTTGCCGTAGCGGAGCGGTTCGCCGTTCGTGGTGAGCACTTTGCCGCCGGCCGCTTCCAGCACGGCCTGCCCCGCTGCCGTGTCCCATTCCATGGTCGGGCCGAAGCGCGGATAGACATCGGCTTGCCCACGCGCAATCTCGAGGAACTTGACCGATGAGCCCGCGCCTGACCGTTTGGCGATCTTGAGCTTGGCGAGGAAGGCCTCCGTCTCGGGATCGAGATGGGAAAGGCTCACAAGCGCGGTCAGTCCCTCCGGGTCCGCCGTGCGGACTTCGAGCTTCTTTTGCTCAAGCGCCGCGAGGTCGGCGCCAGATGCGCTCGGCGGAAGCTCGGCCTCGATGGCGTGGCCGGGTGCGATCGTCACGGCAAGCAGAGACCGCGCCGGGGCATAGACGAGACCGAAGACCGGGCGGTCATGGTCGATCAGAGCGACGTTCACGGTGAAATCGCTGCGCTTTTTGATGAACTCCTTGGTGCCGTCGAGCGGGTCGACGAGGAAGAAGCGTTCGCCGCACTCGCCCTGCTTCCCGTCCAAAGCCTCCTCCGAGACGATCGGAATGCCGGGCGCGAACTGCTTGAGAGCCGCGACGACGATCGCCTCCGATTGCGTATCGGCGAGCGTCACAGGGCTCGCATCGCCCTTGAGCGTAAACTCGGAAGCGCCGTGAAAATACCGCATGATCGCGGCACCCGCGCGCGCGGCGGTATCGGTGAGGACTGCCGCCGCCTTGGCAAAATCGAACGGGGCGCTTTGTCCGGTCATTGTGTGTCTTGAGGCTGACAAGGCAGAATACTCGCGAAGTGATTCGCTCTCCCGGTCGTGTCCCACGCTGCACGCGCAGCCTTTCCGAGGGAACGCGTCACTCCTGTAGCAGAAATTCACATGCGGGCCACTCCGCTCGACGGGCGGAAGGCGAAGGAGGGGGCCATGACCGAGTCTGCGGCAATCGGCAATCTCGATCTTGCGGCGCTGGTTTCGAGCCGCATTTGCCACGACGTGATCAACCCGGTGGCGGCGATCGCCAACGGACTGGAGATGCTCGGCGAGGAGCAGGACCAGGGGATGCGCGATGCGGCCATGGACCTGATCCGCAAGAGCGCGGCCCAAGCCTCGGCCAAATTGCAATTCGCACGGCTCGCGTTCGGCGCAGCGGGATCGGCCGGAGCCGAGATCGATCTTCGCGATGCCGAGAAAGTGTCGCGCGAGTTCGTGCAGGGAAGCGGCAAGCACCAGCTTGCCTGGCAGGGGCCTGCGGTCACCCTGCCGAAGAACAAGGTCAAGCTCCTGCTCAATCTCGTAGCCCTCGGGGTCGTGGCGCTGCCGCGCGGCGGGGTGGTCAGTGCCGCCATCGATGGCACCCCGCCGGACGTTAGCTTCACGGTCACCGCCAAGGGCGACTCGGCGCGGCTGACCGACCAGGTCAAGAGCCTGCTCCTTGGCGGCAATGGGGTGACGATCGATTCGCACTCGATCCAGCCTTATTACGCAAGGCTCGTCGCGGCCGCCTCGGGCATGACGGTGATGGCGGAGGCGGCAGTCGGAGAGGTCGTGTTCAAGGCGGCCTGAGCCTTACAAATCGGTCGCCCCAAGGCCGCTTTCTCGTTCTGGTCAACGGAACGTAAACCAGGTCGGCCGACAATCCCTGAAACGTGGCTTGAGGGGGCTTGGGCGCACGCGCCATGCCGCGCGCCGGGATCGATTCATGGACGAGCTCTTGGGTGAATTCCTGACCGAGACCAGCGAGGGTCTCGACCAGCTCAACCTTGAGTTGGTTCGCTTCGAGCAGGACCCGAACAATGCCGAGATGCTCAACACCATTTTCCGGCTGGTACACACGGTCAAAGGCACGTGCGGGTTTCTCGGCCTGACGCGGCTCGCCAAGCTCGCCCACGCTGCCGAAACGCTGATGGGGCAGTATCGCGACGGCGCTCCCGTCACCGTCGAAGGCGTAAGCCTCATCCTCGAAAGCATCGACCGCATCAAGCTCATCCTCGAAGGTCTCGAGCGCGATGGTGTCGAACCCAGGGGCTCGGACGCAGAGCTGATCGGCAAACTGCAGGCGCTTGCGATTGCGGGCGACCCCAGTATGACTCCGGTTCATTTCGGCGATGAGGACCGCGGTCTTCATGCGGTCGGCGCGGGCCTCGACGAGCTCGAGCGCGCCTGGCGCGAAACGCCGGGGCCCGACCTCGAGCAACCAAAAGGACCCGGGCCGGGAGACGCTCCTGCCGGGGGGAACGCCAAGGATAGCCAAGCGCGTGCGCAGACGGTCCGCGTTTCTGTCGACACGCTCGAACACCTGATGACGACGGTGAGCGAGCTCGTGCTCACGCGCAATCAGCTGCTCGACATCGTGCGCCGTACCGGCGACAGCGAGTTCAAGGTGCCTCTGCAACGCCTCTCCAATGTCACCGCCGAGCTGCAGGACGGCATCATGAAGGCCCGCATGCAGCCGATCGCCAATGCTTGGCAGAAGCTGCCGCGACTCGTGCGCGAGCTTTCGCTCGAGCTCGACAAGAAGATCGAGCTCGACATGACGGGCGGAAACACCGAACTCGACCGGCAGGTGCTTGAGATGATCAAGGACCCGCTCACTCACATGATTCGCAATTCGGCGGATCACGGCATCGAAACGCCAGCCGAGCGGCTGAGGGCGGGCAAGCCGGAGGTCGGCCGGATCAAGCTCAGCGCCTATCAGCAGGGCGGCTACATCGTCATCGAGGTGGCCGACGACGGGCGCGGGCTCGACGCGCAGAGGATCCGCGCCAAGGCGCACGAGAACGGCCTTGCCACGCTCGCCGAACTCGACCGCCTGAACGACAACGACATCTTCAAGTTCATTTTCCGGCCGGGATTCTCTACGGCGAGCGCAGTGAGCGGCGTCTCGGGCCGCGGCGTCGGTATGGACGTCGTGCGCAACAATATCGAGGTGATCGGCGGAACCGTCGAGCTCAAGTCGACCTCGCGCGCCGGCACGGCGTTCATCATCAAAATCCCGCTGACGCTCGCCATCATGGCGGCGCTGATCGTCGAGGCGGCGGGCCATCGCTTCGCCATCCCGCAATTCAGCGTGGTCGAACTGGTGCGCGCCGGCAATGCCTCGGGTCATCAGGTCGAGGTGATCAACGACACGGCCGTGCTGCGGCTGCGCGACAAGCTCCTACCGCTGCTCGACCTCGCGAAGCTGTTGCAGCTCGAGGGCGCGAGCGAGACGCTCGACCGCCTCGCCCACACGCTCTCGACCGTCGTCGTGATGCAGATCGGCGCGCGATTGTTCGGCGTCGTGGTGGACAGCGTGTTCCGCACCGAGGAGATCGTGGTGAAGCCGATGTCGAGCCTGCTGCGGCAGGTGAACCTGTTCTCAGGCAATACGATCCTCGGCGATGGAAGCGTGATCATGATCATCGATCCCAACGCGCTTGGGGCGAGCCTGGGATCGATCGAGGCGCAAGCGGAGACGAGCCAGGCGTCGGTCGACGCGGCCAAAGCCGCGGATGTGGCGAAGACGGCGCTCCTCTTGTTCAGGGCCGGATCGCCGGCGCTCAAGGCCATCCCGCTTTCGCTCGTCACCAGGCTCGAGGAAATCCCGCACGACGTCATCGAGCAGTGTAATGGCGAGGCCGTCGTCCAATATCGCGGCGCGCTCATGCCGCTCGCCTATGTCGGGTCTCCAGCCGCGCGCAGCGATGGCGTGCAGCCTGTCGTGGTGTTCGCCGAGGGCGATCTCCATGTCGGGCTCGCCGTCGACGAAATCGTGGACATCGTCGAGGAGCGACTCGCCATCGAGCTCGAAGCGGACGCACCCGGGATCGTCGGGGCGGCAATCGTCAAGGGCAAGGCGGTCGAGATCATCGACGTCTCGCACTATCTCGGTCATGTGCTCGGCAAGCGTCTCGCCGGCAAATGCGAAGAGGAGAAACGAACGGCGAAGCTTCTGCTTATCGACGACAGCCAGTTCTTCCGCAGCATGTTGGAGCCGCTGCTGGCCGCGAGGGGCTACGAGGTGACGCTGGCCGCTTCCGCCGCGGAGGCGCTCGCCGTGAAGGAGAAAGGCGCGCGTTTCGATCTCATCGTCTGCGATCTCGACATGCCGGGCATGGACGGGCTCGCCCTTGCCGCGCGTCTCAAGGACGACCCCGCGTGGGGCGGGACGCCGCTTATCGCGCTCTGCTCGCACGCCGACCCGCGGCTCACCGAGCGCTGCCGGAGGGCGGGCTTTGTGGGCCATGTCGGCAAGTTCGACCGCCCGTCTTTACTCGAGGCGATCGCGCAATGCTGCGCACAGTGGGGGGCAGCGGCATGAGTGCAATGGAAGAGTTCGACCAGTCAAGCCAGGGCTACGTCACGGTGGTGACGGCAGGTCAGTTGTTCGGCTTGCGACTCGAGCATGTGCGCGACGTGTTCGTGCCACGCGGACTATCGAAGGTTCCGCTCGCGCCGCCGGAGGTCGCCGGGCTCCTCAACTTGCGCGGCCGCATCGTCACGGCGATCGATCTCCGCCGGAGGCTCGGCCTCCCGCCACGCGAGGACGGCGCGGCGCCGATCGCGGTCGGCATGGAGCAGCGGGGCGAGCTTTACGGTCTCATTGCCGACCGTGCCGGCGATGTGCTGCATCTGAAACGATCCACCTATGAGGCAAATCCCGTCAATCTCGATCGGCGCTGGGCGCATGTCTGTTCCGGCGTGCACCGACTCGAGCGCGATCTCATGGTGGTGCTCGATGTGGAGAAGGTGCTCGATTTCAATCAATTCGGCGTGGCCGTCTGACCGATTGAAGGCCCACGCCGCGGAGGAAGAACGCATGAAACACTGCCTGGTGGTCGACGACAGCGCCGTGATCCGAAAAGTGGCACGGCGCATTCTCGAGGAGCTCAGCTTCTCATCCGCGGAGGCGGAAAACGGACGCGACGCGCTCGATCAATGCAGCAAGTCCATGCCGGACGCGGTCCTGCTCGACTGGAATATGCCGGTAATGGACGGCATCTCCTTTCTCGTGGCGCTGCGCAAGGAGCGCGGCGGCAACCAGCCCAAAGTAATCTTGTGTACCACCGAGAACGACGTCGAGCACATCGCGCGCGCCATCAAGGCCGGGGCCAACGAATACATCATGAAGCCCTTCGACCGCGATATCATCGAAGCGAAATTCCATGAAGTGGGGTTGATCTGAAGCCGCCCGCAACCATGACTTATCAAGCCGCGATCATGGCTCCGTTAGCGTCCGCCGCGAGCGAGCTGCCCGAGGGCGAAGGACCCATCAGGGTCATGATCGTCGACGATTCAGCGGTCGTGCGCGGGTTGGTGTCGCGCTGGCTCGAAGAGACACCGGGCATCGATGTGGTCGCGCGGCACGCCAACGGCAAACTGGCCGTTGCCGACGTGGCGCGAAGTGCCCCCGATATCGTTCTGCTCGACGTTGAGATGCCGGTGATGGACGGTCTGGAGGCGCTGCCGCTTCTGCTCGAGGCACGGCCTTCCCTCAAGGTGCTGATGGTCTCGACGCTCACCAGGCGCAACGCCGAAATCAGCTTCAAGGCCCTGTCGCTTGGCGCCATCGATTACGTGCCGAAGCCCGATTCCAACTTCCAACTTTCCTTGTCGTCGGATTTTCGCGGGGAGGTAATCCGCAAGGTCAAGGCGTTTGGCCGCACGCGGCCGCACCGCGCTCCTCGCGGGGCCCCGGCGCAACAATTGCCGGGCGAGGGCGCGACCGCCGCGACGAGCCCGAAGGTCGCCTTCTCGTACCGGGAGTATTCGCTTGTTCCCCCACGCGTGATCGCGATCGGAAGTTCGACCGGGGGACCGCAGGTGCTTGGCACGGTGCTTGCGGCGCTATCGCCCGCCTTGTCTCTCGTCCCGGTGCTCATCGCCCAGCACATGCCGCCGGTGTTCACCGGCATCCTCGCCGAGAGACTGAGCAAGGCCACGGGCCGGGAAGCAAAGGAGGGGGAGCATGGCGAGCCGGTAAGACCCGGCACGATCTACATCGCCCCAGGCGGCCATCATATGACGGTCCTGCGCCACGCGAGCCCTTTGCTGCGCATCGGCAACGAGCCGCCGGTGCATTTCTGCCGGCCTGCTGTCGATCCCTTATTCAGGAGCGTCGCCGACACGTTCGGCCCGGCCGCGCTCGGCATTGTGCTGACCGGCATGGGTTATGACGGCGCGGCGGGAGCGCGGCGCATCGCCGATGCGGGCGGAAGCGTGATCGCTCAGGATGAGGGGTCGAGCGTTGTATGGGGAATGCCGGCGGCCGCGGCGTCGGTTGGCGCCTGTGCCGCGGTGCTGCCGCCACGCGACATCGCCGAGACCGCGGCAAAGCTCGTGCGAGGGATGCGGCCATGAAGGCGCACGAATTTCTCCTGTTGCGCAGGATCATCAAGGATCAGTCCGGTTTCAATCTCGGCCCGGACAAGCAGGACATGCTCGAGGCGAGACTGAGGCCTCTGCTCAAGGACTATGGGCACCCGTCGATCGCCCATTTCACCCTTGCCGCCTTGAAGCCGGACGCGTACCGTTTGCGCGCGCGGCTCGCCCAGGCGGCTTCGATCCAGGAATCCTACTTCTTCCGCGACAAGGTTCCGTTCCACTATTTCATCGACGCGATGCTGCCGCGGCTGATGGCAAGGCGCCAGTCCTCGCGCCATGTCAGGATCTGGTGCGCTGCGGCGGCGACGGGACAGGAGCCTTACTCGCTCGCGATCGAGGTTGCCGAGCGCGAGGCGCAGCTTCAAGGATGGACGTTCGAGATCATCGCCACCGATTTCGTCGAGGAGGCGCTGGAGAAAGCGCGCCAGGGCGTCTACAGCCAGTTCGAGGTGCAAAGAGGCCTGCCCGTGTCTCTGCTCGTCAAATATTTCAAGAAGATCGAGAAGGGGTGGGAGATCAGGGCCGATATCCGCCGGCGGGTCGCCTTCGCAACCCATAACCTGCTCCACGATTGCCGCGAGCTGGGGCGTTTCGACATCATCTTCTGCCGTAACGTGCTGCTCTATCTCGACGACGAGGTTAAGCGCGCGGTTCTAGCTCGGCTGGCCGCCCAGCTCGCGCCTGATGGCTATCTCGTGCTCGGCGCGGCCGAGACGACGACGGGAGCAAGCTTGGATTTTGCGCCCGTGCCGGAGCGCCATCACGGTATCTTCTGCTTCACGCCGGCCGCTCGCGCCCGCGAAGAAGCGCGGCGGTTAAGGGCCGAGACATCCTCCGCCTCGTTCTTGCAGGCCTACGCCGCGTCCCGATAGCAAAATGGCCGGAGGGATGTCCGGCCATTCCGCATTTGAGTGCTTCTTCTGAGGGGACTTTACGCCGCTTCGGACTCGTCTTCGGGGTTGCGCAGCACGTAGCCGCGGCCCCACACGGTCTCGATATAGTGCTTCCCGCCGGTAGCAGCCGCGAGCTTCTTCCTGAGCTTGCAGATGAAGACGTCGATGATCTTGAGCTCGGGCTCGTCCATGCCGCCATAGAGATGGTTCAAGAACATCTCCTTGGTCAGCGTAGTGCCTTTGCGGAGCGAGAGCAGCTCGAGCATCTGATATTCCTTGCCGGTCAGATGCACGCGCTGGCCGTTAACGTCCACGGTCTTGGTGTCGAGATTGACCTTGAGACCGCCGGTCTGGATCACCGACTGGGCGTGGCCCTTCGACCGCCGCACGATGGCGTGGATGCGGGCGACGAGCTCGTCCTTGTGGAAGGGTTTGGTCATGTAATCGTCGGCGCCGAAGCCGAGACCCCTGACCTTGTCCTCGATGCCGGCGAGACCGGAGAGGATCAGGATCGGGGTTTGCACCTTGCTCACCCTCAAGGTTTTCAGGACCTCGTACCCGCTCATGTCGGGGAGGTTAAGGTCGAGCAATATAATGTCGTAGTCGTAGATCTTACCGAGGTCGACGCCCTCTTCTCCGAGGTCCGTCTTATAGACGTTGAAGCCCTCGGATTGCAGCATCAGCTCGATGCTTTGCGCGGTGGCGCTATCGTCCTCGATCAGAAGAACCCGCATGTCTAATCCCCCGTCATCAGCCAGTTCGGCCTTTTCCCCTGACCCATAACGCGACGCCCATTTGGTTAATTCGAATCAACAAATTAACGGTCAATAGTTAACAAAAGCTAAGCCCGAGGCGAATTGCTAACCGTTCGATTTCTCGGCCCCCTAACTCCATCGGTTAAATGCCACCCATATGGTTTACCGCCCCTTAAGCCCTGTCGGCGATGATCGGCGGCGAGGGCAGGGGGGTCGGTCCAGGAAGCGTTTGGCCGTCTCGAGAGGCGCAAAATGCCGAGTCTGTTCAAGCACATGGACGGCATCGTCGGCGCCCGGCGGGCATGCGAACCTTTGGACCGGGCTGCCACTCCAATGGCGCACGGCCAGCCGTAGCACGTGGCCGCTGCGGCGTTATGCGCCTGGCATAATTATTGAATCCACCGTTACGGGGTCTGAGTAGCGTTTGAGGGTATGAGCACAATGAAGTCACGAGACGCAGTCATCCGCCTGAAGCGCTTCGAGGTCGAAGAAAAGCGCCGCAAGGTGGCCGAAATCGAGACCATGATCGGCGAATTCAGCCATATGGCGGCCGATCTCGACCGGCAGATCGCGATCGAGCAGGAGCGGGCCGGGATCTCCGACGTCAATCATTACGCCTATCCGACCTTCGCCAAGGCGGCACTCCAGAGACGCAACAATCTGACGGCTTCGGCGCAAGGGCTCGA
>NZ_DASRGO010000067.1:0-8552 GCF_035650995.1 Methyloceanibacter sp. | reverse complement strand
CAAGGTCGAGATGTTGCGCAACGACTACACCGCGGCGCTCGCCGATCTCAGACGCTCGCTCGAGTTCGATCCGCGCAACTACAGCACGCTCAGCGACCTTGGGGCCGCGCTCGAGCAGACCGGCGCCAAGAAGGAGGCGCTCGAGGCTTACCGCAAGGCGCTCAAGGTCAATCCCTTCCTCGACCAGGCGCGCGATGCGGTCAAGCAATTGACCCACGAGGTCGAGGGCCAGGATATCTGAACCGGATCAGAGGTCGTCCGAGTCGTCGCCGACGAAGGCGATCCGCAGCATGTTGGTGGCCCCCGGCGTCCCGAGCGGCACGCCTGCGGAGATGATGACCCGCTGCCCCGGCAGGGCGAAGCCCTCCTGATAGGCGATGCGGCAGGCCTTAGCGACCATGTCGTCGAGGTCGCGCGGATCGTCGGTGAGCACGCAGTGCTGCCCCCACACGATGGCGAGCTTGCGTCCCGTCGCTGGGATCGGGGTCAGCGCGATGATCGGCTGCGAGGGTCGTTCCCGCGCTGCCCTGAGCGCGGTGGCGCCTGAGGCCGTATAGCAGACGATGGCCGCGAGGTTCAGCGTCTCGGCCACGGTGCGCGCGGCGGCGGAGATGGCGTCGGCGCCGGTCGCCTCCGGGTCGATGCGCTGGGCATGGATAATCGCTTGGTAGAGCGGGTCGCGCTCGACCTCGATGGCGACCCGATCCATGGTCTCGACCGCCTGCACCGGAAATTTGCCAACGGCCGACTCGGCCGACAGCATCACCGCGTCGGCGCCTTCGAACACCGCGGTGGCGACGTCCGAGACCTCGGCCCGCGTCGGCGCAGCCGCATAGATCATCGATTCCAGCATCTGCGTGGCGATGACCACGGGCTTGCCGGCATTCCGCGCCGCGCGCGTGATCTGCTTCTGCAGCCCGGGCACTTTCTCCACCGGCATCTCGACGCCGAGGTCGCCGCGCGCGACCATGATTCCGTCGGCGAGTTCGATGATCTCCTTGAGGTGCTTGAGCGCCGACGGTTTCTCGATCTTGGCCATGATCGAGGAGCGACCGCGGGCAAGCTTGCGGGCCTCGGCGATATCCTCGGCCCGCTGCACGAAGGAGAGTGCAATCCAGGCCACTCCGAGCGACATGGCAAAGTCGACATCGGCGCGGTCTTTCTCGGTCATCGAGCCGAACGGCAGCACCGTGTCGGGAAGGCTGATGCCCTTGCGGCTGCCGAGGAGGCCCGTTGTCATCACCTCGGCGTCGATCCTGACGTCGCTCGCCTCGATCACGCGGAGCTTGAGCTTGCCGTCGTCGAGCAGAAGGATGTGGCCGGCCTTCACGGCCTGGAAGATCTCGGGATGCGGCAGGTGCACGCGGCCGAGCCCACCGATCGCCTCGCGGCGGACGAAGGTCACGATGTCGCCCTCGGTCAGCCTGATTGCTCCCGACTCGATCTTGCCGATGCGGAGCTTGGGGCCTTGGAGGTCGACGAGGATGCCGATCGGACGCGAATATTCGGCTTCGAGCTTGCGCACGATCGTGTGGATGTCGCGCAGGCCCTCATGCGTGGAGTGGCTCATGTTCACGCGGAACACGTCGGCCCCCGCCTCGAACAGGCGTCGCATCGTTTGTTCGTTGGTGGAGGCAGGACCGAGCGTGGCGACGATCTTGACCCGGCGGTTTCGCCTCATTGCGACTTCGCTTCGCCCTCCGGGTCGGTGAGACGGACGGTCCAGTCGCGTTCCTCGCCGGTGTCGACCTCGAAGAAGCCGGTCTTCTTGTAGCCGCGCTTCACGCAGTCCTTGGTGTCGCGGATGGTGAATGACTTGTCGTCGGTGCACATAAAGAGATTGCCGGCCCATTCGCCGCCGCGGTCGTAATCGACCGCGTGGATGTAGTAGTAGCGCCCGATCAGCACGCCCTTGAGCAGGGTCTCGCAGGTGTGCGAGGTGATGTTCCACCACCCTTCGGTGGCCCAGCCTTCGGCGTCCTTGTAGCCGATGGCGACACCGACGCGGCTCGAGGTCGTGTTGCAAAGCTTAAGATCGGCCAGGGCCGGGCTTACGCCCAATACAACGAGGAAAAGCACGCCAAGCGTGACGGGTAGACCCCAGCCGGACCGGCCGGGAACGGAAGGAGGCGTGTCCGGCGTATGAGGCATCGCAGCTCGCATCGGCGTCACTTAGCCTGAAACACGGTTAAAGATAGCGGAAACATAGCACTGAATCGGTTGAGTTTGTCTGACCAGAGAGGCCAATTTCCCTCACAAACCCTCGGCGCATTATAGGACACGCCGTCGGAGGCGCCACTGTGCTCTAAGTCCTCGGAAAATGCGTCGCAATCTTGGCGTGGGCGGGATTTTCTCTTGCCGGAACAGGCACCTTCGCCCAATTAAGGGGGAGGGGGACGGCGCGTTGGAGCGAGGTCTGGACAAGCTGTCGAGAGACGATTTCGGGCAAAGCCCCTACCGGAGCATCGCCGGCGATACGGCCACCGGCCTCCTCATCCTCTGCGACCACGCCGAGAACACGATCCCCGAGGCTTACGGGCGCCTCGGGCTCAAGCCGGAAGATTTCCACCGCCACATCGCCTACGACCTCGGCATCGCCGGGGTCACCGAGCGCCTCGCCTCCTTGCTTGGGGCGCCCGCGCTCATCGCGCAATTCTCGCGTCTCCTGATCGATCCCAATCGCGGCCTCGACGATCCGACGCTGATCATGCAAATCTCCGACGGGCTGATCATTCCCGGCAATGTCGGCCTCGACGAGAACGAGATCGCCTTCCGCGTCGACCGCTTCTACGAGCCTTATCACCGCGCCATCGATCGCGCGATCGAGGCGGGGCTTCATGCGGGCAGGCCGCCGGTCATCGTCTCGATGCACAGCTTCACGCAGGCCTGGAAGGGCGTGCCGCGGCCGTGGTCCGTCGGCGTTCTGTGGGACAAGGATCCGCGCCTTGCGCTGCCGCTCCTCGCCGCCTTGCGAGAGATCCCGGGCATCGAGGTCGGCGACAACGAGCCTTACTCGGGGCAACTCAAAGGCGATACGCTCTACCGGCACGGCACGACGCGGGGCCTTGCACACGCCTTGATCGAGCTCCGCCAGGACCTGATCTTAAGCGAAGGGGGCCAGGCCGAATGGGCCGAGCGACTGGCGGTGGCGCTGAGCAAAGTGATGCGCGAAGGAAGCGCGCTCCATGCCGTCGAGCTGCACGGATCGCACACCGACAGCGCGCATGGCCGGCCGACCGCTTCAACGTCATGCCAAGGAGGTCTCGTCATGGATGAAAAGACACGCAACGAGCTCGAGGCCGCGGCCTTCCGGCGGCTCCTCGCCCATCTTCGCGAGCGGAGCGACGTGCAAAATATCGACCTCATGGAGCTTGCCGGCTTCTGCCGGAACTGTCTCTCGAACTGGTACCAGGAGGCCGCTGAGGCCAAGGGCATCAAGCTCACCGAGGACGAGGCGCGCGAGATCGTCTACGGGATGCCGTACGACGCCTGGAAGGCGAAGTTCCAGTTGGAATCCAAACGTAAGGCAAAGTCGCACGCGGGCTGAGCCCTCACTGCGGGCGCTTTGGATAAGCGGGATAACGTCGAGAGCGGTGCTTGAAGCGGCATCGGCGGGACCTAAGCTTGAGGACAGTTCGAATCATCAAGCGGCGGGGAGTCATCGACGTGCAGCTTCAGACATCGACCAAAGACCAGCTTCGTACCATCGTGGCCCGCATCGAGCGGCTCGAGGAGGAGAAAGCGGCCCTCGCCGCCGATATCCGCGAGGTTTATGCCGAAGCCAAGGGCAACGGCTTCGACGTCAAGGCGCTTCGCGCCGTGATCCGGCTGCGCAAGCAGGATGAAAACAAGCGCCGCGAAGAAGAGGCGGTGCTCGCCACCTACCTGCACGCGCTCGGCATGGCGCCCGAGGCCGAGGCGGCTTGATTGCTTCGCCTCAACATGATCGCGTCATGGCCGGGCTTGTCCCCAGTCATCCACGTTTTCGTCCAGGAAAGAAAAGAATCGTGGATGCCCGGCACAAGGCCGGGCATGACAAGAAATGTGGTGAAGAGACCTAGCGCTGCGCGACCTGCGTGGGAGCGGGCTTGGCCGGCTTCAGCTCGGCGTGTTGCGCGGCTTGAGCGGGGGCCGGGTTTGCAGGCTCCAGCTCGGCATAGAGGTTGCGTACAGCTTGGCCTGAGAACTGCTGCGCCGCCGCCAATCCTCGGTAGCCGGAACTCTTGCGGAAGGTGAGGGCGGTCGGCTTATCCATGTCCTCGAACAGGTAGTCGAGAGTGATCTGGTCGGGGAGAGTGAGGGGGGCGACGGTGCGGCTATAGGCAATCGATCGGTCGGTCATCAGGCTGCCGATCTCGAACGGCACGTAGCTCTCCTCGTCCGGATGGTCCTCGTCGGCCTCGGGCGCGCCAACCACTTCAGCGTCCTGATAGGCGGGGAGAGGCGCGGGCGTCGGTTCCGGTTTGGCGTGGAAGCTCGGCAGCGACGGTATTCCGCCCGCGCTCGCATAGGCGAACAGCCGCTGCGGCGGGGGTGGCGTGCCGTGATCATGCATGTCGGCGGCAATCTCATGCTCGGTCGGGGAGCTTGGCGTATAGGAGGCGAGGATCGGCTGTGCCGTCTCGGGCTCGGCCACCGCCGCAGGCTCGTTCTCGGCCACGACCGGGGTCGCAGAGCCTCCGCCGGACTGCGGCGCGCTCTCGACATCATCGTCGGCATCGGCGACCTCGGACTCAGGCGCCGGCTTGATGCGCACGGCCTGAGCGATCTGGGTCTGCTTCACAATGCCTTGGGCGAGTGCAAGCTTGTAGTCCTCCTTGGTGATCGGCTTGCCGTCGGCGGGAAGGTATTGGGAGTGGCCTGAGGGGAACAACGCCGCGAGCTCGAGCCGCGGTATGCGCGGCCACATGCGCACACGGCCGGTATCGACATGCACAAAGGGGACGCCCGAGGTCGGGTAGTAGCCGACGCCGCCCCACTCCCACACGAGTGCGGAGTTGCGCAGCACTTTGACGGGAACGTCCGGGAAGGTGATGTCGGCCGCCTTGCCGAGAATATGCTGGCTTCTCTTCGCCTGGCCGCCGCCATGTCGGCGCAGAGTCTCGTTGGTCGAGGCGGTGCGATAGCCGCAGATCAGATGAACCGGAACTTGCGAGCCGAGCTCCTTGTGCAGGATCCAGATGTGGTCGATCAGCTCCGGATCCATCTTGGTTTCTTTGTTGGCCCGCCAATCGCGCATGAATGTGTTGAGCCGCGCGAGCGCCGCGTCGTCGTATTTGCCGTCGCGCTTATAGGTGACGGTGATCGTCTCCTTGGTGTGGATGTTGTAGATGGTGAGAGTGCGGGTCTCGCCGAGCGCACTCGCCCGGTAGGTGGTGGCGGTCCACCACGCAGCGGCGGTCAGGACCATCACGGAGGCGCCGAACACGGCGCGACGTGCGACACTCCCCCGTTTGAGCATCCCCGAAACTTTCCCTCACCAGCATCAGAGCCGGCTTCCCCGTGTGATCTTCGGCCCCCTCAGGCCAAAGACCCGCGACCGGCCGCCTGTCGCATACCGGTCGTTAAGCAAGAGTATTAGCCAAATTGCGGGAAAAACAAGGCAAACGAGTTAACGCTGCCAGGAATCGCCGAGCAGAGTTAACAGGATTTCCACAGGATAATCAGGTCCCTAAAGTCTGAGGGCCGCTGCCATCCGGGCGTCGTGGCCGTAAATATCCCCGTAACTCGTGAGACTTCCGTCCTGGTTAACCTTGAGGGTGAAGTAGGTGAGATAGACCGGAATCTTCTGCTGCAAAGCAACGTGGGTGTCGTAGCCGTCCTCCATGGCCGACTCTGTTCTTGCTTCGGTCCAGCCGCGGTCGTGTTTCAACAAGACGGCGGCGAATTCACCCGGATTCTGCACCCGCATACAGCCGTGGCTCTCGGCCCTGACCGCTTGGGCGAAGTAGAACTTCTGCGGCGTGTCGTGCATGTAGACATCATGTTTGTTGGGGAACACGAATTTGACCTTGCCGAGCACGTTGTCCGGTCCGGGCGGCTGGTAGATGTCGAAGCTACGGATATCGACGCGGCTCCAGTCGACCACGGCGGGGTCGACCTCTTGGCCCGCATACTTGATCCGCAGGTTGTGCCGCTGGAACACGGCGGTATCGAAGCCTCCGCCGCCGAACCAGGAGGCGTCCTGGCGGATATAGGGTCTGATCTCCTCGATCTTGATCGAGGTCGGCACGTTCCAGAACGGGCCGAACACGATCTCCTGCATCTCGTTGGATAGAACCGGCGTCTGCTTGTCGGGCTTGCCGACCACGACGCGGGCGGTATGCACCGTCTTGCCCTCGTCGACCACGCGCAGCAGGAACTCCGGGATATTGACGTTGACGTAATAGGGGCCGAGGTCGTGCGGCAGCCAGCGCCAGCGCTCCATGTTGATGAGGATGGCCCTGATCTCGGCGGCGTTCGCAGTCTGACGCGGTTCGTCTGACCTCTGTCCGTTGAGCAGGCGGAGGGTGCCCGGACCGACCGCGCCGTCGCCGTAGGCGCCGTTCTCCTGTTGGAAACGCTGCACTGCGAGGGCCAAGCCCATGTCGTAAATGTTCGGGTCCATGCCCGGTTGAGCCGGCACATCGAGCCGCTTGCGTACGACCGCAACGCGCGGATCGACGACGCCAAGCTTCAGCACCGGACCGTCGGGGATGAAATTGGCCGGCCTCTCTGCAGCGACATGCACGGTCTTGCCGCGGCGGAGCGCAATCAGCTTCCTCCTCAGCGCCTCGAATTGCGGCTGGTCGGGCTGGAAGCTCCTGAGATAAGAGGCCGGATCGGAGCGGATGGCGATCGATTCGATCACCTCCGAGGGATCGGGCAGCATGAGACTCGGATCGAGGTTCTCGCTGATGCGCTGCGGCTTGATGCGGCCGCCGCGGGCGTCGTTGGCATAATCGAGGACGGCGTAGCTCACCGTGATCTCGGCGTCGGCCAGCCAGTCGATCTTGTTCGGATCGGAGGCGCTGAAGCCGTCGGGGTTGGGCAGCGCGTAATCCGAAGCGCGCAGACCATAGTCGTCGGCGTTCTTGATCTCGGCGATGACCGCCTTGCCGCGCTCGGTCAGGCCGTTCTGATCGACCCAAAGCGGCTTGCGGTCGGGCACCGCATAGAACTCGACGAGCGCGCCTTGCTCGGACTTCTTCTTATCGGTGGTGACGGTGAATTTCTCGGAGAGGCGATTCTGAACGGCAATGCGGATGGCCTCGCTTGCCGTGATCAAGGTCTCGGGCTGTTCGGGCTCGGCCGCAAAAACCGAGGTGCCGAACGGCGCGCAAAGCGCCAAGACCAACGCCAACAGACCAACTCGCCTCATAGCTCGCTCCCCCTTAAGGCCTTTTGGCCTCGCGATTATCAGGCGCAGAACGTCGATGCTCCGGGCCCCCCGCCCGTTGCCTTACTACGCCGCCAACCAAGGTTTCCCTAACGAGTATCGTTACTTAAGTGTGGCCAAACGGCTCACGGCCTCACCTCGAGCCCGATCTCGCGCATCTTGCGGTAGAGCGTCGAGCGCCCGATGCCGAGCCGCTTTGCGATCTCCGTCATGCGCCCGCGATAGCGCCCGAAGGCGAGCCTGATCATGTCCGCCTCGACGGCTTCGAGCGGACGTATCTCGCCCGAGTCGCTCAAGGCCGGAATGCCGATCGCGTCCTTGCCGTTGGCCTGGGGCACGTGAATGGTCATGGGCGCCGCGGCAGACACGCCCAGCATGACCGGTCCCTCGATATGCGGCACCGGATCCTTGGGCGCAGGCGCGGGCGGCACGGTCACCTTGTAGCCCTCGACATGGGCTGCAATCTGCGGGAACTCGTTGACCGTCAGCATCGGCGTGTCGGCGAGCACGACGGCGCGGAACACGGCGTTCTCGAGCTGGCGGATGTTGCCGGGCCACGTGTAGCTCTGCAGCATGGCGCCCGCCTCGGCGTCGATGCCGTCGATGCGCTTGCCCTCCTCGGCGGCGAAGCGGGCGATGAAGTGCCGGACCAGCTCAGGCACGTCCTCGAGCCGCTCGCGCAACGGCGGGACCCAGATCGGGAACACGTTGAGCCGGTAATAGAGATCCTCGCGGAAGCGGCCTTCGTTGACGAGGCTGATGAGGTTCTGATTGGTGGCTGAGATCAGGCGGAAATCGACCTTGACCGGCTGCTTGCCGCCCACGGGATCGATCTCGCCTTCCTGAAGGGCGCGCAGCAGCTTGACCTGCGCGTCGAGCGGAAGCTCGCCGATTTCGTCGAGAAAGAGCGTGCCCTGGTCCGCCTCGACGAACTTGCCGGCGCGCTTCTCGGTCGCGCCGGTAAACGAGCCCTTCTCGTGACCGAACAGGATGCTCTCGACGAGATTCTCAGGGATGGCGCCGCAATTGACGGTGACGAAGGGCTTGCCGGCGCGGGCGCTTTCGCCCTGGATCGCGCGCGCGATCAGCTCCTTGCCGACGCCCGATTCGCCTTCGATGAGGATGGGGATAGAAGATTGCGCCGCGCGCTGGCCGAGCCGGATCACCTGGCGCA
>NZ_DASRGO010000066.1:0-3879 GCF_035650995.1 Methyloceanibacter sp. | reverse complement strand
GGGCGTCCCGGTCAGAGTGATGGTTCCGCCAAGGTTGGAGACAAGGCCAAGTCCGGCGGCCATCATGTGCGCGCCGGCGCCGCCCGAGATCGTGTAGTTGATCCCGGTCTTGGTGACGGTTCCTCCGTTCTCCGCGCTGATGTGCCAGGTCGAGCACGCACCGAACTCGCATTTCCCGGTAATCTGGAGCAGTCCGCCGTTCATAGCGGTCATGCCGGCACCGCCCGAGCTTGTGACCTTGATGCCGCCGACGGAGAGCTTCGTTGCCTGCCCGGAAACGGTGAGGCAGGTTCCCGCCGAGGAGATCGTCACGTTGCCGGGCGTGGTCGTGTCGCCCAATAGGGTGATGTTGCCGGCGCCGACTTGCGGCGAAGATTGGCTCGCCGCGGCATAGGTGCCATTCCGCACCTGGATGGTCACGTCGAAGCCGCCGAGATCGAGCGTGCCGTAGACGACGTTCAGGGCCTTCTGGATGGTGAGGAACGCTCCACCCGCACTATCGGTCAGGCCATTGTTGCTGTCGCTGCCGTCGGCGCGGACGTAGTAGGTGCGGTTGGCGGCGAGCTTCTCGCGGCCCCCGCCTCCGCCAGCGGTGAATTGGCCGAACGCGATCGGGCTCGATCCGAGCGTGCCGCCCCGGTTCGAGGTGCAGCGCCACAGCGTGTCGGCGTTCGCCGTTCCCTCCATCACCGAGAAATAGACGCCCGGGTGCTCGTCATAGGTGTCGAAGGCCGCATCGCGGCTGGCCGCACCCGTGGCGGGCACGATATAGACGCCGTTCTCGGCCGCAGCCGTCTGTTGCGTGACGAGCACGCGGTCGCCGGTGTTGAGCGTAACGCCGTCGTGCGTCGTGCCGTTGGCGAGGCCGCCGCCGGCGAGGTTCACGTTCGCCGTGGTCTTGGCCCGGCAGATGGTGAGAGACGAAGCGCCCGCAGGCCCAGCCGGACCCGTGGGTCCCGCCGGCCCCGCTGGGCCGGCCGGCCCTTCGATGCCGGCGAGCGCCCAGGCCGTGCCGTCGAAGCGGTACATGGCGTCTTCGTCCATGACCCAGGCGAGCCAGCCCGCGCCCGCGCCTGCGCCCGGCAGATAGGAGCGCCATTCGCCGTCGATGAACCGCGCGACACGCTTTTCCCAGCCGGCCCACGCGCCGGTCGCGGTTCCGCCCGCGCCCGCCACGATATAGCAGTCGCCTTCGGCGGGGCTCACGGGCGGCGTGGTCAAGTCCTTGTCCTTGACCGAGAGTTGCACCAGCGTGTCGAGCAGGGTCATCGCCTCGTTGTGGGTGACGTGCTTCTGCGCCTGCGAGGCGGCGATGTAGGGGATGCGGAGCTTCGCGCTTTCTTCGGCCATGGCCCGTCCTCAGTGCTGGTAATCGTAGGTGAGCTGCTCGGCCGGAACGCCGGGCCCGTAGCTCGGCGAGATTTGCGCCACGCGGATCGACACGTTCCATTGCGCCGAACCGAAATCCGCCGTCTGCATCGCCGCGGTGTAAAGGAAGGCGGGGCTCGTGACCTCCACCGTCCTCACCGGGTCGCCGCCCGGCGCGTCGAGAACCTCGAGCCGGTAGCGCTCCTCATCCTCGCCGAGCGGGACTTCGACAGTTTCCCAGCTATCGCCCGCCACGCGCGTCCGGCGTACCCAAAGGAAAGTCCAGTCGCCATTCGACGGGTTGCGCTTGCCCTGCAGGTGGACCGGCGCGAGCGGCCGGAGGCCCAGCCCTTGAAACGCGTGCGCCGCGCTGCCATAGGACGGCGCATCGAGGCTCTCGCTCACCGGTCCGAATTTGTAGTTGAGCGGAAGCCCGATCTCGTCGGGCCTGAGATCGACCGGCGTCACCGCGCTGTTGATAAGGATGAAGCGCGCGCCCGCCGCAACCGGATCGCGCATGGCTCGCTCGGTGCCGCCCTGCCCGCGCAAGAGGATCGACAGATCGTACGTAACGGGCGCGATCAGCGTCGCGGTCCGGAACTGGATCAGCTCCCACGCCCCGTCCTCGGTCTCGATCGCGGCGTAGTTCGCGCCGTTGAGCAGCGCCTCCTCGGTCACCGAAACGAGCTCGCCGTAATCCAGCACGACGCGGAGCACGTTGCTCTTGTCGAATCGGTAGAGCGGGCCCGAATAGAATCCGAACGCCGTCTTGCCGAGCACGGGCCGCGCGCCCACGATCGTATTCAGCTCGTAGCCGCTCGATGACGGCGAGCGGTAGAACGCCACAGCCTCCGGCCAAGGGTCGGCGTTGGCGGCGACATAGCCCGTCTGCGGCAGCTCATCGCCCCGGAGGAGCGGCAGATCGAGGAAGAAACCGCTGGTCGGCCCGTACACGGTGACGACATCGATCGGCCTTCGCCGCTGCGGCACCGGCAGCGCATCGAAGCTGAACGGCTCGACCGAGCGCGCTTCCACCGACTTGAACGCGGCGTCGCGCGTCTCAGTGATGCGGAGGGCATAGCTCCTCGCGCCGGCCGCGAGCGTCACCACGTCGCCAGGCTCGAGGGCAAGGCGCGATGGCGGCAGCGCAAAGCTCGCCCGCTCGCGCGCGGCCCAGGCATCCTCGAGCCAGGTCTCGGCGATTGCTTGCGCCGCGCCCTGGTTCATGGCGATGGGAAGCTCGGCGCCCGACACACGGTCGCTCCTCACGCCGAGCTTGCGCGCCTCGACCGCGGCCTGAGCGTAATCCTGGCTCGCATCGACGTAAGTGACCTTGGCCGAGAGCGGCAGCTCGGTCTCCTGCCCGCGCGTGATCGTGTAGAGCGGCGCCTCGGCGTCGGTCTCGACCAGATCGTCGGGCGCGATGCTCGCGAGTGACCCGATCAGCCCGCGATGCGCGAACTGGATCAGCCCGCCGGATTCCCGCGCGTCGAACAGATAAGCGAGGCTGAGCGGTTGAAGCGCTTCGCGCGCCGACATGATGCGGTCGATGATGAAGCCGTCGAGGAAGCCGTAGAGCTGGCTCGCCTCGTAGCGGGTGAAGCCGTAATCCTCGAGGATCTGGCGCACGATCGCGGCAAGCGCGCCGCCGCCCACGCGTCCCGTGAGCCAGTGGCCGAGCTCCCAGTTGCCGCCGTCGGCCCACACCGACAAGGCATAAGGGAAAGCGGGATAAGGCCGCGCGTCCCAGGTATAGGCGAAGATGCGGTCGATATCGACCATCCGCCCGCCGTAAGAGCCGGACACCGGATTCGAATCCGCGACATAGTCCTCGTGGCTCGGATCGAAGAAGGTGTAGATCGCCGTGAGGTAGCGGCGCTGGATCAGATCGTCTCTGACGCTGCGCGAAAAGAAGGGCGCGAACGATTCCGAGCTCTTCGGGTCGATGAACACGTTGGGCTGGTTCGAGCCCTTGTCGACGGCCGGGCAGCCGACCTCGGTGAACCAAATCGGCTTCGATTCCGGCACCCACGCCGTGGGACTCCCCGATTCCACACCGCCGGGGCGATGATAGTGGTGGTTCTGCCACCACTCCTTGATCGCCTTCGGCTTGTAGATCCACGGCTTGCCGTAGGCGCCGTCGGTGATCGGCAACCGCGTCTGCGCGATCCGCTCTGGTGACGCTTCGTTACCCGTCGCCCCGGCCGCCGCATAGTACCAGTCGAAGCCCTCGCCTCCCCTGATATTGCCGCGCAGATAGTCGAGGTCGTAGATCGACCGCCACCCCGCCTGATGGTCGAGATGCGCCTCGCCGTCGCGCCAATCCGACAACGGCCAATAGACGTCGATACCGACGGCGTCGATCGCGCTCGAGGCCCACAGCGGATCGAGATGGAAATAGACGTCGCCCGAGCCGTCTTGCGGCTGGTGCCCGCGATGCTCGGTCCAGTCTGCCCCGTAGGTGATCTTGGTGCCGGGGCGAAGCACGCTCCGCACATCCGCCGCAAGCGC
>NZ_DASRGO010000065.1:0-12251 GCF_035650995.1 Methyloceanibacter sp. | reverse complement strand
CTGACCGCAATTGGCTCCCCACGATTGACACCAATCGACCGGAGCACCGTTCATTTGCGGTTCGGGAAAACTCTTGGCCCGTGGCTCGGCCTGGGCGGCAATTGGCGCTGAGATCCACAGCCAGAGAGTGAGAGCCGTCACCAAAACGCACAGGCAGAAGGTAGAAACATCGTTCGCGAGGAGAACCGCTCTATGAGGCCTGACGTTGCCAAGCGCGTCACGCGGTCCGAAGCAGCCGCGAGCGAGAAGGTTCGCACAGAAGACCATCGCAATTCCGCTCAGGCCCGGAGTGGTCGCTTGCCGCTTATGATCGGTCCGAAACCCCGATGCGTGCAAGCACCCAAAAGCTGCCCAGCGAACCGCAGGTCGGTGCGGTCTCGGCACCAAAGCTTGGCCTTTAGCGTTATTGGTGGGATCGGGACGAGGGACACAGGCCGATTTTCCGCGGGGCGCCTTGGGCTTTCGCCGTGCTCGCGCCACGGTTTTGTCGTCCCGTCGCCCAGCTATAATTGCGACTCACGTGCGGGGACAGGATTTTGGGTCTCTTCGCTGCCGGCGTCGTCCTCTTTCTCCTCCTTGTGGCCTCCTATAGCGGGCGGCGCTTCTGGATTTCGCTTGCCTCGACGGTGATGTCGATGGTGGCGCTCGCCGGCTTTCTGTTTGTGGCGATCGCCAAGGAGCCGGACGCGATCCGTAACGGGCTCATTTGGACGGCCGGCGAGATCCAGCTCGTTGTGGACCAGCCGACGGCCGACACCATCGCCAAACTGATCGAACAGCTCCCGCCCCCTGCCCCGGCCGCTCATAATGCGCCGCCCGTTCCCGAGGCGACTCCTCCCGTAATCGCCGAGGCGCCCCCCGTAGAAAGCGCGCCGCCTTCGCCTTGCGAGGACGGACAGGCCGGGTGCGGCGCGCCCGAGTCTGGCGCCACCGGCGCGTCGGAGCCGCCATCGGCCCCGCCGGCCCAAGCCTCCATTCAGGCGGCAACGGCACCGAGCTTGCCCCCGCCGGTTCCTGCGCCGACGCCGGCGCCAACGGTGAAAGCGACGCAAGGCTCGCCCGTGGTTTGGTTCCTCGACGAGAAGGGACAGGCGGCCGCGAACGCATCCCCGGGACTTGTCATCGGCGGCATGAATGCTTCCGCGTCCGCCTTCGAGGACGTGCGCGCGGTCCTCAAGCCGGACGGAGGCCACGACGAGCTTCCGCTCGTGCTCGATGTCGCGGGGCAAAGGTCTGAGGGCATCGTTCCCGCCGGCGCACGCTTCAGCCTCGCTCTCCAGACCATCAAGCGCGCGCAACCCGGCGGGGCGATTCTTTCCTTCCGCTATCGCCAGGGCGGCCAGGTGAGGACGTCGATCCTCTATCTCACGCCGGCGATGATCGCGCGCCTGGCCAATCGCGGTTAGGCGGAACGCGAAGGACGCCGGTTCGATAAGCCGGCGCCCTCGCTCACATCGCGCCCGCTACATCTTCGAGCAGGTCTTCGACGAGGCGTCCCACTTCATGTGGGCCTTCTCACATGCGGCCTTGGTCGTTGGCGTCTTGTCGGCGGCAATGCCGGGCGCAGCGAAGGCAAGGCTGAGGCCCGCGGCGACTGCGACTGCGATGAGTTTCCTCATGGCATTTCTCCTTTTGAATGGAACTACCTCCGGGGGTAGCGTCGGGAAAACGCATTGGCCATCGCGAGCGCTGCTGTGACAAAGTGACCGCCCGCGGAATTACAGCACGGAAGATGCGGCAATGAATTTGGGCATATTTGTCTTCGTTGCGGCATCTTTGAGTCTTGCCGGTGCTGCCTTGGCCGAAACCGCCGACGGCAGCGGTGCGCTCGCACTCGCCGCCCTCGTTGGGGAGAATTCGCCGCTGCTCGGCGCCGCCGACAAGGCCACCCTCGCGAAGTTTCTCGACGGACAGACCGATGCCGCTTATCCGGCCGGGCAGACTATTGCGGTGACGGCCGACAAGCTCACCTGCCGCGCGAGCAATGTCGAAATCGCTGCGCATTCCTGCGAGCTCGCCTTCGGCGCCAAATCGGTCACCCTGTCAGGGCGCCGCGCGCATGAGCTTTATGCCACGCTGGCCGAGATCGGCGTGGCGCCGGACGGCGCCGCGGGATCGATCTTCGAGGCGGTATCCGGACTCAAATGCGCGATCGATCCGAGCGAGGTGAAGGAGAAGGCGGGCAGGCGGGGCGCATTGCGACTATTCCCCGCCGAACTAGCCGGAAATCGGCGGTGTCGCCCCAGGGATTTTGCCATCGCTACGCCCCTATTGCCCGCTTATTTGTTTGGGTAAAATCGCCGCCTCAGCGCAGGCGCAAGGGGGATCTTCGTGAAGCTGCCGGCTATTCTCGTCTTGGCGTCGCTATCGGTGATGCTCACGGGGTGCCTCACGTCCTCCCCGGACGACACCGCGAAGATCGAAGCGGCCGATAACGAGAAGTGCATCAGCTACGGAACGACCCCCGGCACGCCGGCCTACACCGATTGCCGCATGAAGCTCGAGAAGATGCGCAAGATCGCCGCGGTCGCCGACGCGCCGCCGCCCCGCCATCGCGACGGGAACTGTCCGACCGCCGCAAGCGGCATCGGCTGCACGGACTTCTAAGGGTGGCCTTACCTCGATGTCTCTGCATCCTGCTCGCTCTCGGCCTTGGGATCGCCGCGGCGCCCGCCGGCGCGGCCGTGCCCGACAGCGACCCGGTGTCGCTGATCAAGGCCATCTATGCGACCTATACTGCCGATAACGACAATCCGGGCCTGCCGCACGTCTACAGCAAGCGGCTTCAGGCGCTGGTCGACAAGGATGAGAAGGAGACGCCCGAAGGGGAGGTCGGCAGGATCGATTGGGACGTGTTCGTCGACGGCCAGGACTGGAAGCTCACCGAGCTCAAGATCGCCCTCGTGTCGAAGTCCGATGACACGGCGCAAGTCCGCGCCACGTTCAAGAATTTCGGCGAGCCGTGCAACCAGCTGTTCGACCTCGTGCGCGAGGAGGGCCACTGGCGTATCGACGACGTCGTCAAGACGATCCCGCCGCGCTGGACCATGTCGAAGATCCTGCTTGACGCACCCGATGCCTTCCCGGATGCCCCGAAGGACGGCAACTGACGCGCCGGCGGCGTAATGCGGAGACGGCGCATAATCTCCTGCCTGGCTCTGCTCGCTATCGGTATTGCCGAGCCGGTCCCCAGCGCTCACGCAGCAGAGCACAGGGATCGCGAGTTCAAGGAATGCGCCCAATGTCCGGTCATGGTCGGCATCCCGGCCGGCAGCTTCGTGATGGGGAGTCCGCCGAGCGAGAACGGACGCTTCGACACCGAAGGGCCACGGCATAAAGTCACGATCAAGGCCTTCGCGCTCGGCAAGTACGATGTAACGAGCGATGAGTTCCTCGCCTTCCTGCGCGACACGGGCTACCAGCCGGCTCCCTGCAATCCGCTGCTCGACATGGGCTGGCGCTCGCCAGGCCACGGCAAGGCGTCTCCTCCCTATGATGCCGATGCGCCGCGCTGGCCCGCGGTCTGTCTCGATTGGCGTGACGCCAAGCGCTATATCGAGTGGCTGAACGCAAAGGTCCGCGAGGCGCGGCCGAGCGCGGCGCGCGCGAACGGCCCTTACCGCCTGCCGAGCGAAGCTGAATGGGAATACGCCGCGCGTGCCGGCACCGACACGGCGCGCTGGTGGGGCGACGAGATCGGCGTCAACAAGGCGAATTGCAACGGCTGCGGCAGCCTGTGGGACAAGCGCCTGTTCTCGGATGTCGATGCCTTCGCGCCTAACGGCTTCGGCCTTTACGGCATGCTCGGCAACGCGTGGCAGTGGACCGAGGATTGTTGGCACCAGACCTATGACGGCGCGCCGGACGACGGCAGCGCTTGGGTCGAGCCAAATTGCGGCAAGCACGTCATCCGCGGCGGCTCGTGGATCAGCCTTCCGGTGTTCGTGCGCTCCGCTGCGCGGAGCGGAGGCGGAGTGAACGGCGAAGGCGAGTACGACTATTCGACGCTCACCGGCTTCCGCGTCGCGCGCGACCTGCCCTGATCGGCACGCCGTGCGCCCTCAATGGAGCGCGTCCCTCGGATTGAGATCGAGCACGAGATCCATCTCGCCGCGATAACGGCCGGGCGGCAGCGTGAACGGCGAGGACATCAAGACCGCGTTCTTGGCGCTGAGCGCGATCTCGCGATAGGCGGGATCGGCCGAGCGGGGCGTATCGATCAGTTCGGCCTTGAGTACCACTCCGTCGCTTCCCACCAGCACGCGGATCGGCACCGAGATGTCGCCGCCCCTCAAGTTCTTCAGATCGAGGTTCCATCGTCGCAGCACCTGGACCCTGATCAGATCCTTGGCGGCAGCGAGCTCCCCGGGCGAAGCCTCGTTGACTGCGATCATGCTGGTCTTGCCTGAGCCGCTGCCCTCGCTCGCCGTTGCGGCGTCGGGTTGATGCAGCTCGGCCAGTGCCTTGAGCTTGGCGTCGAGCGGATCGAGCGGTGCCGCGGGGCCCGCGCCGCTCGCGCCGCTGCTGCTCGAGGCCGCCGCCTGAGAGGTCTGCTGAGGAAGCTCGGCCGCCGCCTCCCTCTTCGCGGGGCTCACGTCCTCTCCAAGCGAGACCTCGACCGGGATCGAGAGCACGTCGCGCTGCGACCCGAAGCTTCCCGGCGGCAAGGCGAGAAACAGCAAGGAGAGCGCAAGCCCATGCAAAAGCGCCGAGCCGGCAAGACCTGCGGCGCGGCCTTGCCTCCCATTATCGAAGGAGGCCGGTCCGGTCAGGAGCGAGTCTTCGCTTTGGACCGTGATCGTCATCGGGCTCGAAGCCTAGCACGGATGGGGCCACGGCATGTTCACGACCTATGGTGCCGCGCGTTCAGTTCGCGGCCTTCCGCCCCGCCATGTGCTTCAGATAGGCGGCGATGAGATCGATCTCGCGGTCGCTGAGATAGTCGGGCGGAAAGGGCGGCATGGCCTGCGCCGGCCAGGTGCGTACTGTCTTTGGATTGCGGATCAGATCGTGCAAGCCTCTTGCCGATAGATATTCGGTGGGATTCTGCGGCAGGTTGAGATCGGGCCCGACATCCGAGGCACCCGCCTTGTTCAGCTTGTGGCAGGTAAGGCACTGCACCACGAACAGTGCCTGTCCCGCGCGGATCGGGTCCGTCGCGGGCAGCGACGGATCGACGGCAAGCGCCGGCCAGCGCGAAGCGGGCGACGGCTGGCTCTCGAGCGTCGCCATTTGAAACGGCCATTGCTCGCTGCGGATGCTTCCGGCCCCAGCCCCGGTCCACACGATGTAGAAGGGCCCCGCGCTCACGTCCTTCTCGGGAAGCTTGGGCCATGGCCGATCAGGCTCCTCGACGGCGAGCCAGGCGACCGCCTTGCTCTCGTCAGTGTTGAGCACGAGATCGAGCGGAAGCTGCGCGACGAAGCCGTCGAGCGCGACCGCCTCGATCACGCTGTCGGGCGGAATGGTCATGCCGGCAAGGAGGGCCGCCACCGGAACGGCGCGATAGGCCATGGGCGCCCGGTAGCTGATGTCCATGGGAACCTGAATGGTCGCGGCATCGCTCCGCGCAAGCAGTTCTTGGCGCGTGAAGTTCCGCGTCTCGCCGCCGACAGAGACGGTCAGTGACGGCTCCGCCGCCTCGGCCGCGAAAGGGAGCAGCATGCAGAGCAGGCTGAGTGCAAGACCGCGCAATCGCCGTTCCCCCCTTCCGCTACGCCCCGTCCCTAGTGGCGGCCGAGTTCCTTCCAGCTCTTCTCGCGCATATCGACGCCGTAATATTTTGCCGCCGCCTTGATATTGGCGAAGGCGAGGTCGCGCTCGGCATCCGACACGCCCTCTACCTGGTCGAAACGAGCCAGCGCGTCGCGCACATGGTTCGCGTCGGTCAGCGGCTCCTTCTTCTGCTTGGGAAAGGCATAGACGCTGTCCGGCAGGTTGCTGCGCGTCGTGAGCTTGCCGTGCTCGGTATAGGGTTTCCAGGTCGTTTTCATGGCCTCATTCCTCCTTTGCCGGGGTGCGGTCTGAGACTTCATCATATGCACGTATTATTGCACGAGGCCGGGCGATATGGCATCGCGGTCGCGCGTCGTTCTCTTATCAAGGAGGCCGATCTTGTCCGAGATTCGTGTGACCAAGGACGGTCCCTACCTTGTCGAAGGCGAGCTGCCCATCGCCAAGGCGACCATCGGCGCCAATACCGAAGGCGAATCGATGCGCTGGGAGTGGGGCAAGCCCCTGCCCGCCAAGAAGAATCCGGCGCTCTGCCGCTGCGGCGAGAGCGGCCGCAAGCCGTATTGCGACGGCACCCACGCCAAGATCGGCTTCGACGGCACCGAGACGGCAAGCCGCAAGCCATACGCCGAGCAGGCGAAGCTGATCGAAGGTCCGGTCCTGTCGCTGGCCGACGCCGAGGGCTTATGCGCCTTCGCGCGCTTCTGCGACCCCAACGGTCAAGTCTGGCGCCTGGTCTCTGAGACCGACAAGGCCAAGGCGCGCGACGACTTCGTGCGGCAGACCTGCGACTGCCCATCGGGGCGCCTCGTCGCTCTCGACAACGAGACAGGCAAGCCGTTCGAGCCCAAGCTTCCGCAATCGATCGGGCTCGTCGAAGACCCGGTCGAGGACTGCTCGGGACCGCTCTGGGTACGAGGCGGCGTGGCCGTGATCGCCGAGGACGGCTATCGCTACGAGGTCCGGAACCGCATCACGCTCTGCCGCTGCGGCGCCTCGAAGAACAAGCCGTTCTGCGATGGCTCGCACGCCGCGATCAAATTCAAGGACGGACTTTAGCAGCCGCTACCCTCTTATGGCGCCTCGACGCGCTCGCCCGCGATCGCGAATTGGCGCCCGCTCTCCCGGCCGGGCTTGAGCGGATCGCTGCCGAGGGGGACGAGACTGAGCGTTGCTGTGCCCTTGATGGTCTTGGACGCGGCATCGTAGGCGAGATCGAAATCGAGCCGGCCGATCTCGGCCTCGGGAGCCTCGGCCGTCGGCGTGGTGAAATCCAAGGTGACCGCGTGCACCTTGTTCGGCTCGATGCAGCGCCAGGAGCCGCGCCCGTCGGTGAACGGCCCGAATCCCTTCTCGCCGCCTTCGCCGGAATCGGTGAACGAGGCTTGGCCGCTGCCGGACAGCGCGATCAGGCTGCGGCTGGTGAAATTCTCGCCGCTCTCGCCCTTGGCGAAATTTTTGGTGAGATAGGTGCCGACGAGGTCGTGACAGGCGCCCGCTTCCGCCGTCACCGGCCGCGGCGCCCCCGCCACCATCGTCCCGGCCGCGAGCACAAGAAGCGCCCGCGAAACCGAAAAACCCTCAATCATGATCTTTTCCTCAGCTAGAGTGACGCCGCCGTTTGACCGATTCCGGCGGCACCATAACCGCCTTTTTGAGCGATGACAGCAAGCTTGAGCCTCACACGCGACCGCCCGATCAGGAAGAAGCGCGCGGCCCTGCTCGTGATCGACGTGCAGAACGGAACCTTCGGTCCCAAGCAAGCGAAGGAGCGCCCTCAGTTTCATGCCATCGCCTCGGCGCACGTCATCCCCAATATCCGGCGCCTGCTCGCCGCCTTCCGCGGCGCGGGGCTCGAGGTGATCTACACCGTCATGGAAAATCTCACCGATGACGGCCGCGACCGGAGTCTCGACTACAAGCTGTCCGGAATTTCGATCGCCAAGGGATCGTGGGAGGCGAAAGTCGTCGCCGATATCGCGCCGGCGCGCGACGAGATCGTTCTGCCCAAGACCTCCTCCTCCGTCTTCAACTCGACCAATCTCGATTACCTGCTGCGCAACATCGGCATCGAAGACGTGTTCGTGGCCGGATTCCTGACCGACCAATGTATCGATCATGCGGTCAAGGACGGCGCCGATCTCGGCTACTTCATGAGCTGCGTGCACGACGCGTGCGCCGCGGAAAGCGAGGCGCGGCATGCGGCGGCACTCGAATGCTTCAAGGGCTATTGCCGCATGATCTCGACCGACGAGGTGATCAGGCTCGCCTTGGCGGCTCAATAGATCTCCGCGTAGCGGGCACAGAGCTCCTTGGCGTCGAGCCCCCTGACATGCTCGACCTCGGAACGCTTGTGGCGGAGATAGGCTTCGCGGAACACTGGCCCGAACCAGCTCGCCACCGTCTCGCTTTTCTCCATGTTGTCGAGCGCCTGACCGAGCGATCGCGGCAGAGGCGCGCTTTGCGCGCCCGCTTGGGGCAGCGACAGTTTGCGCGCAATGCCGTCGGCGCCGGCGAAGATCAGCGCACCGAGCGCGAGATAGGGGCTGGCCGCGGCGTCGCACACGCGGAACTCGAGGTTGAATTGGCGGGCGATGTCCTTGCGCCGCGACGCGGCGAACACGGGGCAGACGCGGAGCGCGGCTCCCCGGTCCTGCTTCACGATGTCGGCATTGGTCGGCGCCCAGCGGTTCGGCGTAAGGCGCAAATAGGAGACCGGCGACGGCGCGGTGATGGCGGCGATCGCCGGGAGATGCGCGAGCACTCCGGCGGCGAAATGCGCCGCAACCTCGCTCAAGCCGAGCGGACCGGAGGGATCATAGGTCTTGGGCTCGCCGTCTGGCCCGTGCAGGCTGAAATGGATATGCACGCCGTTGCCCGTGCCGTCGGCGTAGGGCATGGGCGAAAAGATCGCGCGGTGTCCGAGACGAAAGGCGACCGAGCGCGCCAGCTCGCGCGCGATCACGGCCTGGTCGGCCGCCTTGAGCGCCGGCTCCGGCGCGACGGTAAACTCGAATTGCCGCGGACCATATTCAGTGAGAAAGGAATCCGGCCCGAGGCCCGCAGCGCGCAGAGCCGCGACCAGGCTCTCTCCGAACGGACCCTGGCGGCGGAACGCGCTCAGGCTGTAAGGATGACCCGGACGATCCTCGATGCCGGTATAGACGAACTCCTGCTCGAAGGCGCAGACGAGCATTAGCCCGCTCGCCGTGGAAAGCGCCGCGATGGCCCGGCGCACGAATTCACGCGGACAACACTCCCATGGACTGCCGTCGGTGTTGCGGATATCGCCGAGGAAGAAGTGCTCAATCGGAGCGCCTCGGCCTCCGCCCTCGCCGAAATCGACGCGCGCCTCGGCGCTTGAATCCGGCACGATCATGAGGTCCCCGCCTGTGCCGAACGGGGTGTCGAAGATCGGCCCGAAACAGGTCTGCATCAGGTTCGAATGGGTCCACCCGACGCCGGTCTTGCGCCGCCGTTTGATCTCGCTCGCGGGGAAGCCCTTGCCGCGCACGAGCCCGCCGATGTCGCAGGTGGCGACGAATACAAGCTCCTCGCTCAGCATGGTTGCCCTCGCCTGTTCTTGCCGGCGGCACACTAGGCCGAAGGCGTTTACGAATTGATTCATGGGAGGGCAGTGTTCCGGGCTTTCGCCGCAACGCGCAATTCGCTATGGCTTCTGCCCGTGAGGGTCCTTATCGCCATCCTCTTGTTCTTAACCCTGGCGGCGGCGTCCTCCGCCGCGGAAGGTCCGGTGCCGCCCTGCGCGACCGCGCCGGTTCCCGACTATCCCGCCGTGGACAAAGCCCCCGCGGTCCAGGTGCTGAGCGGCAAGGATCTCGCCGCCTGGAAGCCGGCCCCATGCCTCGGCTGGGAGGCCAAGGACGACGGCGTGCTGGTTGCGCTCGCCGGCAGCTTCCACTTCGACGGCACGACGGACGAGCTTCTCAAGCGCTTCGGCGCCATCTCATCGCTCAAGGGTTTGCTTTACTGGTCGGTGACCGACGGCGGCTGGCAGACGCTGATCACGAGCGCCTCGGCGCTCGACTCGCCCGACGGCGGCCATTCGCGCGCCGACTTCACCCTCGCCGAAATGAAAAGCGGCAAGGAGCTCTATTTCGCCCAGCAGGACAATCGCACCTCCGAGGAAGTCGTCTATCGCATGAGGGTGAGCGGCCTTTCAGCCGACGGCTTCACCGTCGCGGTCGAGAACGTGACGCCGGTGAGGAGCTTCATGCTGACGCTGTTCGATCCCGGCGAACTGCAATCGGTGCATTTCGTGAAGCGCGAGACCTCCGGCGTGTTCCGCTATTACGGACTAGCGTTTGCGGGCGAAAGCCTTGCCTCGTCGCTCGCCCTGCCCGAAGCCTCCTACGTCAACCGCGCGCTCGCGCTCTACGGCCATCTCAGCGGCACGAAGGTCGCCCCCGTCGAGAAGTGACGAAGGCTTACGCCGCTTTTGATGCGGCGCGGCCCTCGCGATCGAGCAGCGCAAACTCCTCCTCGCTCAGTTCGATATTCACCGCCGCCACGTTCTCCTCGAGGTGCTTCACCTTCGAGGTGCCGGGGATCGGCAGCATCACCGGGCTCCGCTTCAGCACCCAGGCGAGCGCGATCTGGCTCGGGGCGGCGCCGTGCCTCTTGGCGATGCGATCGAGGATCGTGCCGTCCTTGGCCAATTCGCCGGCGGCAAGCGGAAACCACGGAATGAAGCCGATGCCGTTCGCCTCGCAATAATCGAGCACCTCCTCGCTGCCGCGATCGACGAGATTGTAGCGGTTCTGCACGCTCGCCACCGGGAAGACCTGCGACGCCTCTTCGATGTCGGCGATCGAAACCTCCGATAGTCCGGCAAAGCGGATGATGCCGTCGTCGATCAGCGACTTGACGGCGTCGAACTGCGCCTTGCGCGCGACCTTGGGGTCGATGCGGTGCAATTGCCAGAGATCGATCCGCTTCACCCCGAGCCGCTTCAAGCTCGAGAGCGCCCGCTCGCGCAGCCACTCGGGGCGCCCGTCCGGCTCCCACTTCCCCGGTCCCGGACGCCTGAAGCCGGCCTTGGTCGCGATCACGAGTCCCTTGTAGGGAAAGAGCGCCTCGTGGATCAGTGCTTCGGAGACGTCCGGGCCATAGGAATCGGCGGTGTCGATGAAATCGATGCCGAGCTCGGGCACGCGCTTGAGTGTGCGAAGCGCCTCGGGCCTGTCCTCGGGCTCGCCCCAGATGCCCTGGCCGGTGAGGCGCATGGCGCCGAAGCCAAGCCGGTTGATCTTGAGCTCGCCGCCCAGTTTGAAACTGCCCGATTTGCCCGCGTCGAGTTTTGCCATTGTTTGCTCGTCCTTATGCCGTCTTGTGCCGCTGCCGAGCAACGTGGGCATGTGGCTCTGCATGCGGAAGACCGAATGACAGCGGCAAGTGTCGCAGGGTTCCAGTCTCTGGCCGCCGAAGCTATTCGGCTGCGACCCGTTCTGCGACCTCCTGGTGCGCCGCGCGTTGCCGCAACTTCCGCTCGCGCCACAGGGCGCGGCATTTCACCACCAGGCGCCACAGGAAGAAGACGCCGATCGCCGTGACCGCGAGCGCACCTCCGACAATAAGCATATGACCGACCTTCGTGCGCTTCTATGCTCGGGGACGCCTAAAACGCCGGCGTCCTGAGCATAGACTCTCGGGCCCCAGCTTGGTTCCTGAGGCAAAGCATAGCGCACCCAACTTGGCGGGCGCGACGAGAAAGCGCGGTTCTTGCGGCGAAGGCTAGTGCTTTTTCCGGCGGTCCACTTCGGCCTGGCTCACTTCGCCGGAGGAGACAAGCGCCTTCACGCAGCTCGGCGACAGGCTTTCGCCGTTGCGGTCCATGCAGGAGCGCAGCGCCGCCGACTCAAGTCCATACTCGCCGCAGAATTTCTTGTAGTCGGCCGCGCAGAACTTCTGCACCGCCTTGCTGTAGGGAATGGGCTCCGCAACTACGACGCTTGCGGTGACGCAAGCGGAAGCCGCAATCAGGAATAAGAGATACGTCCGCATCGAGGGCCCCCGAATCTCCAGCCACGTGGCGAGGATAATCCAGAATCGCCTGCGCGTGTTCCCTCGCTTTCGCGCCGATTCGCAAAAATGAAGATCGTTGTCTTTACGCAACAGCGCACGGCGCGGCAAAGCGCGGCGCGAGCCGAAACTCCGCGCCGCATCCCCTTGCGCAGGCTCAGCGACCATGAGGTGCGAGACGAACGCCTCAGCCGCGCATGACGTGTTCCCGCAGCGGGGCGCTCGCGGTCTTCACCAGCTCGGCCTGGAGCGTGCGAAGCTCGGCCGCCTCGGCGGCAAGCGTCTTCATGCGCTCGTCGAGATAGGCCATCTGCAGCCGCGCTGCCTCGAGCGGATTCTTCGCGCCGGCGAGTTCCTTGGCGAGATCGAAGCCCGAGGCGACATGCCCCCGCGCGATGTCGATGAGCTTGCGATTGACCGCGACTGTGCCGAGCTCTGCGGCCCTGAACGAGCGCTCGATGCTCTCGAACGCGGCG
>NZ_DASRGO010000064.1:0-19276 GCF_035650995.1 Methyloceanibacter sp. | reverse complement strand
AAGAGCTTCATCGACGGCGACGACACGCCATGGTCGAAGGCCTTTCTCGCCGCCGCCTATGCCTCGCGCGGCATCAAGATGCGCTGCACGTCCGGCGCCGGGTCGGAACTGCTCATGGGCTTCCACGAAAAGAAATCGCTGCTCTATCTCGAGGCCCGCTGCCTCTGCCTCCAGCGCGCCATGGGCGTCCAGGGCACGCAGAACGGCGGCATCGATGGTGCGCCCATCACCTGTACCGTCCCCGGCGGAATGCGCGAGCTGATGGCGGAGAATCTGATCGCTGTCTGGCTTGATCTCGAATGCGCCTCGGGCAACGATGCGCGCGCGACCGAATCCGAGATCCGCGTCGGAGCCAAGATCATGCCCTTCCTCATCGCCGGCTCGGATCTCATCTGCTCGGGCTTCGGCTCGATTCTGAAATACGACAATTCGTTCAACGCCTCGCTTCTGAACGGCGAGGAGCTCGAGGACTACCTCGTGCTCCAGCGCGATTTCGAAGCCGACGGCGGCCTCACGCCCGTCGAGGAGACACGCGTCCTTGCGCTGCGGACGCGCGCAGTCGAAGCGATCAGCGCCGTGCTCGAGGAACTTGGCCTCGGACGACCCACCGAGGACATGAAGATGAGCGTCGTCGCCGCGTCGGGGTCGGACGAAACCCGCAGCTATTTGCCCCGCGACGTCGCACTGATCAGCGAGAGCATCAAGGAGCGGGGCATCACCGTCGTCGATGTGATCAAGGCGCTCGCCAAGCGCGGCTTCACCGAGGAGGCGGAGAATCTCTTGAAGCTCGTGCGCTTGCGCGTCTCCGGGGATTATCTCCAGACCTCTGCGGTGGTCCGCGACGGCCGCGTGCTTAGCGCCATCAACGATCCCAACGACTATCTGGGGCCGGGGACCGGATACCGCGTCAGCGATGCCCGCCGCGAGGAGATCGTGGCGATCCGCGACGTGCTCACGCGCGAGGAGGTGCTTCGAGCCGAGGGCGTCCACAAGGCTGCGGAGGCGAAGCGCATCGCCTACCGCACCATGGGCCCTGCCGCCCCAGGCAGCGATCCGCGTGAGGTCGTGATCGGGGTAAGCCCCGCCTTCGGCATCAAGCTGTTCCAGACCGTCGCCGGCCACCCTTTGTCGGCGATCCTGCGCGAATTGATCGGCGGCATCACAGAAGGGGGCGCGAAGGCTCGAGTCGTGCGCATGAGACATACGGCCGACACGTCGTTCCTCGGCCTCAGCGCCGCTCGTCTCGCGGGCTCCGGCGTCGGCATCGGCATTCAAGCCAAGGGCACAGCGGTCATCCACCAGAAGGACCGCCTGCCGCACAACAATCTCGAGTTGTTCTCGAACTCCCCGATTACCAGGCTCGAGCACTACCGGCGGATGGGAGCGAACGCCGCAGCTTACGCGCTGGGACAAATGCCCGAGCCGGTTGTCGTGCCGACCCGAGGCGAGGCCATGGGGTCGCGCTATCACGCCCGCGTGGCCTTGATCTACGCCATCGAAACCGAAATGACGTCCGAGGGCACCGCCCCCGAGGACATCGAGGTCACCTTCCTGGAGGGCGCCGCATGAGCAAGGAGCATCTGTCGGTCGCCGACTATCCGCTGGCGGAGAAGCGCCCGGAAATCGTGCGCGGGAAGCAAGGCAAGCAGCTCGACGAGATCACGCTCGAAGCCCTGCTCGAGGACCGTGTCACGCTCGAGGACCTGCGCATCACGTCTGCCGCGCTGCGCCAGCAGGCCGAGATCGCAGAGAGCGCGGGACGCAGCACTCTGGCGGCGAACTTCGAACGCGCCGCCGAGCTCGTCGATGTGCCGCAGGACACGATTATGCGTATTTACGAGTTGTTGCGTCCCGGCCGCGCCCAATCGCCGAAGGAGCTTCTTGCGGCGGCGAGAGAGCTGCGCGAGCAGCATGGCGCAGAGCGCATGGCGGCGTTCGTGGAGGAGGCCGCCGAGGTTTACGAGCGGCGCGGCCTCTTCAAGAAGCGATTTTGACCCCGCCGCTACCAGACCTCACCTCCCAACGGCATGGTCAGTAGATGTCACGCGATGACACTGTGGCGGTGATCGGCGCCGGCGTGATCGGCTCGGCCGTCGCCTATGCTTTCGCCCGCGAAGGCAGAACCGTATTGCTCCTCGACCGCGCCGAGCCTGGGACCGGAGGAGCGAGCTTCGGCAATGCCGGGCATATCGCAACCGAACTGCTCGAGCCCTTGCCGTCCTGGAGTCTCTTGTTCGGCTTCTGGCGCGAGCTGTCGGCCTTCGGCGGCGCGCTCGACATTCCGCCGCACCGGGCGCTCCAGTTCCTCCCCTGGGCGTTGCGATTCGCAAGCGCGGCGCGGCATCGTGAGCGGAATACGCATCACTTGGCGCCGCTGGTTAAGCCTGCCGTTGAGCGCATGGCGCATTGGCTTGCCGAAATTGGCCGGCCTGAGTTGCTGCGACGGAATGGTCACCTTCAAGTCTGGTTCGGCCCGCGCTCCAACAAGCGGGCGGCAGCGGACGCGCTTGCCATGGAACGCTTAGGAATTCGGACGGAAGCGGCCCCCAACGACATTTTGCAGGCCATCGCCCGTCAACGGATGGGACGTCGCGAAGAGACGCAGGTTGCGGGATTGTGGTTCCCCGGCACCGCACACGTGGTCGATCCTCTTAAGGTCGTGCAAAGCTTCGCCGGCGCCGCCTTGCAGCGAAGCGCGGCTTTCGAACGCGCCGAGGTCCGGGCCATCGAGCCGCTCGGGGGACGGGTCGTCTTGCACACCGACGCCAAGACGGTGACCGTCGCCGCAGCCGTCGTGTGTACTGGTGCGTGGGCCGCGAACCTGCTCGAGCCGCTCGGCTTGCGCGTGCCGATGGAAAGTGCGCGCGGCTATCACGTCGAGCTGAAGGATCATCGGCCACTCAGCGACAAGCCGATCCTTTATGCCGACGCGCGCATCTACGTCACGCCGATGGACGGGCGCTTGCGCGCCACGAGTTTCATGGAGTTTGCCGGACGTGACGCTCCACCCGATCCGCGAAAGCCGGCGCTATTGCGCAAGCGCCTAAGTGCCCTCGGCTACGATTGCGGCGACAGCGGCCCGGGCTGGATGGGGCCGCGCCCGGTGCTTCCCGATTACCTCCCGGGCATCGGGAGGCTTGAACGCAGCTCGGTTTTCTATGCCGTGGGGCACCAGCACATCGGCCTCACCCTCGCGCCGGTGACCGGGGAGCTGGTCTCCGACCTCGTTGCCGGCCGCGAGCCGAGGCTCGATATCTCCGCTTTCGACCTGCGGCGCTTCTGAGTATCTGGACTTGGCCTGCCGACTGCAGAAGGTCACACGGCAGTAAAGCAGTTGTCGACGAAGAGATGTGCGCCGTTGACGAAGCTCGCCTCGTCGCTCGCCAGAAACAGCGCCGCGCGCGCCACCTCCTCCGGCTCGCAGATGCGGCCCTGCTGAACGGCAAGTGCGGCATCCGACATGTCGACGCCGAGCTTGTTAAGCGCGGCGACCTCGCGCAGACCATGCGGCGTGCGCACGAACCCCGGACAGACGGCGTTGCAGCGGATGTTCTTGTCACGATACTCGACGGCGATCGAGCGCGCGAACATGTGGCAGGCGCCCTTGGAGGTGTTGTACACGACCTCCATCGGCGTAGCAGCAATGGCCGAGATCGACGACGTGCACACGATCGACCCTCCGCCAGCCGCGATCATTCCCGGCAGCACGGCTTTGGTCATCAGGAACATGCTGGTGACGTTGACGGCCATCAGCCATTCCCATTCGGCGAGCGTCGTCTCGAGGAACGGCTTGATGATGATCGAGCCGGCGTGATTGAAGAGCACATTGGGCGCGCCGAACGCCGCCGTGATCGCGGCGACCGCTGCGTTGACATCCCCCTCCTTCGCCACGTCGGCATAGGCGAACATCGCCGTGCCGCCCGCTTTCTCGATCTCCGCCACCACGGCGCGACCCGCCTCTTCGTTGCGGTCGACGATGCCGACCTTCGCCCCTTCGGCCGCGAACAGCTTCGACGACGCGCCTCCCATGCCGGTGGCGCCTCCCGAGATCAACGCGATTTTTCCTGCCAATCTGCCGGGCATGGTCGAGTCATCCTCCCTCAAAGACCCCGATTATAGAGACGGGAAAATAGCAAGCGAAGCATCCTCGTCCACTGCGGGAAGGGTATGGGGCGTGTCGATGCAGCGGACCCTTCTTGCCCCCTAATTCGGGGTCACTACAGTTTTGGCGTCAAGTGAAGTTCCAGCCTGCACATAATCCACTTTTCATCAGACCCCCATTTTGCCGCGCCTCCCGGCGAATATGCCTTTTACCAGGCTCCTGCTATGCTTGCGGTCAGGTGGGACGTTAGGACGATCGGCGCGTGGACAAGCAGTCTTCCCTTGCGGAACGGCAGCCCGGCAACGCTCAGGGCTTTGTCGCCTTTATCAGCCATGCCAGAGCCGACCAAAAGCGCGCGCAGGAGATTGCGGCCTCGCTGGAGGAGCGGGGCCTCAAATGCTGGATCGCGCCGCGCGACGTAAGGCCCGGCCAAAGTTACGGCGACGAGATCATCCGCGGTATCGAGAAGTCGCGCTGCTTCATCCTCGTCCTCTCGAAAGCGAGTAACGAGTCGCCTTTCGTTGCGCGCGAGGTCGAGCGTGCGGTCAGCAAGAGGAAATCGGTCTTTCCCATCCGCGTCGAGGATGTAGAGCCGTCGTCCGCGCTCGAGCTGTTCGTTTCGAGCACGCAGTGGATCGACGCCTTCTCCGGTGACGGCTCCGAGATCGACCGCTTGGCGCATCTGCTCGCTGGGGAAGAGGGGCACGGGGGCGTCCCAGCCGACAGTGCACCTCGGCCCGCCCCGCCCGCACGCTCGCGCGGATGGATCAGACCCGCGCTTTTGGGAATCGCCGTGTTGCTCGGCGGACTGATCGGCGCATTTCTCTGGGACACGTACCGTAAGACGCCGGAGAGCCAGCCGCCTCCCGCGTCGGCCCCCTTGGCAAGCGAGCTCAAGCCTGCCCAGGCTCCCCAACCCGCGTCCGCCGCCGCCCCTCCTGCACCGGGATCGGCACCGGCCGAGCAGAGGCTCGTAACGCCCACGGCCGCTCCCTCCGATCTCCCGCCTCCACACGCTCCCAATGAAGATTGCAGCCGCTCGGGCGATACGACTCTGTGCACAAGCTCCGCGCTTGCTCCGGCCCAAGGCAACACCTACGGACCGCGCAATCTCGTTGACGGCGACGACAAGACGGCATGGGTGGAAGGAAGCAACGGCCAGGGTCTCGGCGAATTCGTCGTGCTCGAATTCGACGCGCCGCGCACGGTCCGCGGGCTCACCATCCGCAACGGCTACGACAAGTCGGCCGACCTCTTTGCCAAGAACAGCCGGGTGAAGGACGTCGAGCTTCGCTTCTCCTCGGGCGCGAGCGTCGCGGCGACGTTGAGCGACCAGCCGGGCCCGCAACACCTTGCGCTGAGCCAGCCGATAGAAGCCAAATGGGTCGAGCTCGTCATCCGCTCGGTCTATCCCGGCTCGAAATACGCCGACACCGCCATCAACGAGATCAGTGTCGACACGGAATGACTGGACGACCCATTCTTTGCGTCGCGAGTTTGACGTGCCGAAGCCATCCTGTTGGGGTAGACTTCCAGCACGGCTTTTGATCGTGCGATTGCTATTGGGGGGACTTAGCCATGCGATTTGCGTCTGGATTTCGAGCTGCTTTCGTAGCCCTGCTCGCCCTGGCGAGCGTGAGCCTTGCGCCGGTCGCCAAGGCCGATTCCGGGCAAATCTGGCTTTGGGAGCTTAAGGGAGGCTGGTTCATCGGCGGCTCGGCCGGCGGAGGTACGCTCCTCTTCCACGGGCGCCGCTACCCGCTGTCGGTCGGCGGGGTGAGCGCAGGTCTCGTCTTCGGCGGCTCGGAGACAAGGCTCTATGGCACCGTGACCAATATCAGCCGGCCCTCTGACGTTGCGGGCGTCTACGGAGCTGCGGGCGCGGGCGTGGCCATCGGCGTCGGTGCACGCGTAATCGTGCTGAAGAATGACAAGGGCGCCGTGCTCAGGTTGTCCGGTCGGCAGATCGGTCTGCTCGCCAATGCCGATGTGAGCGGATTGGTAATCGGCCTGAAGTAGCACGGACTCCGCAACGCGCGCTTTTGGCCCGCATACCAGGGCAAGGATGGCGCTTGGAGTGGGACTAAAGCTGGCCGCTGCCGATCATCACGCCGAGCCAGGCGAGGCAAATGCCTCCGACGATAAGGATGAGCTCGACAAGCTGATGGCGCTTGAGGAAGCGCCAGACGGCGCTCTTCCGGCGAGGCTCGAAGACGTGGTCGCGGCGAGGCTGCCGCTCTGCGACTAGGGTCATGGCATCGGCTTGCGGGAAAGGCGTCGGCCAGAAAGGCCGCGACGCTAGCGCGAAGAGGAAAACAAATCGTTCACGCCAGCCTTAGTTGCCGAAAAAGTTCTGCATCAGCTGGCGCGCGGCCGCCTCCGGCGCGAGAGCGGGGTCCTGCTGCAGCTCGGACTGAGAATTGGCCGCAGCCTTCTTCTTGTTCTTCTTCGCGGCCGAGATGGCGTCATCGTTCGCGGTGCCCTGCTGTTTCGCCTTCGCTTTCGGCTTCTGCTCTTGAGCCGCCGCCGGCTGCTGGTCGTCGGCTTGTGTCTGCTCGGCTGGCCGATCGGGAGCCAGCGCCGCAGGCGCCTGTCCGCCGGCCCCTTGCTGTTCGCCACCAATAAGCGCGCCAAGGCCCATGATCGCGCCCTGCTGCAGCGCGTTCTTGTCGAGTTTGCCGTTCTGAATGATCCCGCCGGCGATGCTTCCCGTTTCGCCGAGCGCCCCGCCTTTCAGCCCCGCCAGTCCGCCGGAGAGCTTGTTGAGCTGCTCGTAGGCCGCCTGCGGGTTCTGCAGGATGCCTTCGATATCGGGATAGATCGAGGGCTTGGCCCAGGGGCCGGCGACGATGACCGGCACGCCGAGCCCGGCGAGGTCGGCCTTGCCGCCCTGCCCTTCGAGGCTCGCCACGACCAGCGGCTCGACGCGGAGCTTGAGCGCCTTGGCCGGAAGATCGACGGTGCCGGCGCCCGTCATGCGCACGAGCGGGCCCTGAAGGTGCAGGTCGGTGGTCTGGGCCTGGCCCTTGGCGATCTTGAAGCTTGCGCCGAGCGCCGCGAAATCGGTCTTCTCCGCCGCGCTCTCCTGCCAGCCCGAGAGAATGCCGGTCGAGAGGTTGCGGACCGCTTTGGCGATGTTGATGCCGTGGATTGCGCCGTCGGTAAATTCTATCTTCGCTGTACCGGACAGCGTCTCGACCATCGCCTTCTGGCTGGCACCGATCATAGTCAGGTCGAGCGCGATCGCAGCCGTGCCATCGATGTTTTCGAACGATGCCGTCTCCTTGAGGAACGAATAACCATCGAGATTGGCGAGCGAAACACGGATGGCCGCTGCGGGAACCTTGCCGCTCGCATCGACGGCAAGAGCAGCCGAGCCCGCGCCGTCATAGAGCTTGAGCGTCGGCACCTGTGCGCTGAGCTTGCCGCCGGCGATCGTCGCCTGAATGGTGACCGGCCCCGCCTTGATCTGCTGATAGACGAAACGCTGCGCCGATAGTGCGAGCCGCGCATTGACGGAGCGAAGCGCCGAGAAATCGATCTTTTGGTCGCTCCAACCCGAATCGCCTCCGTTTCCGCCCGAAGCGGACGCGGTCGAGGCGCCGTCCTGCCTTCCGAGCAGCGCGTCGAGATCGAGGGTCTGGGCGGCAAGCGAAGCCGTAACCGAGGGTATCTCGCCGGAAAGGTCCGCCGACACCGAGCCCGCGAGCGCGGCGTCGCCAATCTTCGCGGTCATCGACTTGATCGCGATCGTCTTGCCGCTGTAGGTCGCCGTCCCATCAAACGCGAACCCCTTGGCGACATAGCCAGGCGCTTCCCCTGAGAGGGAGAGCGGCGTCGGCGTACCGTCGAGCAGCGCGCCAAGACTCGCGATTTTGCCCGCGACGTGAAGCCTCTGCCCGTCGAGCACGGCCTCGGCATCGAACACCGAGGGATCGGCCATCGAGGGAAGCGAGGCTTCAAAATCGAGCGCCGTGATCTTCTTGCCCGGCTTGTTGCCGGACGGCGGCAAAACGATCGTGCCGTTCTCGATCGCAAGCTTGTCGAGGCTGAGACTGCGCAGAGAGGTCGAGCCTTGGCTCTCCGAGCCCTCGCCTGCGCCTTTGCCGCCCGGCTTCGTTTGCGGCACCGTGATGATCGGGTTGATCAAGGTGATCTCGGTGATCTTGATCTTGCCGCCGAGAAGCTCTCTCAGCGCGAGATCGAACTTGAGCCTCTTCGCCGTCGCGATCTCCGCGGCGCCCCCCGATGAGGCCTGAGCGACACCCACGTCCTCCGCCACCAGGTCGAGCGAGGGGAACGCCGAGAGATGCACCGGACCGTCCACTCTCAGTCGATAGCCGGTCACCGACTCGACCTGCGCAAGGATCTTGTCACGCACGTCGTCGGGCGAAATGAGCAGCGGACCGATAAAGAAGGCAATCGCGCCGAGGACGGCGATGATCGCAAGGCCAATGAGCGTGAGCCGCATCCGACCCTCCAACGCAGAACGACAAGCGGGAGCTCGCGTTGGTTAACGAATACGCACCAATTCCTAAAAGAAGAGATAAAGCCGCGTGATCTTTCGGCCTTTGCCCGCGGTCTTCCGCCGCCTTGCTACGAGGGCTCTTTCCTTCAGCTGAGTGGAATTGGGTCAACGGCCGGGCGCGTAGTTCTCAGGTCCATAGCCGGCACAGGAGCCTTTGAGCCTGTTGTCGTAGCCAAGCACCTGACAAACATAGACCTTCTTCAATGGATCGCGATGGATCTCTGTCGCAGTGACCTTCCAACCGTAAGCCTGCGCGACGCGTGCGATCTGCTCCTCCTCGCAATAGGGGGTGGCGATCAGGCCGTAGGGGCCAACCTGGAAATTGCCCTGGCATTGGATGCGCGCTTCCGCCGGCGTGGACGCCGCAATCGCGAGCAGCCCAACGGCAGCAAGACTTGGAATGATCATACGCATGGCCGCCTCCTTTGACGATGCGTTTGCGCGGGACCCTAGCAGAGAATGGCAGGCGGGGATATGGGTGGGCGCTCACAGCTTCGCGATCAGGCCTTCAGCGCTTCGCTCGCCGGCACATAGGGAAGGCGAAGCGCCTCCGCCACGGCCTTATGCGTCACCATGCCGTCGTGGATATTGAGGCCGTCGCGGAGATGGGGATAAGCCCATAGCGCGCGTGCCGCGCCCTTGTCGGCGATGATCAGCACCCAAGGCGCCGTCACGTTGCTGAGCGCGAAGGTCGAGGTGCGCGCCACCGCTCCCGGCATGTTGGTAACGCAGTAGTGCACCACCTCGTCGACGACATAGGTCGGATGAGAATGCGTGGTCGGGCGCGAGGTCTCGGCCATCCCGCCTTGATCGATCGAGACGTCGACGATCACCGACCCGGGCTTCATCGCCTTCACCGTTTCCGCCGAGACGAGCTTGGGCGCGGCGGCGCCCGGCACGAGCACCGCGCCAATGACGAGATCGGCGCGGCGGCACAAGGTTTCGACCGTCTGCCTGGCCGAGAACACGGTGCGGAGCCGCGAACCGAAGCGCGCACCGGCCTGGCGAAGCTGTTCCATGTTCTCTCCCGCCATGATCACGTCGGCGCCGAGCCCGATCGCGATCAGAGCGGCGTTGGTCGCGACTGTCCCGCTGCCGAGGATGAGGACGTCTCCCGGAGGCACGCCCGGCACGCCGCCGAGCAACACCCCGCGCCCTCCGGTCACCTTCTCGAGGCAATGGGCCCCGACTTGCGGCGCCATGCGGCCCGCCACTTCCGACATCGGCACGAGAAGCGGCAGCGTCCCGCCCGGGCCCGTCACCGTTTCGTAAGCGATCGCGGTGACGCCGGTGGCGATCAGATCTTCGGCCTGCTTAGGGTCGGCGGCGAGGTGCAGGTAGGTGAGAAGCGTCTGTCCGCGCTTGAGCTTCTTGCGCTCGTGCACCAGCGGCTCCTTGACCTTGACGATCAACTCGGCGCGCTCGAACACCCGATCGGCGCCGTCCAGAAGCTCGGCGCCCGCTTCTTCATAGGCGGCATCGGCAAGTCCGGCACCTATCCCCGCTCCCCTCTGGACCAGAACCCGGTGGCCGCGGCGCACGAGTTCGGCCGCCGTCGCGGGAATGACGCTGACGCGATATTCGTGGTCCTTCGATTCTTTGGGAACCCCGACGATCATGACGCCCTCCCCAGCAAGGTGAGACCCATGCCTATAGCATGGCTCTCACCGTTGCTTGAGAGGCGTCCGCCGAGCGGCGTGCGGCTCTATTGCTGCGGCGGCGCGCACTCTCCGTTGCCGAGGCGCGGACTTCCATCCGGACAGGGCGCTTGCTTATGAGGCTTCTTGAGGGGCCCTGCTTCACCCAGCATGGGTCGCGGAGCATCCTTATTCGCCTGCGGCGGCGGCGCGCCTTCCTCGGACGGAGGTGCTGGCGGAGGAGCCGTTTCCTCCGCAGGCGGCCTCCCCTTCTTGTGCTTGAGCGTTTGCTCTCCGTCAGGCGGAGGCGGCCCTGATCCCTCGTCGGCCGGTGGCGGCGGAGCGCCCTCACCGGCTGGCGCAACCTTCTTGTGGTTCTTGCGGGCAAGGCCCTCCGCTGGAGGTGGCGGGGGCACCTCACCCGCAGAGGGGGGCGGAGGCGGTGTTGCCCCTTCGCCAGGCGGTGGCAGCGGAGTTCCCTCCTCAGGGGGTGGCGCGACCTTTTTCTTAGGGTGCGGTGCGGTCTCCTCCGCTGGCGGCGGCAGGGTCTCTTCGCCGGAAGGGACAACCTTCTTCTTCGCCTTCGGCACAACCTCTTCGCCTGCCGGGGGCGGCGGTGGCGGCTCCTCTGCGGCCGGCGGCGGGGCGGCTTCCTCTGCCGGTGGTGCAACCTTCTTCTTCTGAAGCTTTGGCGCACCCTCCTCACCCGGCGGCGGCGGCACCTCCTCTCCCGCTGGCGGTGGCGGCGCGGCTTCCTCTGTCGGCGCAGCTTTCTTGTGAGGCTTTGGCGTAGCCTCTTCTCCCGCCGGGGGCGGCGGCGCAGCTTCCCCGGCTGGCGGCGGCGTTCCCTCGGCAGGAGGCGGCGATAAGGTTTTTTCCTTTTCTTCTTCCTTGCCCTTTATCTCCTCCCCATTCGCCTTGGGCGCCGTTGTTGTCTCCCCCGCGCCGGGCGGGGGCGTTCCCTGCTCGCCCGCGGCCGGTGCTCCTTCCTTGCCCGACGGAGGTACTGCGGTCTCGCCGGCCGGGGCGGCTTCCTTCGCTGGCGGTGGAGGGGGTGGTGGTGCTGCCTGCTCGGCAGCGGGCTTTGTCTCCTTAGCCGGAGGCGGTGGGGCCGGAGGCGTGGCTTGGGTGGCCTCCGGCGTCTTGATCTCGGGCGGGAGCAGCATTGTATCCGTCGCAGGCCCCCCGCCCGCCTGGTCCTTCGTCTTGCTCTCGGCGGCGACCTCCTCGATCTTCTTCGGCTTGGGCGGCGCCGCGACAGCAGGCTTTTGATCGGGCTTGGGCTGGAAGACCTCGACCGATGCGCCCTGGACCTTGCCCGATTGAGCGGCGTCATTGGTCTCTTCGACCTTGTGCACGACGACCTTCTCTTTCGTCTTCTGTTCGACGAATTGCAGATTGACCACGTTGTTGACGACCGTGGTGTTGCTGACGACGACGTTTCCAAGCGGCTGCGTCCGCTCGAGCACAGGCCTGATCCGCGCCGGGTCGCGCACGATCCTGCGCGGCAAGTCTTGCGCCAGGAACTGATCGGAGGGCACCGCCTGCCAGTAATACGAGGGCACGTCGCCCACCGAGACATCGATGCTCACGCCTTCGTCGTAGGACGGGGGCAGCGGCGCCCAGGCGAGATAATCGTCGGACTGACGCCATGACACCCAGGCCGGTGCCCAGCGGCTTCCCGGCACCCAGAACCAGCCGATGCGCTTCGAGAACCCCCAGCGGCCGTAATGGTAGGTCGCCCAGCCGAACGGCTCGTTTGAGGCCCACATCCAGCCGTAGCGGTCGGTATACACCCAGCGGCCGTTGGAGTAGGGCCGCCAAGAGCGATCGGTATCGCCCGGCACGAAGACGTATTGCCCTTCGAGCCACGTCCATTGCCCATAGGGCGCAAGCCGGTCGTAGAAGACGCCACGGTCGATCCATCCCTCCTGCCGCGGGGCAACCCAGCGCGCGCGTTCGGCATAGAACGGCCGATTACGATAATAAGCATCCCAATAGGTGCCGACGTCGAAGGTGACGACGGGAAAGCCGAGCTGCGGCGCGTAATCGCGCAAGGGGTAGTAGTAGCCCTGATACCAGCCGGCGAGATAGATCGAACGCATCCAGCCGCGGTTACCCTCGAAGAAGACATCGCACCAGCCATAGTCAGCGAGGCAGCCGAGGATCGCGATCCACGCGCGATTGGGCACAGTCACGATTACCGGATAATCGGTGCCCGGCCCGGCGCGGAGATTGACGTTGGTAATGGGATAGCCGTTGGGGCGTGGCGGAGCGGCCACCGCGGATGGCGGGGACGCCACCAGGAGCGCAAATGCAAACAATGAAACCGCGGCCCTAGCGCGGCTTGGCCCTATCGAGGCAAAACTCATGATTCCAATTTCCCGTGTTTACACCCTGCCACCCGATCGTGTCCAAAAGCTGTGCTTTTCTAGGCTTTTGCCTCCGTCTGGACTTGGCCCGCGCCAAAGGCTAACAAGCGGGGTTTCAAGCCGCCGTCTGCTTAACGCAAAGTCCAAGCCGTCTGTTCAGCCCCGCAACTTACCTTCAACCACCATCACACGATGAAACCGCCAGAGTTGGCCGACATTCGAGTTGGCATTATCGGCCTCGGCTATGTCGGCATGCCGCTCGCCGTCTATCTCGCGCGCCATTTCCCGGTGGTCGGCTTCGATATCGATGCCACCCGCGTCGACGAGCTTGCGCGAGGGCTCGATCGCACGCGCGAGGTAACCGACGAGGAGTTCGCGGCGGCCAAGCATCTCACCTACTCGGCCGATGCCGAACGCCTGCGCGCAGCGAACTTCTACATCGTCACGGTGCCGACGCCCGTTGATCGAGCGAAGCGGCCGGACCTCGGGGCGCTCGTCGCCGCGAGCCGCACCGTCGGCAAGGTGCTCTCCCCCGGCGACGTCGTGGTCTACGAATCGACCGTCTATCCCGGCGCCACCGAGGAGGTCTGCGTGCCCGAGCTCGAGAAGGAGTCGGGCCTCGTCTTCAATCGCGATTTCTTTGCCGGCTACTCGCCCGAGCGCATCAACCCCGGCGACAAAACCCATCGCCTCCCGGATATCGTCAAGGTCACTTCGGGCTCCACGCCGGAGGCGGCCGATCTCGTCAACGCCGTCTACGCCAAGGTGATCACCGCCGGCACCCACCGCGCAAGCTCGATTCGCGTCGCCGAGGCCGCCAAGGTGATCGAGAACATCCAGCGCGACGTGAACATCGCGCTCATCAACGAGCTCGCCATGCTGTTCAAGGAGCTCGGGCTGGAGACACGTGAAGTGCTCGAAGCCGCCGGCACCAAGTGGAACTTCCAGCCCTTCCGCCCCGGCCTGGTCGGCGGCCACTGCATCGGCGTCGATCCCTATTATCTCACGCACAAGGCCGAGGAGATCGGCTTCCATCCGCAGATGATCCTGGCCGGGCGCCGCATCAACGACGGCATGGCCGCCTTCGTCGCCAACGATGTGATCAAGACCATGTTGAAGCGCAAGCAGTCGATTGACCGCGCTCGCGTGCTGGTGATGGGGTTCACCTTCAAGGAGAACGTGCCCGACACGCGCAATACCAAGGTGGTCGATCTCGTGCGCACGCTGCGCGATTTCGCGTCCGAAGTCGTGATTTACGACCCCATGGCCGACCGCGCGCTCGCCAAGCACGAATACGGCCTCGACATCGTGAACGAGCTGCCTAAGGGGCCGTTTGACGCCGTGATCCTTGCCGTCAAGCACGATCCGATCGCGAGGCTCGGCGAGGCGGGCATCAAGGCTTTGCTCGCTCCGGGCGGCCTCATCTACGACCTCAAGGGCATCCTGCCCCCGTCGGCGAGCCACGCCCGGATTTGACGTTGCGGGCGAGGCGGTTGGGCGCGAGCCGCTCGCCATCATCGGTGGAGTAGGGCGGGTAGGGTTTCGAAGCCCGCAATGCATTTTCGGTAAAACAACCCCATGCAAAGTAGGACGCCCCGATTCCAGCTCGAGCACGCCTCGCCAGGTCGCCCCACCGCCGCCAAGGAAGGACGGTCAAGGTTAATTGCCGACCTCAGAGCGCCCGCTTGCGTCGCCGCCGGTCCAGTGCGATAAGCACCCAGTTGATTTCGTTGCGTAAATCCCGAACCGCTTCCGTGGTTGACTACGACGTCCCGGGCCCGAGCGACACAATTAATGGTCGCGCTTCAATGCGATCGGTCGCCGATGCGGTCGCCGCCCTTCGCGCGGCTGGGCGCTTTGGCCCGTTTTCCCTGGCGCAAATTCGAACTTTCCCCCTCAGGCTGCCGAGCGGGGTGGTGAGGTCCCTCGTACTGGTTGTTGCTGAGCCGCGCGATGGTGAGCGGGGCTGCGCTGTGGCGCTCCCGTCATCGGCGTCGTTCACCGGGAGGCGGATCGGTGGCGGTCTCGAGGAATTCGAGGTCTCCCATCTCGATCGCGCCTGGGTGGATGATAATATCATCGTCGAACTCACGGACGGGACCCGGCTTCAGGCCGTCAATGTCGTCCCGACCCCGATCTGCCGAAAGCTGACGGAGATTCAAAAGCGCATCGTTTACTGGACGATCAAGCTCATCGGCGCCGAAGACCACTGCTATCGCCAGCGCGATATCATCGATGGTTTTGAGTTCTGTTATGAGCCCCCATCCCCGGACCTGCGAACCCTCGATTACGCCAAGCTCTACGGCTTGAATCTTCCCTCGCTAAAAAAGATCGCCTGGTACATCGCCAAGCAGGACCCGACGCTGAAAAACTTGTCTCACAAAACCATCGCGACTGCGCTGTCGAATTGCGGGATGCGCCGGCCACGTTCCGGCCGCCTGGCTCGTTGAGCGCGTCTTGCGGCGCCACATCTTCGCCAAAATTTAAGTCGCGAGCCAACTTTTCCCTCACGTTCGGAAGTCGTCGTAATCCTCCGTAGAGGTTCACTACGAACCATTTTGCGTAAAGGATCACGATCATGATGAAACAGAAGAACCTACCTACAAAGCAGAAGACCTCGACGCCCGCAAAACCAAAAGCGCCCACCTTTGACGCTGCAAACCGTAGCGCCCTCGCGGCAGCGCATTGCGTGCTCACGGCACCGTATCAATACATGAAGGAGGATGCAGTGCGCGAAGCGGCAACTAAGGGCTCGCACGACCTCTACCAGGCCCTGGGTCCGAAAAGCGCTCTTGAATCGGTATTGTCGGGCCTTATCGTCGGTGTCTCCAATGCGACTCACGAGTGCTTGTCGCTAGCCGCCCGCATTCCGCCTCACGAAATACAGCATCGCGATGTCAACCTCCGTCACGCCCTCAAGGGCGCGGCGGTCGTAACCCAACTCATCGAGGCGCTCGAACGCGTACGCGGCAATCGTCCGGCCAATGTGAACGTGGGCCAGGTCAAGGTCGAATCCGGCGCTCAGGCCATCGTCGGCACGGTCGTCTCGCGCAAATCGGGCCAAGACACCGAAGCGCCGCCCAACAACAAGGAGCCCGCAGAGGCTCCGAAAGAAAAAGTCGGAAGAAAGAGAGGCTGACGCGAATGTTGGCAAGCCATAAGCGTAACACCGCGCCCATGCTTGCGAGTCCACGCTGCGGTGCCAAAACGCGGTCGGGAAACCCCTGTCGTGCACCGGCTGTCTCGGGACGAGAGCGCTGCCGGATGCACGGCGGGGCGTACGGATCAGGGGCGCCACCAGGAAACAAGAATGCACTAAAGCACGGCACCTACACCAAAGAGGCGCGTGAGCGACGAGGCCGGTTGCGCGAGCTGATGCGCCAAGCGCAGAAATTGCTCCGCGAGTTGGGCCGATAGGGGTCAAGGTGAGAGATTGCCGACAAACTCTATTAACAACCCATCCAACATTGGGCGCCTTGACGAAATAGCCACATGTGGCTACATACCGCCCGATGAAAACCGTGTCGATCCGTGACGCCAAAAATCGCCTGCTCCAACTTGCCCGCGAGGTCGAGCAGGGCGAGACGATCATCGTGACCCGCAATGGACGTCCGGTCTTCGATTTGGTGCCCCACCAGCGTCCCACGGGCCTCCGCCTCGAGGCCATCGATGAATTCAAACAGAGGCATGCGATCGAGACCATTGTAGCCTACATCGCCGACGATTTCGACGAGCCGCTGCCGGAGGATTTCCTGCTCCGACCGCTGTCGCCCAAGCAATGAGGCTGCTGCTCGACACTCACGTGCTACTTGCCTTGATCGAGCGCGGTACGGCCGACTTGCCGGCCAACGTTGCGGCGCTGCTTCAGGATCCGGAAAACGAGCACCATCTGAGTGCGGCGAGCCTTTGGGAGACCGCGATCAAATGGCGCTTGGGGAAGCTCAAGCTGACACCAAGCTTGACCTCCCTGCCTGAGTTGTTGATTGGGCTCGGCATCAAGATCATTGCCATCAACGAGCATCACGCGCTCGCCAGCCCCGAACCCGAGCCTGTGACCCGCGATCCATTTGACCGGATGCTTCTCGCGCAATGTCAGGTCGAAAATCTGAAACTGGTGACGATGGATCGCGCTCTCCTTGACCATCCCTTAGTTGCACCAACGCCGCGAAGAGTTCCGTGAATTCTAAGACCGGACGGGGGGCTGCCCGAAGGGCCCGGTCCCCGACGGCGGAAAGCCGTCGCGCAGAACCATCCCTCCCGGCGCATTGAAGAACTGGGCCTGAGCTCGTCCTTGCTATCGCTTACCGCCTTTGTTGGGCTTGGCGCCGGCGTGCTTGAGCCGTACCCCGGGGCCCTTCGTCTCATCCGCCGGGATGAACTCCACGCCCGCCCCTTCGAGCGCCGTTTGGAGTTTCCAGAGAACCTCGGCAGATCCACGAATATCTTCGGTGGCCTCAAGCCGTTTTATGGTCGTTGCGCTTACCGCTGCCAATTCGGATGCCTGAGCCTGGCTCAAATCCAACAGGGCCCGGGCCGCCCTGATCTGCGCAGCGTTAATCATTCTTCGCGCTTGACTTTTTTGGTCTTAAATGGTCTATTTTAGACCATAACAGACCATAAAAGGTAATCTGCATGGCCGGGCCATCGTTGAGCCTTGAAACTGCCAAGTACCAGCTCCTCAAACAACGGCTCCTCTCTGAGTACCCAGAGGCGGATGACGAGACGCTTCGGGACACCCTCGAGGGAATCACCGACCTCCACGAGATGATAGCCGCGGTGATCCGCTCGGCGCTAGTCGACGAAGCGCTGCAAACGGGCTTGCGCACACGTTTGGAGGAGATGCGCCGGCGCCTCGAGCGGCTCGAAGCCCGGAGCGCCAAGAAGCGGGAGCTCGCGCTTGAGGCGCTGGCCGAGTCGGGTCTCAAGCGGCTGGAGCAGCCCGACTTTACCGCCTTCACCCGCGCCGGGCTGCCCGGCGTAATTATCGTCTCGGAAGAGGCGATCCCGGTGGCCTATTGGATACGGCAGCCGCCCAAGCTCGACCGCCAAGCCCTTTTGAGCGACCTCAAACGTGGCGGGGCAATTCCGGGGGCGCAACTTTCCAACCCGAAGCTCGTACTCAGTGTGAGGACTAAGTGATGGCGTTCACCGATACCCAGACACGCCAGCTCAAGGCGAAGCTCGATGAGAAACATGTCAAGACCCGAAAGGTCGACGGGACCACGCTCCATTACGTGGAGGGTTGGCACGCCATCGCCGAGGCTAATCGCATCTTCGGCTATGATGCTTGGGATCGACGCACGCTTAGCGCGCGATGCGTTTGGGCGAGCAATGGCGGCTCGCGGTTCCAGGCCGTCTATGTCGCCAAAGTGCGCATCCGCGTGCGCGCCGGCGACATCACTATCACCCGCGACGGCTCGGGAACCGGCGAAGGAACTGCCCCGACTGTCGGCCAAGCCCACGACATCGCCCTGAAGTCAGCCGAGACCGATGCCACCAAGCGGGCGCTCACCACCTTTGGCAACCCCTTCGGGCTTGCACTCTATGATGCGGAGCAAAGCGGCGTTCGGCGGCGCGCGCCGCAAGGCGGGGAGGTCACGTCCTGGACGCTCTATGCAGGGGCGGAAAAGACATTCGCATCGCCGAGCGATTTTGCCCACGCCCTCAAGAGCGAGCTCACCCAGGCCCCCGACATCGAGCGGCTATTCGCGTTATGGGAGCGCAATGTCGCCGCGGTGCGGAGCCTGCACCGTTCCGGCAAGAGCGGGCCCCATCTGGCGAAGGACCTCGTCGAGCATTTCAAGGCTTGCGCCCGGTCACATGCCAAAAGTCCCGAGACCTTTACTGACGGAAGCGATGCCTCAGGCGGAGCGAAGATCGACAAGAGCGTGCTTGCCATTGGCGAGCCGAAGCGCTTTCGCTCGAAGGAACATCTGCGTTACGTGGCGAGCCAACCCTGCCTCGTCTGCGGCCGCACTCCTGCCCATGCTCATCACCTCCGGTTCGCGCAGCCCAAAGGTCTTGCCCTCAAAGTAAGTGATGAGTTCACGGTGCCGCTTTGCGCGACCCACCACTCAGAAAATCACACGACCGGCGACGAATTGAAGTGGTGGCAGGACCACAAGATCGAGCCGCTCTCGATCGCGCAACGGCTCTGGCAAGAGTTTAGAGAGCTCAATCGCAAGGGACTTGGCAGCGGCGGGGTGACCGGGGCCAATTGATTGGCGAGGCCCAAGCCCCGTCGAGGAAGGATCGACAAGTTATGTCACGTCTAGAGCGAAGTAGTTTTATCGCCACCCAGGATCTTGGTGTTCCTATAGCCACGCTTTGAAAGCCGACATGCCCAAGTCAGGGAAATCCGCCCTCGCCCCGCTAATCTCGGGGTCTGCACCGTATCACCTGCACGACATGGGCGACGCTAATGAAAGCGATCCCATAGAGATCACGATGCGGCGCGCGGCAGTTCCGCATTGTCCGCGACCACTGTCGCAAGCGCGCGCCCCCCTATTGCATAAGTTGCCGTCGAAGGCGCGAGAAGTGCCGTTTACTCTAACGACACACGGCGGTGACAGCTTTGAAAGAGCTTCGCGCGCGATCGTCCGAAGCGTATCGATTCTTGGTCTCGCTCAGGTAAGAA
>NZ_DASRGO010000063.1:0-5951 GCF_035650995.1 Methyloceanibacter sp. | reverse complement strand
GACCGTCGACGCTGCCCGCGACAGACTGTTCGAACTTCGTGGCAAGACGCATCAGCTCCACTCGGCAGTCGCGCTAGCCGAGGACGGTAACATCACGTGGACCCACGTAGAGACGGCTCAGCTGACGATGAGGTCGTTCTCGGCCCAATTCGTCGGTCGCTACCTTGCTGCTACCGGCCCGCAAATCTGCGAATCGCCGGGCGCTTATCAGCTCGACGGCGTCGGGCTTCAACTGTTCGACCGGATTCGCGGCGACTACTTGACGACGCTCGGAGCGCCGATCTTTCCGTTGTTTGCGCGCCTTCGCGAGATCGGGTTCATGGCTTCCTGATAGGCGAACACGGCCTCGCCCGACCTCAAGTGGCCGCAGCGCGCACTTGGACTTGGGATGGGCGATGCCTGGCAGCACAATGTGCTACCGACAGCCGGGCGACGGCTCGCAGGTGATCGCGGCCTTCGGTGCAGCGCCAGCATCAGTTGCCGGCGGGGGCCGATAGAGCCTCACCGCAATCAGCGCCAGGATCAAGATCACGGGAACAAAAATCGGCGTGTACTTCACTTGGGCTCTCGCTAGATCTCTAAAGCCCATATTATGTAGTTTGGCGGCCCCAAGATAGCTCTGTCGCACGACTTGTGTCGAGCCGGATCGCGGATTGACCCCATCGGCATCCTCCTGGCCGACCCCGGTAACGCACGCGGTCTCTGAGCCCTACGCAGCTCCGCTTCGTTGCCACCAGCGATCTTGTCGGCAAGCTCAAGACTCTTCGGTAGGCAGCTTCTTTTCTTGCCTGTTCGAGGCCCCACGCGCGACTTGCGCACGGCGCGCGGCAACGATTTGACGTGAGCGACGGCCTGGATGAGCGAGGCGAGAACCGCGCCAGTCCCTCGAGCATGATCAGTCCACGATTGGCTCAATGTGGGCGCTGTCGATATGCCGATTGGCCGCCAGATATTCCTGGACCTTGGCAAGTAGGCTACTTACAGCGTCACTGTCGAAATCGTGGTCTTCAGCGTTGAGCACCAAGTCCGTCTCAACGACAAGAACGGTCTTCATGGAGTCACGGGTCAAGCGTACTGTGAGCCATGACGACATGGCGTGGTTGTGTTCGACTAGGCGTTGTTTCATGTGGCGCTCCCTGCTTATCGGAAAGCGTAGCACTGATCGGCCCCCTCGATTGTCCGACTCCGATGACAGTTTAGCCCGGGTCTCGATGCCGGCGTGAGCGTGGCAGCCCGAGCGGGTCCGCCCAGCGTTCCAGGGTTCCCAGATCGGCTGCCGGTGACCCGCACAGCGCGTCGACCTTTCGTCAGCACGGGCGTGAAGCTAGGGCCATTCAGGGTCACCTGCACACGGTGGAAGCCCAATGGATCCGCCTCAGTTGCGTTGGGCGATTGGCAAGGCAGCGCTTCACGCCGCATGTGGGGGTTGGTCGTGTGTTGGGTTTGGTCTTGTTGTTCATCGTTTTTCAGATCGTCTGGGCTCGGAATATGGCGCGTCAATCTGGGTGAGACGGCGGCGGCGATCAGGGTGGACGGCGGCGGCCGGTAGCGGGGACAAGATCGCTCACGATTCGTTCGCCGTGCAAGCTGTTTTCGATTGTCGCTGATGTCGCGGCTTGATTGTCGCTCGTCCTGGGCGCCTGATTGTCGCTGTCGCCGCGCGACAATCAACCAGCGACAATCAACCCTCATTTTGATTGTCGCTCGGCGGCTTTCCCGAGCCACGCTTTCGCTCACGGGCCTTGCGGGCGCGGTAGCTCTCGACGTTCATCTCGAAGATGGTGGCGTGGTGCACGAGGCGGTCGATCGCCGCGAGCGTCATCGCCTTATCCGGAAACACGCGGCCCCATTCGCCGAACGCCTGGTTGGCGGTGATCAGCAGCGAGCGGCGCTCGTAGCGCGTGCCGATCAGCTCGAACAGCACGCTGGTCTCGGCCTGATCCTTCGTCACGTAGGCGATGTCGTCGAGGATCAGCAGGTGGTACTTGTCGAGCTTGGCGATCGCGCTTTCGAGGACGAGATCGCGGCGCGCCACTTGGAGCCGCTGCACGAGATCGGTGGTGCGGGTGTAGAGCACGCGCCAGCCGTTCTCGACGAGACCACGCCCGATGGCCGCCGCGAGATGACTCTTGCCCGCGCCCTGTCCGCCGAACAGTAGCAGATTGGCGCCGGAGCGGAGCCAACTGTCGCCGGCGATCAGCGCCTTGACCTGCGCCTTCGACACCATCGGCACCAGCTCGAACTCGAAGTTGGCGATGGTCTTGCCCTCGGGCAGCTCGGAGCTGGCGAGATGCCGCGCGATGCGCCGCCGCGAGCGGTCGGCCATCTCGTGCTCGGCCAGCGCTGCCAGGAAGCGCGAGGCCGGCCAGCCCTCCTTGTCGGACTGTGCGGCGATCTCGGACCACATCGCCTTCATCGCCGGTAGTCGCAGCTCGGTGAGAATGATCTCGAGGCGTGCGGCATCGATCGTGGGTGATCTCGTCATGCCACCACCTCCGTCTTGCCGGAGGCGAGCGAGACAGCGGCCGCAACCGGCGTGATGCGCGCCAGCTCGTCGTAGGTTGCGAGCGAGGGCATCTCGATCGTGATCTCTGGAACGGCGGTTGTCGGCGGCTGGAAGCGTTCTCGCAATCGGTCGAGGTCGGGCAGCCGGCCGGCATCGAGATCGGCCGTAATCGCCGTGGCGAGTTCCGCTTCACACGCGCGATCGTGCGCGAGTGCGAGCAGGCCGACCATTGTGCGACACGCCTGCTTGTCGCCGACGCCGGCGAGCAGTGCCTCGAACGCTTGTCTGTAGGCTTCGCGCGGGAACAACTGATCGCGATAGACGAGATTGAGCAGTGCCATCGGCTTCCGGCGCAGCGCATGGATGACATGGCGGTAGTCGACCACGTGAGCGTGCTTCTGGTGATCGGGCGAGCGACCTCGCCGCAGCGTCGCCACCTCGGTCGAGCCGAGGAAGCAGACGAGGCGATCGTCCCAGACGCGAACGGTCAGCCAATGGCCGATGAGGCGCGAAGGCACCGTGTAGAACACGAGCTTGAGCGTGAAGCCGCCGCGCGACGTCACGATCACGCGCGCCTCCTCGTAGTCGGTCGTGCGCCGCTCGGGCAGATCGCCAAGCTCTGCCTTCTCGATCTCGATGCGCTTGCGATTGCGCGCGTTGCGCCGACCGACCACCTCGTCGATGAAGCGGCGGTAGGCAGCGAGGTCGGCGAAGTCGCGGGAGCCGCGCAGCAACAGCTCGTCCTCGATCGTCCGCTTCAAGTGTCCGTGCGGGCTCTCGATCGATCCGTTCTCGTGCGCGACGCCCGGGTTGTTGCGCGTCGGAGCCATGCCGTAGTGCGCGACCAGCGCCTCATAGCGCTTGGTGAGGTCTTCCTGCGCATCCCGGTCGAGGTTGCAGAACGCCGCCGACAGACTGTCCGTGCGGTGCAGCTCGGGCACTCCGCCGAGCGCCCACAGCGCGTTCTGCAAGCCTTCCGCGAGCGCGACGTAGCTCTCACCGCCGAGGATGACGTGCGCGTGCTCGAAGCCGGAGAAGGCGAGGCGGAAGTGATAGAGCCGGTGATCGAGCGCGACGCCCGCGATCGTGATGCCGAGCTCAGCCACGTCGGTGAAGTCGGACAGCCCCATGCGGCCGGGCGGATGCTCCTGGGAGAACATCACGTCCTGCTCGGGGCCGTGCAGCGCGCGCCATTGCCGGATGCGCCGTTCCAGCGTCCGGCGCACGCCCTCGGGCAGCTCCGGATGACGGCGCCGCATCTCATCGAACACGGCAACGGCGCGGATGCCGGGCGCGGCGACCAGCATCGGCACGACCTCGCTCTCCCACAGATGAGCGATCGGATCAGGGCGCCGACGTTCGCGAGGCGTCTTCTTCTGCGACGGCAATCTCGGATCGGCCTCGATCCTGTAGCCGGTCGCGCGGGAGAACCCGGCCATCGCGGCAGCGACGGTGGGCGTGCTGGTCTGACGGGACTTCATGAACAACCTCGTCTGGCAGTCGGTGACGTGGCGGCCAGGCAATGAGCGATCCTTCTCCTTGGAAGAATGCTCCTCATTGCCCGGCCACTCCGGCCGCCAAACCGCGCCCTCGCCCCCTGTGCAGAAGCTGGGGAAAAGCGCGCGACGCAGTCGTGAGCTGCCTTCGGTCGGGCTCCGCCCTCCCTCCGTCAGCCCACGACTGCGATCCGTCTCATCCTTGTATGGGGCTTTGGAAGTCAAGCGCTCATTTTCACAGCACACTCCACTTTCTTTCCTTGGGTCATTTCTCTTGTTCGACCGCGCCGCAGGCTTTCCCTCGCCCCGACCGCGGGATGCTGACGCCGTCGCGCGCAGTGGCTGTCAAGGTTGGCCGTCTCTCCGTCGGTCCGACAAGACTCCACGGTTTCCAGGCCACACCTTTACAGCCCGAGCACGGCGGCAGACTGGTCCGATCGGGGCCGGAGGCAGGGTTCGGTTCCGTCACGTCGCAACGGCTTTTGATCAGTGCACACATTGCTGCGTGATGATCGAGACAACGATGTCGAGGGGAGCTCGCTGTCAGGGCAGCTCTCGCTGCCGCAACCTTGTATTCGGTGAGTCTTGCGACCCGAACCATGATGCATGCATGCGCATCGGCGGCGAAGCTCCGAGGCGGCGGCCCCATTCTGATTGACGGCATCAAAGCCATGGATGAGACCGGGACACCGCCACCTCGAACCGTTATCGGCGACCCGTCGCGAGCGCGACAGACAAGGCCGAAACCGTGAGATGTTCCTTGTAGCCGAAACTCCCTTCAGTGCGCGGGACGGAGAACCATGCCCTCAGGGACGGCGCCATCGTGCGGGAAGTGCCACAAGGCGATGAGGAGCTTGCGCGCCAGCGCGACGACCATCTTCTTGCGCGAGCCACGAGCGTTCTCGGTGCGCGCTCGAAACCACTTGGCCAGGGCGCTGTCCTTCTGGAACTCGAGGAAGCGCCACGCTAGCTGAATCATCCCTCGCCGCACCCGAGCATTGCCGGATCGGGCGAGCCCCTTCTCGCGGCGCTTCTTTCCGCTCTCGTCGGGGGAGCCCGTGAGTCCGCCGTAGCGCGCCACGGCGCGCCGGTCGCGTAAGTTGCGTGACAAGATCTCCTGCACCAACATGTCCGCGGTCTCGATGCCGATCCCGATCACGCGCGCCAAAAGGCAGACCATGAGATTTGGTCCGGTGTTGGGGGCCTGCTTGAGACGCTCCAGCCGCGTCTTCTCAATCTGGCGTATCTGCTCGGCGACGAGCCGCCGGCGTTCCATGTCACGGCGCAGCTCCGCGAGCGTATTCGGCGGCATCGGCTCGCCCTCGGGCGTGCACAGGTGTTCCAGGCGCTCTGGCGCCTTCTTGAGTTTCGGATTGAAGTTGCGAATGCCAAGCCGCGTCAGGGCTGCCTTGATGCGGTTGATGATAGTGGTTTGCTCGCCAACGAGGGTCTCACGCTCCCGGTGCGGCCGCTTGGCATCTTCCTCTGCGAGGGTGGGGATCACAGCCATCTTGCAGTGCTCCCGTTCGCCGCGCAGCCAGCCCAGAAAGGCGCGTTTCAACTGCTCAGTATCGAGGCGGTCGGTCTTGGCGCGCCGGTGCTCACGCGATACCGCGACACTCGCGGCATGGATGACATGGGCCTTGATGCCGCGGTTCTCGAGCCAGCGCGCCAGCCAGAAGCCGTCGCGGCCGGTCTCGAAGGCAACGGTAATGCGGTTGATCTTGTGGCCTGCCTTATCCGCTTCCGTTCGCCATCGCTCGAGCAGCTTCAGCAGTTCGTCCGCGTCGGCTTCGAGTTTCTTCAATGGCTGACGCTCCACGCCAGGTATGACCCCGGCGACGAGCCAATTCTTCTGGCTCAGCTCGACTACGGCGATTAACGTGTGATTAGGATCGAACGGTGTAGGGGAACGGCTCAGGTCGTTTAGCGGCTTGTGCGGCTGCTTC
>NZ_DASRGO010000062.1:0-26479 GCF_035650995.1 Methyloceanibacter sp. | reverse complement strand
TTCGCCTTGAGGTCACTCAGTGCACGCAAGCGCGTGCGCTCGTATTTGCCGATCCAGCGGTCGGCGATCTCCTGAATTGGCACGGGATTGAGGAAGTGCAGCTTCTCGCGGCCGCGCTTTTGCGTCGCGACCAGATTGGCGGCTTCGAGAATGCCGAGATGTTTGGTCACCGCCTGCCGCGTCATACCGTGCCCCTGGCAGAGCTCGTTCAAAGTCTGCCCGTTGCGAGCCTGGAGCCTGTCGAGCAGTTGCCGTCTGACGGGATCGGCAAGGGCTTTGAAGACAGCGTCCATGCTCATGAACTCTAATATGCAACCTTTTGGTTGCCTGTCAAGAGATGCGGAGCTTCTACTGAAACGAACGCTGTCATGCCCGAGCTTGTGCCGCGCATCCACGTTGTGCCGCGCGATGGACGTGAGCAATTCGTGGATGGCCGGGACAAGCCCGGCCATGACGACCGCCTTCTTGTGAGGGTGAGCGACTAGCTCGTCTGCTCGGAGGCTTCGGTGCCGGACGCGGCAGCTTCGGTCGCCGGTTTGAGAGTCACCGACTCGCCGCAGCCGCAGGCGCTCGTCTGGTTCGGGTTGTTGAACACAAAACCAGAGCGCATCTTGTCGGTGCGGTAGTCCATCTCGGTACCGAGCAGGAAGAGAACTGCGGTCGGGTCGATCAGCAGCCTGACCCCCTTGTCCTCGACGAGCTCGTCGTGGGGACCGGCTGCTTCCGCATATTGCATGGTGTACTCCATGCCGGCGCAGCCGCCATTCTTCACGCCGATGCGCACCCCGGCGATGGTCTTGCCGGAGGCTGCGGTCAAAGCCTTGAGGCGTTCGGCGGCGGCCTCGGTGAGGCGCATCACTTGCGGGCGGGGACGTGCGGTCATGGCTCGAAGTTGGGGTAGGTCGCGGAAGCCTTCAAGGGCCTGTCAGAACATGTTGAGGGCAAGCTTCGCCTCCTCCGACATGCGGCTCATATCCCAGGGCGGATCGAACACGAGGTTCACTTTGACCTGGCCGACGCCCGGAACAGCCGAAAGCGCATTCTCGACCCAGCTCGGCATCTCGCCGGCCACCGGACAGCCCGGCGCGGTGAGCGTCATGTCCACCTCGATATTGCGGTCGTCGTCGACGTCGAGACGATAGATCAGGCCGAGCTCGTAGATGTCGACCGGGATCTCGGGATCGAAAACGGTCTTGAGCGCGGCGACGAGGTCGGTGCGCAAGCGCTCGAGCTCCTCGGGAGGGATCGCCGAGCCGTCGCCCTTCGGCGCTTCGGCCGTGGAGGATCCACCCTCTCCGCCGCCCGTTGCGCCGACGCAAGCCTTGATCTCGGCAGGCTCCTCGGCCGCCACCGTCGCTTCGTTTTCTTGAACCTTCTCAGTCATTTAATGCATCCGGCTCACGAAAACATGTCACGCGCCTTATGCAGCGCCTCGACCAACCGGTCCACTTCCTCGACGGTATTATACATGGCGAACGAGGCCCTGCACGTCGCCGTGACGCCGAAACGCGCCAAGAGCGGCTCGGCGCAATGGGTGCCGGCCCTTACCGCCACGCCGTAGCGGTCGAGGATGGTGCTCACATCGTGGGGGTGCGTCCCCTCCATATTGAAGGAGATGATGCTGCCCTTGTTCCGCGCCCGTCCGTAGATGCGGAGCCAATTCAGCTCGCCGAGGCGGCCCATAGCATAGTCGAGCAGCACGTCTTCGTGCGCCCTGATCGCTTCGCGGCCGACGCCCTCGACATAATCGATGGCGGCGCCGAGGCCGATCGCCTGGACGATGGCCGGCGTCCCCGCCTCAAAGCGGTGGGGCGGCTTGGCATAGGTGATCTCGTTCTGCTTGACGTAGCCGATCATCTCGCCGCCGCCCTGATAGGGCCGCATCGATTCGAGCAGGGCCTTCTTCCCGTAGAGCACGCCGATGCCGGTCGGGCCGTAGAGCTTGTGCCCGGTGAACACATAGAAATCGCAGTCGAGGTCCTGCACGTCGACGGGAAGATGCACCGCGCCCTGCGCGCCGTCGACCAGGACGGGGACGCCGCGCTCATGCGCGATCCGCACCACCTCCTTGATGGGCACGATGGTGCCGAGCACGTTCGACATATGGGTGATGGCGATCATCTTGGTGCGCGGGCTGATCAGCTTCACGAATTCGTCGAACAGGAAATCGCCCTCGTCCGAGATCGGCGCCCATTTCAGGACGGCGCCCTGCCGCTCACGCAGGAAGTGCCATGGCACGATGTTGGAATGGTGCTCCATGATGGTGAGGAGGATCTCGTCCCCCTCCCCGATATTCGGGGCGCCGTAGGACGAAGCGACGAGGTTGACCGCTTCGGTCGCGTTGCGGGTGAAGATGATCTCCTCGTCGAACCGGGCATTGATGAAGCGGCGGACGGTCTCGCGCGCCTTCTCGAAATTGGCGGTGGCGATATTGCTCAGATAATGCAGGCCGCGATGCACGTTGGCATATTCCCCGGCATAGGCGCGCTGGATGGTGTCGAGCACGACCTTAGGCTTCTGGGCCGAGGCGCCGTTGTCGAGATAAGCGAGAGGCTGCCCGTGTACCTTGGTGGCAAGGATGGGGAAATCGGCACGGATCGCCGCAATGTCCAAAGGACCCGCGACCGGTTTCAGCTCTTTCGGCGTAAGCACGGTCATGGGTGGTTCCTTCACTCCGCGGCGACGCCGAGCCACTCGGCCGAAGCCCTCGACAACGCCTCCCGCACGTCCTCGCGCGCCACGCGATCGATCGCGTCGCCGATAAAGGCCTGGATCAGGAGCGCGCGCGCCTCGTCCTTCGGGATGCCACGCGCCTCGAGATAGAACAGCAACTCCTCGTCGATCTGGCCCGAGGTCGAACCGTGGCCGCAGGCGACATCGTCGGCGAAGATCTCGAGTTCAGGCTTGGAATCGAATTCCGCCGTCTCGGAGAGGAGAAGCGCCTGAGCCATCTGCTTGCCGTCGGTCTTCTGCGCGTCCGGGGCGACGATGATCTTGCCCTGGAAGACGCCGTGCGCCTCGCCATCGAGCACGGCCTTGAACAGCTCGCGGCTGGTGCAACGCGGCACCGCATGCTCGACGAGCAGCGTCGTGTCGCAATGCTGGCGGCCGCGCATGAGGAAGGCGCCCGAGATGTCGAGGGACGAGCCCTCGCCGGCAAAGCGCGCGAAGGTCTGGCTGCGGACAAGAGCACCGCCGGTCGAGAACTGAAAGGCGTTATAGCGCGCGTCGGCGCCGATCTCGACGAGGGCGGTGGCGAGATGAACGGCGTCCTCGCCTTCGCGCTCGATCTTGATGTGGTCGATCGCAGCCTTGGCGCCGATGCGAAGCTCGATGACGGCGTTGCGCTGAAGGCCCCGGAGCCGCCCGAGGCTCGCATGGCTCTCGATCAGGGTCGCGGCGGACGACGGCTCCGCGACCACGAGGCTCCGAGTGAAGATCGAAGCGGGCTCGCCGGTGCCGTCGAGATGAACGATGTGGATCGGCTTGTCGAGAGTAACAGCCTCGCCTACCCGCAAAACCACACCGCCCGTCATCAAGGCCGAGTTGAGGGCAAGGACGCTGTCGTCAGGGCGCGGGTTGATCGCGCCGAGCGCCTGTTTGAGCCAGGTCGAGGGCTTCTCGAGCGCCGCAGCGAGCGAAAGAGCTTCGACGCCCGCCTCCCTGAGTGCCGCGAGATCAGAGAGGTCGGCCCTGAGCTCGCCTTCGACCATGAACAGGTGAAAGGCGGGAAGCTCGGCGAGCGAGGGCCCAAGCGCGCGCCTCACGTCGCCGGCGCCGACCGGAAGCCCGACGGCACGGATCAGCGGATGCACGTCCCCGAGCAGAGCGCGGAGGTCGGTATATTTCCACGCCTCGATACGGCGATGCGGAAGCCCGAGTCTGGCGTAGGTCTCGATGGCTTTGTTGCGCAAACCCGCAACGAAGGGATCGTCCGCGCCGGGTAACGCCCCGCGCGCCGCCGCGAACATGTCGAGAAAGCCCTGTTCGCCCTTGGTGCGGAACTGTTGAACGGGCAGCTCCATTCGTATGCCTCTAATCTTCTTTGCGCCTGATCTTATCGGAAAACCGGTTCCCGCTTTTCCGGATCATGCTCTAAGCCGCCTTGCCGCCGAATTCCGCGTAGCCCGACTCTTCGAGCTCGAGCGCGAGCTCGGGTCCGCCCGACCGGGCAACACGACCGTCGTGCATGACATGCACGCGGTCCGGCACGATGTAGTTCAGAAGCCGCTGATAGTGGGTGATGACGAGCATCGAGCGCTCCTTGGAGCGAAGTGCGTTCACGCCTTCGGCCACGATGCGGAGCGCGTCGATATCGAGACCGGAATCGGTCTCGTCGAGCACGCAAAGCTCTGGCTCAAGCAGGGCCATCTGTAAAATTTCGTTACGCTTCTTCTCGCCACCGGAGAAGCCGACATTGAGCGGGCGCTTCAGCATCTCGGGATCGATCTTGAGCCGCTTCGCCTTCTCACGCACGAGCCTGAGCAGGTCGGGGGTCGAGAGCTCGGGCATCCCGCGCGCCTTGCGCACGGCATTGAGCGCCGCGCGCAGGAAGGTCATCGTGGCGACGCCGGGAATCTCCATCGGATATTGGAAGGCGAGGAACACGCCGGCCGCGGCCCGCTCGAACGGCTCCATGGCCAGCAGGTCCTTGCCGTTCCAGGCGATCGAGCCGGCGGTGACCTCGTAGTCCTGCTTTCCGGCGAGCACATAGGCGAGGGTCGATTTGCCCGAGCCGTTGGGGCCCATGATGGCGTGCACCTCGCCCGTGGGGATCGTCAGGTCGACGCCCTTCAGGATCTCGCGGTCCTCGACATTGACGTGAAGGTTCTTGATCTCAAGCATTACGATTCGTCTCTAATTCCTTGGCATTGACTCTTGATTGGACTCCGTCATGGCCGGGCTCGTCCTGGCCATCCCCGATTTGATGCTTTGCCGCCGGCGAGAAATCGTGGATGGCCGGCACAAGGCCGGGCATGACCGATATGTGCCGAAGGGCGGCGTTACCCAACGCTGCCCTCCAGGCTGATGCCGATGAGCTTCTGCGTCTCGGCCATGAACTCCATCGGCAAGTGCTGAATCACGTCGCGGACGAAGCCGTTGACGATCAGGGCCACGGCCTCCTCGGGCGAAAGGCCGCGCGAGAGGCAGTAGAACAACTGATCCTCCGAGATCTTGGAGGTGGTCGCCTCGTGCTCGAAGGTCGCGGAAGCGTTCTTCGCCTCGATATAGGGCACGGTATGCGCGCCGCATTTGGAGCCGATCAGGAGCGAGTCGCAATTGGTGAAGTTGCGCGCATTGGTGGCGCGCCGGTGCGCGGAGACGAGCCCGCGATAGGTGTTGTTGGAGTGGCCCGCGGCGATGCCCTTGGAGATGATGCGGCTCGAAGTGTCGCGGCCGAGATGGATCATCTTGGTGCCCGAGTCGACCTGCTGATGGCCGTTCGAGATGGCGATCGAGTAGAACTCGCCTCTTGAGCCGTCGCCGCGCAGGATGCAGGACGGGTACTTCCAGGTGATGGCCGAGCCGGTCTCGACCTGGGTCCAGGAGATCTTGGAGCGCGCCCCCCGGCAATCGCCGCGCTTGGTGACGAAATTGTAGACGCCGCCCTTGCCGTTCTTGTCGCCCGGATACCAGTTCTGCACCGTCGAATACTTGATCTCGGCATCGTCGAGGGCGATCAGCTCGACCACGGCGGCGTGCAGCTGATTCTCGTCGCGCATCGGCGCGGTGCAGCCCTCGAGGTAGCTCACATAGGCGCCCTTGTCGGCGATGATGAGCGTGCGCTCGAACTGGCCGGTCTTCTCGGCATTGATGCGGAAATAGGTGGAAAGCTCCATCGGGCAGCGCACGCCCTGCGGCACGTAGACGAACGAGCCGTCGGAGAACACCGCCGAGTTGAGCGTGGCGTAGAAATTGTCGGTGATCGGCACCACCGAGCCGAGATATTTCTTCACCAGCTCGGGATGGGTCCTGACCGCCTCGGAGATCGAGGAGAAGATGACGCCGGCCTTGGCCAGTTCCTCCTTGAAGGTAGTGACCACGGAGACCGAGTCGAACACGGCATCGACCGCCACGCGCCCCTCGAGGCGCGCACTCTCGACGCCGGCCAAGACCTCCTGCTCCTTCAGCGGAATGCCGAGCTTGGCGTAGGTCTTGAGCAGCTCGGGATCCACGTCGGCGAGGCTCTTCGGTCCTTCGGTGCTCTTCGGCGCGGAATAATAGTAGAGGTCCTGGAAGTCGATCCTGGGATAGTGGACGTTCGCCCAGGTCGGCTCCTGCATGGTCAGCCAGCGGCGATAGGCCTCGAGCCGCCAGTCGAGCAGCCAGTCGGGCTCGCCCTTCTTGGCCGAGATGAAGCGGACCACCTCCTCGGACAGGCCCTTGGGGGCCGTGATCGACTCGATGTCAGTGAAGAAGCCGTATTTGTACTTGTCGACGTCGATCTCGCGAACGCGGGCGACTGTCTCTTGCACTGCTGGCATTGGCCTTGCTCCAACTTCCTGTCGAAGGCGCGGGCTCGTTAAGCCGCAGCCTTGGGGCTCTGCTTGAGCCGCTTGATCAACTCTCCAAAGGCGCCCAGGAACCTCTCGATAGCGTGGCTCGTGGTGCCAAAACCAAGGCTTACGCGGATCGCTCCTTGCGCAAGCTCCGGTGCCACGCCCATGGCGCTCAAGACGTGCGACGCTTCGACCTTGCCCGATGAGCAGGCCGAGCCTGCGCTCACCGAAACGCCGGCAAGATCGAGCCCGATCACGAGGGTCTCGGCTTTGACGCCTGGGACCGCGATGCAGCTCGTGTTCGGGAGCCGCTCGACGCCTGCCGACACAACCACCGCATCGGGAGCGATGGCGCGGGCGCCGGCCTCGAGGCTATCCCTCAGGGCCTTGATGCCAGCGGTCTTGGCGATATCGCCAGCGGCAAGCTCGGCGGCAACGCCGAAGCCGACGATGCCGGGGACATTTTCGGTCCCTGCCCGTCTCCGCCTCTCCTGGCCGCCACCCTTGAGCAGCGGCTCGACGGAGACCCCAGGCTTGAGGACGAGAGCGCCTATCCCCTTCGGTCCGCCGATCTTGTGGGCCGAAAGGCTCAGCATGTCGGCACCAAGCGAGGCCAAATCCAGCGGAATCCGTCCCGCCGCCTGAACGGCGTCGCTGTGCAGGAGACCTCCGGCTTCATGGACGATTGCGGCGGCCTCCGGCACGGGCTGGACCGCGCCCGTCTCGTTGTTCGCAACCATCAGGGAAACGAACGGCCTCCAACCCCCCAAATGGTGCTTCTCAAGCTCTTTCGCAAGGACGGCGAGGTCGGCAAGGCCGTCCTTCGTGACCGGGATGATGGTCGTGGTCTCGCGATAGAAGCGGCCTCCGGCAAGCACTGAAGGATGCTCGACGGCGGAGAGGTAGCAGTGCCAAGCCTGGCCGCCCTGGGCCGCAAGCGCGAGCGCATTCGCTTCGCTCCCGCCGCTCGTGAAGATCACGTCCTCGGGTGCAGCGCCCGCGAGCTTTGCCACTTTCGCCCTCGCCTGCTCGACCAGGGCGCGCGCGGCCCTGCCCTCCTCATGGACCGAGGAAGGATTGCCATGGACATGCAAGGCATCGACGATCGCCTCGCGCACCTCGGGGCGGAGCGGAGCTGTCGCGTTGTAGTCAAGATAGGAGCGCTGGTTCATCGATAGCCGAAACTCGCGGCCGATCGCCGCCGGTTAGCGCTTGCACGAGCCCCTACCGCGCGTGCTATGAAGCGCGGCCTGAAGTCGGGACCGCTCCGAGTGCCCAGCTTCTCGGGACGGCCTTGTTTGGAACAATTCTAAATCTTAGATTTCGTATAGGGTCGTGGGGCGGCGGAGTCAAGGTTTGCGGCGGGGCTTCGCACGCCCCATGTGCCGTTTTCCGCGCCAGCACGCGCCCTCCTTCTCCTAACGGCGTAACGTCGGTGTCGAGGCCAGTGTTTCATGCCTGAAGTCAATATCAGCGGTCCGGCCGGTCGGATCGAAGCGCGCTATCATCACGAGCGCACCCCTAACTCCCCGGTCGCTCTCATCCTGCATCCTCATCCGCAGTTCGGCGGGACGATGAACAATCAGGTGGTTTATCATCTGTATTACGCCTTCCAGCGGCGCGGCTTCTCGGTGCTGCGCTTCAACTTCAGAGGCGTTGGCCGGAGCGAAGGGCTGTTCGACAACGGCCCCGGCGAACTCGCCGACGCCGCGACCGCTCTCGACTGGCTGCAGACCTATAATCCGGATGCGCAGACCTGCTGGATCGCCGGCGTCTCGTTCGGCGCGTGGATTGCCATGCAGCTCCTGATGCGGAGGCCCGAAATCGAGGGCTTCATCTCGGTCGCGCCGCCCGCCAATCTCTACGACTTCACCTTCCTCGCCCCCTGCCCGTCTTCAGGGCTCATGGTGAACGGTGCAAAAGATCGAGTCGTGCCAACGGAGTCCGTGCGCGGGCTCGTCGAGCGTCTCAAGACGCAAAAAGGCATCGTCATCGATCATGCGACCGTGCCGGATGCCAACCATTTCTTCGAGGGCCGCATGGACGGGCTCATGGAGGTGGTCGATGCCTATCTCGACAAGCGGCTCGGCAAGGTCAAAAAGAAGAGAGAGTCGGCGGCCTGAGCCTTGCCCTTAGCGTCAGGGCCGGCCCTGTGATAGGAGGCTTGGCGGCAAGAGCGTCCGAGGGCCAGGCCGGCACCACCCATGAGCAAAACGAAATCGGACTTCCTGCACGAGCTGAAGGCGCGCGGCTTCATCCATCAAGTGACCGATGAGGCGGGGCTCAGTTCGCTCCTAAAGTCGGAGCGCGTGACCGCCTATATCGGCTTCGATGCGACGGCGCCAAGCCTCCATGTCGGCAACCTCGTGTCAATCATGATGCTGCGCAAATTGCAGCAGGCCGGCCACCGCCCGATCGTTCTGATCGGCGGCGGAACCACCAAGGTCGGCGACCCCTCCGGCAAGGATGAGTCGCGCAAGCTCTTGAGCGAGGGCGAGATCGGCGCCAATGTCGCCGGCATCGAGACCATTTTCCGGCGTTTCATCAGCTTCGGTCAGGGCTCGACCGACGCGATCATGGTCAACAACGCCGACTGGCTCGACCGCCTCGGCTATATCGAGTTTCTGCGCGATTACGGACGCCATTTCAGCGTCAACCGCATGCTCACCCAGGATTCGGTCAAGCTCAGGCTCGAGCGCGAGCAGCCATTGAGCTTCATCGAGTTCAACTACATGGTGCTGCAGGCCTACGATTTCGTGGAGCTTCATCGACGGTTCGGCTGCCGCCTGCAGATGGGCGGCTCGGATCAGTGGGGCAACATCGTGGGCGGCATCGAGCTCGGGCGGCGCACCGACGGCGTGGAACTGTTCGGGCTCACCTCGCCGCTGCTCACCACCGCCTCGGGTGCCAAGATGGGCAAGACGGCGGCGGGCGCAGTGTGGCTCAACCCCGACATGCTCTCACCTTACGACTATTGGCAATACTGGCGGAACACCGAGGATGCCGACGTGCCGCGCTTCCTCAAGCTCTTTACCGAGCTCCCGCTGCCGGAAATCGGTAAGCTTGCCGAGCTCGAAGGGGCCGAGCTCAACGAGGCGAAGAAGGTGCTCGCGACCGAGGCCACCGCTCTCGTGCATGGTCGCGACGCCGCCGACCGCGCGGCCGAGACGGCGCGCGCCACGTTCGAGGAGGGCGCGATCGCCGCAAGCCTTCCCACCTTCGAGGTTCCGCGCGCCCAGCTCGAAAAAGGCTGGGGCGTGCTCACCGCCAACACCCATGTCGGCTTTGTCGCTTCGACCGGAGAGGCAAGACGCCAGATCAAGGGCGGCGGCATCAAGGTGAACGACGTCGCCGTCACCGACGAGAAGCGAATGCTCACCCTTGCCGACCTCACGCCCGAGGGCGTGATCAAGCTCTCGCTCGGCAAGAAGCGCCACGCGCTGATCAGGCCGGTGTGACTGGATCGGCTATTGCGGCGGGGCAAAGCCGCCTGATGAGGCGCCGCTCGGCGCTGCGGCGGCCGTGTCCGGCACCGAGCCGGTAAACTCGAAGATCTGGCGGAAGATGCCCGGCGTCATCACCGAGACGGGGTTGACGAGCACGGAAGGGTCTTCGAGGTTCCCTCTGATGGCAAAGGTGATGCCCACGAGCCCCTCCCCTTGGCGGCCGGTCAACACCGGACCGAGAATGGGGATGTTCCTGAACGCCGAGTTGAGGCCATAGAGCGGCACATAGGTGCCGCCGAGATCGACGGTCTGGGCCTTGAAATCGACCGTGCCGCGCATCGTGGCGCCGAGTTGCGGTCCGTTCATATAGGCATCCTGCAAGCGGAACTTGCCGCCGCCCACCGAGAAGGGGGCGCGCAATTGCTTGAACTCGATGCGGGTCCGCTGCGCCTGTTTTTGCGTGCCGAGCACCGCCCGCGAGTTCGGGTCGGTGAGCACATCGTTCACCACTTCGTCGCCGAGAACGGCGAAGTCGCGGGTCCAAAGCGTGCCGCTCTTCGTGCCGGGTCCTCCGGCGTCGAGATTGACTTCGAGCGAGGCCTCGCCGCCATCGACATTGGGATAGAAGCCGACGAGACGGAAGGCCGCGCCGGCATCGCGCGCCTCGGCCCTGATCTCGCGCACGCCGCCGTTCGTCTCTAGCATCACGGCGGCCGGCGCTTTGCCGTTCAGATCGCCTCTCGCTTCGAGCGCAACGACCCGCCCGTTTCGCTTCTTGAAACTGACATGAACGTTGCGCGCGTTCGTGTCGTAGAAGCCGGTCACCGTGTCGATATCGGCGGTCAGATCGACGCCGAAGGGATCCGCGGGCTCCGCCGTTTCGTCGGTGAACTGGCCGGCGGCGAACAGCGAGCGGAAGAACTCCTTGCCGTTATAGGTCGGACCGGTGGCCCTGATGTCGAGCACTTGGTCGTCGCGCACGGTCGCGGTGATCTCGAGATGGGTGAGGAAATCGATGGAGAAATCGGAGAAGTAGAAGCCCTTCAGGTGCTGCTCGGGGTCGAGCACGATGTCGCCGGCGATATTGAGGTCGTCTCCGACCATCTTGAAATTCTGAAACGTGGTCGAGCCGTCTTCCTGCTGCACCTTGTCGAAGGTAAGGCTGGCAGCGCGGCCGACTGGCTTGGTCCAGCCCATTGCAGCAAACACCAGCCTGGCGTTGGTAAGATCGGCGGTGAAGCTCATGGCGGGCGCCGCTTGGCCGAGGCCGGCAAGCGACAAGGTGACGGGTATCGGCCCCTTCACAAGGTGATTGACCTTGAACCCGAGCTTCTCGCGCGTCGCTTCGTCGAGCGTGGCCGTTACCGTGATCGGCGGCTGGAGATCGTCTGTGGCGTAGAAGACGCGTTGCCAGGTAAGTTCGGCCGGAATTCCTTTGACCTGAACAGGACCTTTGACTTCGACCCCAGCCTCGGTGACGTTCACGTCCAGCGAACCGGCCTCGATACCCATGTTGCCGGCGAGATTGGGCGCGACCGCCTGATCGAGGCGCGCCATGCCCCTGAGTTTGACCTCCTTGAAGGTCAAATCCTCCTTGAGAGGCATCGATAGGTCGAAGCCCCCTTCGGCAGTGCCACCGAGAAAACCGGGCTTGAGCCCGACGGCCCTTAGATAGCCGAGCGGCTCCCCGTCGAGGAGCGCAAGAACGGCCGGTGTCGCCGCCTTGGCTTTGAAGGAGACGGCGCCCTCCTGTGGATCGGGGCGAAGGTCGGCAATGTAGAAGCGCCCCTCGCTGAGTGAAATCTCCTCCCCGGTCGAGGGCACGATGAGCTTGCCTTGCGGAATGTCCACCGACATGGCGGTACCGTCGATCACAAACTTGGCGTCGCCGGTGACGACCGGCGGCAACTTCTCCATGTAGGCGATGCTCAACCCGGTCAGATCGAGCTCGACGTTGATGGCGCCGTCCGGTGCATCTCCGCCCGCCTCGATCTTGGCAAGCTCGCCTGCCGCCAGATTCACCTTGAACTTACCGCCGAGAAGCTGACCGGCCCCAACCCTCTGCAGCGTCCAGTCGCGTGCATTACCGGCCAGGAATTTGGGCCAGAACCGCTTAAGCATATCCATCGACATCGGACTGAGCTCGCCCGCGATATTGATTTCGGGCGAGCCCGGCGCGTCGTGGATCGACCCCGCAAAGGAAATCGATGCACCTCCTGCGCGGATGACAAAGCGGGAGATCGTCAGGCGCCCATCGGCGGGCGCCACGTTTCCCGAGACTTGCCACTCGTCGACGCGCACGGGAGGTAGACCGAACTCCTCGACGGCAAGCACGGCGTCGTTGGCTTTCAGGGTGAAGTCCCAGGCCGTGGCCGCGCCGTTTGAGTCGCGTACCGGGCGCACCTCCCCGCTCACCGTCGCCTTGCTCTTTCCCCAGGCTAGTGTCGAGGGTGATATCTCGACGATGTCCTTTTCCTTGCGATAGCGCACGAGCAGGTTGCCATGGTCGATGCGCATGGGGTTGTCGGGATCCCAGGCGGGGCTAATCTGACCGCTTTCGAGCTCGAGCTTGGCCTCGCCGCCAAGGAACTGACCGGAACTCGACAGTTCGAGTGTGCTCTCGCTGTTCACCACCATGTCGAGGGCCCTGAGCGCCTTGAGCGACGGGAAATCGCCGGCGAGCCCCGAGGGCACGAGATTCTGGATGAGCGTGGTGATGGCGAAGCTCTGGCGTCTGGTACGCTGTTCGGCACGGACTTCGACCTGCCAGTCGCCCTTGGTCGAGGCGACATTGGCCTGGCCGATGATGATGCTCCGGCTATCCCGGTGATCGAGGTCGATGGCGAAATCGGGGACCTGCCAGGACGTCTCGGTGCCGTTTTGGTTCAGCACAACGAGGGCGTTCTTGAAGCCGAACCGCGTGAGGTATGAGGTGTTGCCTCTCCGCGCGCGCTGGAACATCTCGGTAAGGTCGAGCCTACGGCCGCTTATCTGCACGACGTCCGGGCGCTTCGCAATGACCGTCTCCGTCGCCGGCGGCGTCTCCACCGCCGGAGATCCCTCTGCCGGTAGCGAGCCGCGGATCAAGGTTTCGCTCTCGGCCGCGGCCGGCTTTTGAAAGGTCAGCGTGACTCCCTGCTCGGGACTGTAAAAGAGCAAAAGACGCGGTCCGATGAAATCGACGCTTCCAGGCGCGATCTTGCCCGAGAGAAGCGCTGCGCCGCTCATGCCGATGGCGGCGAGCGGGGCCTGCGCCACGATCGAACCGTCCTGGTCGATCAGGCGGATGTTGATCAAGCGGAAGAGGACGCCGGGTCCATCCGGTGTGCGCGTCAGGATCGCACCGTCAATCTTGACATGCATATCGGTGAGCTGGCCGTTGATCGCGGACTCGAGCGTCGGCACGAGGCTCGGCAGAGAGATCGGTCCCCGCGCGAGCCGGCCATAGCCCCCGACGATGGCGAGCAGACCAACGACGAGGATGCCGGCGAAGATCTCGCGGCAGAGATGGGCACCGCGAGAGGAAAGCTTGGCAAGCTCGATCTGAACCGGAGGCGGGACTCGCTTCACCAGCGCCCTGCCCCGCTCGGGCAAGGCCAGCAGCGCCTTGCCGCCTTCGGCAAGGACCTTGCCGCCCTCGGCGAGCGCCTTGCCGCCTTCGGAGAGCGCTTTGCTGCCTCCTGAGGTGAGCTTGGCAAGAGCACCTGCGAGCGGCTCGTTCATTCAGTCACAGGTCCCCGACAAGGTCTTCCCAGCGCCCGTTGCCATCCACCCTAATGGACGTCCGCAGCCTGACAAACGCGAACGGCACCGCCCTCGAAACTCTAGGCGACGCCCCGACTTGCTCTTGCTGTGCTCTACATCCCCCAAGTCGAGCCCTCGTACTCCCCCTAAGTCGCCGCGCGCGATGCGGCAAATCAGTGTGAGGGCAGATCATTAAGAGGCGGCAAAATCGGCCAAAGGAAGGCGGCAAACCCCTTCCCTTGCCAAGACTTAGCCGGACCGCAAGAAGACTTGCCTCACCCTGGAGAAGCCCCATGACAACCGGGAGGCGAGGCGATATTGTTGGGAAGAGGATGAATGCAGGGGTCTGCGGCCCCCCGGTAGATAGGGACAATGCCGCAGAACCCTCGAGGGCGGCTTTAATTCTCCTAGTTGCGAGTTTAGCGCCTGGTCCAACGTTGGCGCTGCGTTGTTGTATCGGATGGGGAGGTACCACGTATGTTCACGAAGAAACCCGAGCCAGGCGAGAGTGTGACGAAATTGGGGGAGCGGCCGAGCGGCGAGTCCAAGTCCCCCTTTACCGAGCGTCCAGCCACTTATGCGGCCAAGGCCCCGAGCCCGGCCGCGAGCAAGATGGTCCCGTCCATCATCGGCGAGGACCTGATCATCAGCGGAAACGTCAGCTCCAAAGGCGAGATTCAGGTCGATGGCGAGATTCAGGGCGACATTCACTGCGGCTCGCTCCTGCTCGGCGACAAGTCGCAAATCATGGGCAACGTGATCGCGGAAGACGTTGTCGTGCGTGGCCGCGTCAACGGATCGATCAGGGGCTTGCGCGTAACGCTGCAGGCGCAGTCCCACGTCGAGGGCGACATCTTTCATCAGAGCCTTGCCATCGAGCAGGGCGCCTATTTCGAAGGGAAATCGCGCCGCTCGGACGATCCCTTGGCCGAGGTGAAGGCCGTTCCCGGCTCCGGAAGTGTGCGTCCCGAGGCGAAGCCCGCGGGCCTCGATACGCGCCCGGCCGAACAGGCGAGCACGTTCGGCGGCGGCACGAGCCCGTTCTCGACCCGCGCCGCGGAATAGCGAAAGACGGGTGGCCCCGCCAAAGGGGCCACGCCGCTCCGGCCTTAGGCCTTCGCGTCGGCGTGGATGCGCTCGGCGAGCGCCGCCTCGATGAAGCGATCGAGATCGCCGTCGAGCACGGCCGAAGGGTTCGTGCTTTCGACGCCGGTACGCAGGTCCTTCACCAGCTGATAGGGCTGCAGCACGTAGGACCTGATCTGATGGCCGAAGCCGATATCAGATTTGGCGGCGGCCGCGGCCTGCGCCTCCTCCTCGCGCCGCTTCAGCTCAGCTTCGTAAAGCCGCGCGCGGAGCATGGCCCAGGCCGTGGCGCGGTTCTTGTGCTGCGACCGCTCGTTCTGGCAGGTCACCACGATTCCAGTCGGGATATGCGTGATGCGCACGGCGCTGTCCGTCGTGTTGACATGCTGGCCCCCCGCCCCTGACGAGCGATAGGTGTCAATGCGCACGTCCTTGTCGTCGATCTCGATGTCGATCGTGTCGTCGATGGCGGGATAGACCGAGACCGAGGCAAAGCTCGTGTGGCGCCGCGCGTTTGAATCGAAGGGCGAGATGCGCACCAGCCGGTGCACGCCCGACTCGGTTTTGAGCCAGCCATAGGCGTTGTTGCCCTTGACGAGGATGGTGCCCGACTTGATGCCGGCCTCTTCGCCGTAGTGCTCGCCCATAATCTCCACCTTGTAATCGTGCGCTTCGGCCCAGCGCACATACATGCGCATCAGCATCTGCGCCCAATCCTGACTCTCGGTGCCGCCCGCCCCGGCGTGGATCTCGACATAGGCGTCGTTGGCGTCGGCCTCGCCCGAGAGCAATGCTTCCACCTCGCGGGTATGGGCTTCACTGCGCAGCTTGTTGAGCGCGCCCTCGGCCTCGGCGACGACGCTTTCATCGCCCTCCTCCTCGCCTAGGGCGAGCAGCGCCACATTGTCGTCGAGATCGCGCGAGATGCGGTCGTAGGCGCTAAGCGACGCCTCGATCTGCTGGCGTTCGCGCATCACCCCTTGCGCGCGGCGGGTATCGTTCCAGAAATTCGGCGCCTCGACCTCGCGGTCGAGCGCGCTGAGCCGCTCCCGCGCCTTATCGGGGTCAAAGATGCCTCCTGAGCAGAGACAACGATTCCTTGATCTCGTTGACGACCGACTCGGTTTCAGCGCGCATCGTATCCTCTGTGCACGGGAAGGGCGGGAGTGCCGGCGGGGAGCGCCGGCAAGCGCCTGCCAACAAGCTTACTGGCTTAGTAGAGGCCGCCGGGCCCCGCTGTCAAAGCGTTGCTTGGCGGCGGCGGGGGCGGAGCCACCCTCTGCCGGCGCGGCGGGGGCGCGGCAGCGGGCTGAGGCGCCAGTCCCGCATCGGGCGGCGGAGCCGCATCGGCCGCGGCGTCGGGCTCCGGCGCAGCGCCGGTATTGACATCGTCGGCCGCCGCTTCGCCGCCGTCGCCAAGATCCTCGGCTATCGAGCCGGCCGGTTCCTCGCCCGGCTTGAAGGCCTCGAGGATCGCCGTCTTGTCCCCGGGAGCGGCGGGCAGGCCCGTCTTGTGGTTGACCCTGACCAGCTTGATGCCCGGCGGCGCGCGGAAGGGAGTGGGCGGGGTGCCGGCGAGCGCCTCGCGCATGAAATCGCGCACCACGGGCGCGGCGAGCATGCCGCCGGTCTCGCCATGACCGAGCGAGTTCGGCTGGTCGAAACCGAAATAGACGCCGACGACGAGATCGGGCGTAAAGCCGATGAACCAGGCGTCCTTGTAGTCGTTGGTGGTGCCGGTCTTGCCGGCGATCGGACGATTGAGCACCTTCAGCTTCTGCGCCGTGCCGCTCTGGATCACCCCTTCCATGATGTTGACCATCTCGAAGGCAGACATCGGATCGACGATCTGCTTGCGGTCATCGACGAGCTGGGGCTCCTCTTGACCCTTCCACTCGCGCGCGGCGCAGGCGCTGCAATCGCGGTTGTCGTGGCGCCAGATGGAGCGGCCGTAGCGGTCCTGGATGCGATCGATAAACGTCGCCTTGATCTGCTTGCCGCCGTTATCGAGCATGGCGTAGGCCGTGACCATGCGGAGCAGCGTGGTCTCACCCGCGCCGAGTGCCATCGACAGCGCCGGCATCAGATTGTCGTACACGCCGAAGCGCCGCGCATATTCGACGATGATCGGCATGCCGATCTCGTTGGCGAGCCGCACCGTCATCAGGTTGCGCGAATGCTCGATGCCGAAGCGCAATGTGGACGGACCCGCCGCCGACCCGGCCTCGTAGTTCTTGGGGCACCATTGCGGCATCCCCGCGCCTTGAGAGACGCAAATCGGACCGTCGACGATGATGCTCGACGGCGTGTAACCGTTGTCGATCGCGGTCGTGTAGATGATCGGTTTGAACGATGAGCCTGGCTGCCGTCGCGCCTGGGTCGCGCGGTCGAATTGGCTTGCCGCGAAGCTGAAGCCCCCCACGATCGCAAGCACCCGCCCGGTATGCGGGTCCATGGCGACGAGCGCGCCGCTCACCGCCGGAATCTGTTGCAGCGACCATTGCCCCTTGAGGCTCGGGTCGGGGGCGCCGGGCGTGCCGTCCTCAGCAGGCTTTGGCGCCCGCGGCGATACATAAACGACGTCGCCCGGCTTCAACACGGCGCTCACCGAGGCGGGCGTCCCGCCGAAGGTCAGCCCGACCTTAGGCCGCGCCCATTTGACTTCCTCGTAAGGAATGATGCCGGTCTCACGTTCCTTGACGATAGCGCCCTGCGGGGTTCGCCCCGGACGGAGCCCGATCGTCGCCTTGTCCTTTTGCACATCGAGCACGACGGCAAGCCGCCACGGATCGATGTCGTTCCACACCGGCATCGAGGCGAGCGTCTTGCCCCAATCGCCCTTGATATCGATGGTCTTCACCGGGCCGCGCCAGCCGCTGTGACGGTGATCGTAGGAGACGAAGCCGTTGATCAGCGCCGTGCGCGCCATGCGCTGGAGCTTGGGATCGAGCGTGGTGCGCACCGAGAGGCCGCCGCCATAGAGCTTGTCTTCACCGAAACGGTCGAGGATCTCGCGCCGCACTTCTTCGGCGAAGAATTCGGAGGCAAAGATCTTGGCCCCCGGCGTACGCTTGGTCACGCCGAGCGGAGAGGCCTTGGCCTTCTCGCCTTCCTCGGCCGTGGCGAAGCCGTTCTCGACGATGCGATCGATCACCCAGTTGCGGCGCGCGACGGCGCGGTCGGGGTACTTGAACGGGTCGTAGTTCGACGGCGCCTTGGGCAAGGTCGCAAGATACGCGCAATCGCCGAGCGTGAGTTCGTTCAGAGCCTTGTCCCAATAGGTCTGGGCGGCGGCGGCAACGCCATACGCGCCGGCGCCGAGATAGATCTCGTTCAGGTAGAGCTCGAGAATCTGCTCCTTGGTGAAGGCGCGCTCGATGCGGATGGCGAGGATCGCCTCCTTCAGCTTGCGCTCGACGGTCTGGTCGCTGGTCAAGAGAAAGTTCTTGGCCACCTGCTGAGTGATGGTCGAAGCGCCAACCACACGGCGGCCTGACTGCACGTTGCTCAGATTGGTGACGACAGCGCGGATAATGCCCTGAATGTCGAGGCCGCCATGCTGATAGAAGTTCTTGTCCTCGGCGGAGATGAAGGCGTTGGTCACGCAAGGCGGGATGGCGGTGATCGGAACATAGATGCGCCGCTCGCGGGCAAACTCGGCGATCAGCTCGCCGTCATTGGCGTGTATGCGGGTCATCACCGGGGGCTCGTATTTGGCGAGCACCTCATAGTCGGGAAGCTCGTTCGAGACTTTCCACAGCACGAAAGCCGCAGCGCCGGCCACGGCAATGAACAGAATCATGCTCGCGGCGAACATGAAGCCCAGGAAGCGCAGGAAAAAGCCGCCGCGGCGGCGGCGCCGGCGTTGCTCCGGCGGCTTGACTGGAGCCGTAATATCCATGTTTTCAGACCCGTCCCGTCCCCCGGTTTTAAGCGCGCGGGGCACCCAAGGCAACCGTAGCTAAGATTATGGCAACAAAACGCTGGCCGAGGCGGGAAAATCGCTGGACGACACGCGCGCGCGACACCGAGCGCCTCGCCGCGGCTTCCGCGCGAGGTCATGTCAAAGAGCGTGCCCCCCGAGGGAGGGGGATGGCGCGCCGAAAAGCGCAAACCTATGGTGTCCGCATCTCCTTTTGGGAGACACGGCGGGCGCCTCTCGGCGCGCCACACGCGCTTCATTTGGAGTGCGCGACCCGCGCTTCGCGCTGCTTGAGCGCATAACGCAAGCTTCCGCGCACGCCGAAGCGCATGCTCATTTGCGGCGATTTAGCGAACACCGGGCCTCGCTTTAGGTTAGGGCGCCACGCTTTGAGCGCAGTGCCCAGATCATCAGCCAGCTCCTGGCAGGGACTCGTAGTGGTCCCGGGAGGAGCCCCAATGTCCGCCCGAGTGCCCATGCTGCGTGCATGAACCCGCGGGGCGCCGCACCCCGTCCCGCCTCAACGACGCCTCGCGAAAGCGCCCCTCAAAGGACGAGGTGAGCGGAGTGTAATGCAGCTTCGCAAGCCGGGGATAGGTTGCTCGTCCTGACGGGATCGCTACAGCCACTCCCTCGTGGCGTCGAGAAAGCCCTTAACAAATCCCAGCCTAACCAGCATCGCCTTCAAAAATATCGGCTCGTAGCGTGGCGTAGGTTTGCGTTTCAGGCGTGATTAGGGCTGTCAACGTGTCTCGCATGAAAGCTTTGCTATCGTTGCCAACCCCTATCAGCTCGAGGATCCTTTTGCATGCCTTATAAATCTCGCCCGACGCCGATTTAACATCGTCCGCGGAATGCCCGCGCCCCACAGAAGATGCCAATGCTGCGGTCTTCGCTGTCAGAAGCGCTTCCCAACGCTCAGCCATGAGCCGCCAAGCTGAAGATGCCAAGTCATGAAGGCGTCGAAGAGCGAGGATTTTCCATTCCCGTTTGGACCTGTGAGCATTACCAACTTCGCGGTGGCCGGAATGCCACTGATCTTGAGGTCCGTGACGCGTCGGAAATTTAGCAGGCGTATAGATTTTATATGCATCTCGCGTCCATTGGCGGCACTCACTCCGCCGCTTGCGTCTCCGCGGGGCGTTTGGCACGGGTGCTGCGCCGCTTCAGCACCTGCTTAAGATAGTGCGCGGTGTAGCTCTCTGGGGAGGCGGCGATCCCGCTCATCATCGCATCCTACTTGATCAGATCGTCGTAGTCGGCGTGCGAGCCGATCCAGAACCAGAGCATGCCATCGTCAACCTCGACGGCGAGGGCTCGATAATGAAGGCCAATGCGAGCGGACCAATAGGGACCGACGGGCTTGAAATGCAACGACGGGTGCTGAGGGTTCTGCTTTAGCAACGCGAATCTCTTGTCGGCGAGAGCGCGAACCCTCCCGGGCAGGCCCTCATAAGCCTCCCAAAACCTTGGGCTGGCGAGGTGCCTCATAGATCGCGGGCGAGACCCTTACGATGGGCCCGGATGGCGTCGTCGGCGAGCTTGTCGAGCTTGCCGGCCTTGGCGTCGCGCTCGATCTTCTCGTCGAACAGCCGCGCGTCATAGTCCTCGAACCACGCGCGAAACCTGGCGAGCTGCTCGGGCGTGAGCTTGGTCACGGCCTTTTCGATGTCTTCGACAGTGGTCATGACTGGAGGACATATCACAGACAACCACAAGATCGAAGTCACAAGGGCCACGCCGAGATTGGAGGCTCTGCTTACCGGCTCTTGGGTGCCGTTGAAGATTGAGGGTTTCCGTGCAGCGTTATGGCAGCCTCACCTCACCGCGAAGACGCGGCGTTGGCGGCGGGCACGAAGACGCCGAGCGCCTTGAGGCGCTTCGCGGCCTCGGCCTTGGCCTTGTCGTCGTAGGCCTGGCGGCTCGCAAGCGACAGCGCCTTTTCGTAGTCGGTGATCGCCTTGTCCTTGTCGCCCTTCGCTTCGTAGGCGCGGCCACGATCGGCATAGGCGCCGGCAAGGTCAGGATCGAGCGCCAGCGCCTTGTCGAAATCGGCGAGCGCAGGATCGACCTCGCCGCGCGCGAGATGAATCCAGGCGCGGGTGTGGCGGGCGTTCGGCTCCTCGGGCAGGAGGCTCACGGCGCGGTCGGAATCGGCGAGCGCCTGGTCGAGATCGCCCTTCTGCGCGAGTCCCCAGGCGCGGCCATTGAGCGCCCGGCCCTCGTTCGGCGCAATGGCGAGAACTTTCTCGTAATCGGCGATCGATTTCTCGGTCTCACTCATGTCGTCATAGAGCGCGGCGCGGTCGGCGAGCGTGTCCGGGTCCTCGGGCGCGAGCTTCACCGCGGCGTCGTAGTCGGCGAGCGCGCGGGTGAAATCGTTCTTGAGCCAATAGGCCCAGCCGCGATTGCGCAGCGCATTGACGTGATCGGGCTTCAGTTTGAGCGCGGCGTTCAAGTCGGCGATGGCGCCGTCGTACTGGCCGAGCTTGATCAGCGAGTAGGCGCGGCCGTTGAGATTGTCGGGGTTCTGCGGATCGAGCTTGATCGCTTCGTCATAGGCCGCGACCGCGCCCTCGTGCTTGTCCAGTTGCGCGAGCGCCCAGGCGCGGTTGGCGTGGCCGAGCGCATAATCGGGCTTGAGCGCGACCGACTTCTCGAAATCATCGAGCGCGTGCTTGATATCGCCGAGCTCGGCATAGGCGTTGCCGCGGTCGATCAGGAGCTGGACGTTGTCGGGATCCGCCTCGACCGCGCGGTTATAGTCGTTCAGCGCGCGCGGGTAGTCGGGGAGCTGCACGTAGGCCCAGCCGCGATCGTAGTAGATGCCCTCGAAGTCGGGTTTGAGCCTGATGGTCTCGGTGTAGTCCGAGATGGCGCGCTCGTAGTCGCCGAGCTCGACATAGGACGAGCCGCGGGCGCGGAAGGCCTTGGGATCGGTGGCGTTGATCTTGATCGAGCGGTTGAAGTCGGCGATCGCCTTCTGATGGTCGCCCTTCTTCTGGTAGCCGACGCCGCGATTGTAATAGGCGATGGCGAAGTTGACCTTGCGCTCGTTGCCCTCGGCGATGATGCGGTCGCACCCCAAGATGATGCGGTCGGCATCGTCGGAGGCGCAGTCGTTCCAGTCGGAATCGCTGTCGGCGCGCGCGAACGTTGGCGCAAGCGCGAGACTCGCGAGGACGATGGCGGCGGCGAGGCGCATGCACCCTCCGGGACGGGAGCTATGGGAGACGAGCTTATCCCTATCCGGAGGGTGCGCGAAGCCCGGCCGGCGCTCCGTCAATAATCGACCTTAACCAGATAAAGTCCTTGCGGGGGCGCGACGGGCCCGCAGGCCTTGCGGTCGCGCGCTTCGAGCGCCGCCTTAAGGTCGGAGGCGCCCCACCTGCCCTCGCCCACGAGCTTGAGCGAGCCCGCCATCGAGCGCACCTGGTTGTGCAGGAAGGAGCGCGCCTTCGCCTCGATGCGGATGATCTCGCCGTGGCGCGACACGTCGAGCCGGTCGAGCGTCTTGAGCGGCGATTTCGCCTGGCATTCGGTCGAGCGGAAGGTGGTGAAGTCGTGGTGGCCGAGAAGCACCTTGGCCGCCTCGTTCATCGCCTCGGCGTCGAGCGGGCGGAACACGCCCCAGGCGCGGTTCCGCTCGAGCGCAAGCGGCGCGCGGCGGTCGATGATGCGGTAGAGATAGGCCCGCGCTTTCGCCGAGAGGCGCGCGTCGAAGTCGGGCTCGGCGCGCTCGCACAGGAGCACGCTGACGGGATCGGGCCTGAGGGTGGCATTGAGCGCGTCGCGGATCGTGCCGGGGTCCCAGTCCTTGATGAGATCGAAATGGGCGACCTGGCCGAGCGCGTGCACGCCCGCGTCGGTACGGCCGGCGGCGCGCGGCACGGTGTCTTCGCCGGAGAAGGCTTTGATGGCTTCGGCGAGACGGCCTTGCACCGAGCGGCCGTTCTCTTGCATCTGCCAGCCGACGAAGGGCGTGCCGTCATATTCGAGAATGAGCTTGTAACGCGGCATGGCGGTCAGTCTGCTTGACCTCGACAAATAACCACCTCCGTCATGCCCGGCTTTATGCCGGGCATCCACGATTTTTCGCTGGATGAAACGTTTGAAGACGTGGATGGCCGGGACGAGCCCGGCCATGACCGATCAAGAATTAAGGAATAATCGTTCCACTGGTGAGGGGTGAACCACGCAAGAACTCTTCCGCTGCCATCGGCTTCCGCCCGGCGCGCTGGACCTCGGTCAAGCGCACCGCCCCTTCCCCGCAGGCGACGGTGAGCCGGTCGTCGAGGAGAGCGCCTGGTATTCCAGCGCCTTCCGCGATCTTGGAACGCAGCACCTTGATCCGCTCGCGCTTGCCGCCGAGTTCGACCTCGAACCAGGCGCCGGGATGGGGCGAGAGCCCGCGGATGCGATCATGCACGTCGCGGGCAAGCAGCCGCCAGTTGATGCGTGTCTCCTTGGGATCGAGCTTCGGCGCACAGGTCGCCGCCTCGTCGTGCTGCGGGCGGCAAGCCAGCTCGCCCTTCTCGAGCTTGGCGAGCGCCTCGACGAGAAGCCGGCCGCCGAGCGCTGCGAGCCGGTCGTGCAGATCGCCCGCCGTCTCCTCGGGACCGATTCCGACGCGCGCCTCGAGGCAGACCGGACCTGCATCGAGGCCCTCGCCAATGCGCATGATGGTGACGCCGGTCTCCCTGTCTCCGGCCATGATGGCGCGGCTGATGGGGGCGGCGCCCCGCCAGCGCGGGAGCAGCGAGGCGTGGACGTTGAGGCAGCCGAAACGCGGCGCCTCAAGGATCGCCTTGGGCAGGATGAGGCCGTAGGCGACGACGACCGCGACATCGGGCCGAAGCGCGCGGAAGCGCTCGTGCTGCTCGGCGCTCTTGAGCCGCTCGGGCGTCAGGACAGGGAGCCCCGCCTGCTCGGCCGCCTGATGCACCGGCGACTTGCGAAGCGCCATGCCGCGGCCGGCCGCGCGCGGCGGCTGGGTGTAGACGCTCACCACCTCGTGGCCCGCGCCGAGGATGGCCTGAAGGGTCGGCACGGCGAAGTCGGGCGTGCCCATAAAGACAATGCGAAGGGCCATGTGCCCTTATGTCATTGCTGCCGCTCGGCGGGCAATCAGCGCTTTTCGCGATAGAGGCCAACCACGGCGGCGAGCGCGCTCAAAGAGGCGATCAGAAACAGCACGGACAGGACGCCTTCGCCCACGTTCCAGCCCTCGAGCCGGGCGAGATCGTAGAGCACGTAGATGGCGAAGGTGAGCGCGAGCCCATAGAGATAGGGGCGGCCCTTGAGGGCAGCCAGGACGGCAATGACGGCGACGGCGCCCTCGATCAGGATCGCGGCGATCAGCATTCGCGGAGCCTCCTGCAAGGCGCCGGCTACAAGGCGCCGGCGCGCTTCTGCTTGGTGAACTTGCGCACCACCATGTCGCGCTTCAGCCGCGACAGATAATCGATGAACAGCACGCCGTTCAAATGGTCGATCTCGTGCTGGACGAGGGTCGACCAGATGCCTTCGAACTCGGCCTCCTGCTTCTTGCCCTCGCGGTCGATATAGGCGACGCGGGTCTTGGCCGGCCGCTCGATCTCGGCGGTGAAGTCGGGGATGGAGAGGCAGCCCTCCTCGTGGGTGCGCATCTCGTCGGACCGATCGAGGATCTCGGGGTTGACCATGACGAGCGGGGTCTTGGGCTCATCGTCCTTGGCCGGGTCCATGACGATCAGCCGCCTGAGCACGCCGATCTGGGGCGCGGCGAGCCCGATGCCCGGCGCGTCGTACATGGTCAAAAGCATGTCGTCCATGAGGCGGCGCAGGTCGGCGTCGACGCGCTCGACGGGCTTCGCCGTCTTGCGCAGGACGGGATCGGGCAGCGTGAGGATCGGTCTGATGGCCATTTGAGCGGCTGACATAGGGTTGCGGCGGGTCCCGGTCAATATGTTCCTGTTTTGGTCTAATGGAACGAATCGGGCTATAGGTTCTCATATGGCCCTTGCGCCCATCCAGATCGGAAGCGTCACCCTCGATCCCGTGCTCGCCCTGCTCGCGCTCGCGGGCCTTGCCGTGCTTGCGCTGCTCGCGCTTGCTGTCACGCTCATCGTGCACATGAAGGGGCGGCGGCGCGAGGTCGAGGCGCAGGCCGCCGAGCTTGCCGAGCTGAAAGGCCGGCTGCAGACCTTCGCCGAGATCAGCGTGGCGCGCCAGGGCGACATCGCGCGCGCGGTCAACGAGCGGCTCGACCGCATGACGCATCGCGTCGGCTCCGACCTCAACGAGACGGCGCGCAAGACCAACGACTCGATCGCCAAGCTGCACGAGCGGCTTGCCGTGATCGACAATGCCCAGAAGAACCTGACCGATCTCTCGACCAACATGGTGAGCTTGAAGGAGATCCTCGCCAACAAGCAGGCGCGCGGCGCCTTCGGCCAGATGCGCATGGAGAGTATCATCATCGACGGGCTGCCCAAGGGCGCCTACACCTTCCAGGCCACGCTCTCGAACGGCAAGCGGCCCGATTGCCTCCTGCACATGCCGAACACCCGCGCAGGCGTGGTGATCGACGCCAAGTTTCCGCTCGAGGGGTTCGAGGCGTTCCGCACGGCGCGCCGCGAGGAAGAACGGAAGGAGGCGGCGCGGCGCGTGCGCAACGACGTCGCCCGCCACATCGAGGCGATGGCCGAGCGCTATTTCCTGCCCGGCGAGACGCAGGACACGGCCATTCTGTTCGTGCCTTCGGAGTCGGTCTATGCCGACCTTGCCGAGCATTTCGACGATCTGGTGCAGAAGGCGCACCGCTCGCGCATCGTCATCACCTCGCCCAACATGCTGATGCTCGCGGTGCAGACCATGCAGGCGATCCTCAAGGACGTGAAGATGCGCGAGCAGGCACATCTCATCCAGCGCGAGGTGGTGCACCTGATGGAAGACACCGTGCGGCTGCGCGAACGGGTGCTCGATCTCCAGCGCCATTTCGGCCAGGCCAACGCCGATATCGAGAAGATCCTCACCTCATCCGAGAAAGTCACCGCGCGCGGGCGCAAGATCGAGGCCTTGGAGTTCGAGGAGGCGGCGCAAGCGGCCGAGATCGAGCATGAAGGCGCCAACGGTGCAGTGGCCCCCTCACCCTCTCCCACCAGGCGAGAGGGTGATTTGCGAGCCCGCCAAACCGGGGAGCGGGGCAGCGGCGGAGCCCCCTCACCCGGCGCCTCGGCGCTTGGCGCCGACGCGCCGCCCTCCCCGCAACGGGGAGAGGGAAATCAGCGGCGGACCGGCGGGCCGCGCATCGTGCGCCAGCCCGATCTCCTCGCCGGCGAGTGATGGGCGAAGAGTCGATCGGCAGCGGCGTCGTGCTCGGCCAGGTTCTAGCCGGGGGCGCGGCGAGCCTTATCAATCTCGTCATCCACGCTGTTCTGCTCGCCGCCGTGGTGTGGACGGTGCGGCGGCTCGCGGTGAGCGACAAATTCGTGCCGCATCTTGCCCAATACACGCTCGTCATCGTCGCCACCGGGACGCTGCTCGTGGCCGGACATTTCGCCGAGGTGGTGGTGTGGGCGGCAACCTACGGGCTGGCCGGCGCGGCGCCGCCCGGCCCGTCCCTCGTCTATGCCGCCTTCGGCAACTACACGACGCTCGGCTACGGCGATGTCATGCTCGCACCGGCCTGGCGGCTGCTCGCGCCCATGACGGCGCTGAACGGCATCATGCTGATCGGCTGGTCGACGGCGCTCATCATCGAGATCCTGCGGCACGGCGGCGAGACGGCGCCTTGTTCT
>NZ_DASRGO010000061.1:0-5019 GCF_035650995.1 Methyloceanibacter sp. | reverse complement strand
CACGCTCGGCAAGGCGGTCGCCAAGGATGCCGGGCAAGGCAAAGCGACGCTGATCGCGCTGTTCGGGGTGGACGCAGCCAGAGCGCGGCTCAAAGTCCTCCTGCAAGAGGCGGAGGGCGCGCTTGCGCCCTTCGGCAGCCGCGGCGAGATGCTGGTCGAGACGGTGCGTTTCGCTGTGAATCGTTCGAGCTAGAGCGCAAGAGAATGGCACCGCAAGCCAAACGCACGCACACGAACAACACCGGCTCGCCGCAACCTTGGCCGAAGCCCATTCGCGTGATGCTGGCTCGACCCAAGCTGCTTGCGTCGCTCTTGGTCGGCGCCGTCGTCTCAGCGACGACCGCTGTTTTTGGAATCATGTGGGCACCCACGCACCAGACCCTGTGGTGGGTACCTCACGTCTTGCTTGGATGGGACGTGTGTGTTGCGCTGTATCTCGTCTTGATCTTCTGGATGTTCTCCCATTCGGACGCTGGCCATATTCGCCTGCAGTCGGCACGGCAAGACGAGGGGCGAGTCTTTATCGCGATTGTAACGATTCTAGCCGCGCTCGCGAGCCTCGCTGGGATTGTTTACTGGCTGAGCGAGACACGGCAGCCTCTCGATCTTGCGCTTGTCCTCTTAACTATCGTCCTGTCATGGCCATTCATTCATACGATCTTCGCTTTGCACTATGCGCATGAGTTCTATGCCGAGCATCGCGGCCCTGGTGGCGGACTGCGTTTTCCCGGCAATGTGCAACCGGATTACTGGGACTTTGTCTATTTTTCGTTTGGAATCGGCATGGCGGCGCAAGTCGCGGACGTTATGGTCGAGGCGAAGCCGATCCGCCACGTCGTGACAATACACAGCATCGTCTCCTTCATTTTCAACGTGACGCTGATCGCGCTCATGGTGAGCATCGTCGGCGATGCCATCAAAAAATGATGGCTAGCCCCTACCGCCCGCAGGTCTTGGGCGCGGCGGGGTTCAGCACGAAGAGCGAATGCTCGGGGTTGTCGCCCGACAGGATCACGAACGACGCCGTATCGACGCCGGGCACCAGTGCGATATGGTCGTCGCTTGCTTGCAGCGCGATCTTCATGTTCTTGGCGGCAGGCTGAAGCTCGAACTTGCCGACGAAGAACCCATCGGTGACGCACGAGAGCTGGTCCTTGGCGGCGCCGGCGACGACGCAGCGCGCGCCGCGCGGCATGGCATAGATGTCCGCCTTGCCGCGGAACGTGCCGTAGAGAGTGGCGAGATAGGGACCGGGGTCGCTGTCGCCCGACGGCTCGCGCGATTCGATCGAGAGCGTCAGCCCGGTGACGGCCTGCTTGGGATGCTTGGCAAGGTGAGCGGTGTCATAGACGCGCGTCCAGCAGCCGAGCCAGGGATCGGGCGCCTCCTCGCTCGAGGACGCGTCCGATGATTGGTCCTCTTCGGCGCGGGCGATGCTGAGCGAAACAGAGCAACAGAGAAGAACCGCCAGAACCACAAGCCACGCGACACGCATCGAGCCCTCCTTATTCGGCCGCCGGTTTCAGCTTGGACGATTGCTCGTCGCACCAGCCGCGAACCCGCTCGCACCACTGCTCAAGTCTCTGTGCATAGCCGCGCAGCGAGTCCAGGTAGGTGCTGGCGACGACGGGACGATCCTGCACCCAGCCCGCGTACAACTTTATACCGTCGAGATCGACCGGGCCGAGCAGCGTGTCCGGGCGGGCACCAGCGAACCCGACCGCCGCAGCGAAGGCGGCAAAGTCGGCGAAGCCACGCTCATCGTCGCTGAAGCTGTGCACGAGCAGGGCCGCCGCGTTTGCGCGGTAGCGCCGCGCCTCAATGATGGCGGATGCCGAGCGATGCAAGAGCTGGTAGCGGAGCGGCGATGCCTCCTCGCGCGACAGCCCGAGCATGCGGCAGAGGCCGTCGAGCCTCGTTCGCTTACCCGCACTTTCATCGAGCCACTGTCCGACGATATCGCCGAAGCTTTCGCCGGCCTTCCCTTCGACCGCCAGGATCGCGAGCCGGTCGCCGATGCCGGCAACGGCGAGGAGATCGGTTTGACTTGGACGCCCTTCGGAGCCGAGCTCGACCTGCCGCTCGACGAATGCGTCGATCAGCTCGGCCAAGACGAAATCAGGATGACTTCCGAGGACGGCGGAAACGCGTGGCGGAAACGCATTGGCCGCGACCCATGCCGTCGCCAGTGCGTGTGCCGATCGGCCTTCCTTCCAGTGCACTTCTTGCTTCCCGAGATGCCGAACGACGTCTTCCGGTTCGACAACGGGAACGTGAAGACGCGGAATCATGCGGGACCTACTCCGCGGCGCTGCGCCCGATCGCACCTTGTCCGAATCTGCGCTCGATATAGTCGAGCACCATCTGCTTGAAATCCGCGGCGACGGTCGGGCCCCGCAGGGTGACCGCCTTCTTGCCGTCGATGAACACGGGCGCGGCCGGCGCCTCTCCCGTGCCCGGAAGCGAGATGCCGATATCGGCGTGCTTCGATTCGCCCGGCCCGTTGACGATGCACCCCATCACCGCGACGTTGAGCGTCTCCACGCCGGGATAACGGCGCTTCCATTCCGGCATCTCGTTGCGGATGAAATCCTGGATGTCGCGGGCAAGCTCCTGGAAGGTGGTCGAGGTAGTGCGGCCGCAGCCGGGGCAGGCCGCGACGAGCGGCACGAAGCTCCTGAAACCCATGCTCTGCAAGAGTTCCTGCGCGACCTTGACCTCGAGCGTGCGGTCGCCGCCGGGCTCCGGCGTGAGCGAGATGCGGATCGTGTCGCCGATCCCCTGCTGCAACAGCACTGAGAGAGCGGCCGATGAGGCGACGATGCCCTTGGAGCCCATGCCCGCCTCGGTGAGGCCGAGATGGAGCGCGAGATCCGAGCGCGCGGCGAGCATCGCATAGACCGCGATCAGGTCCTGCACCGCCGAGACCTTGGCCGAGAGCACGATGCGCTCGGGTCCAAGCCCAAGCTCGATTGCGCGCTGGGCGCTAAGCAGCGCCGACTGCACGATCGCTTCGTGCATCACCTCGCGCGCGTCCTTGGGTTCGGGCTCTCGCGCATTCTCGTCCATCAGCCGCGTGAGCAGGTCCTGGTCGAGGCTTCCCCAGTTCACGCCGATGCGCACCGGCTTGCCGTTCTTCGCGGCGATCTCGATGATCTCGGCGAATTGCTTGTCGCGCTTGTCCTTGAAGCCGACATTGCCGGGATTGATGCGGTATTTGGCCAGCGCCTCGGCGCAAGCCGGATGCTCTCTCAGCAGCGTGTGGCCGTTATAGTGGAAGTCGCCGATGAGCGGCACATCGACGCTGAGGTGATCGAGCCGCTCGCGGATGTGCGGGACGGCGGCGGCGGCCTCCTCGCGGTCCACCGTGATGCGCACGAGCTCGGAGCCTGCGCGGGCGAGCGCGGCGACTTGGCGCGCCGTGGCCTCGACGTCGGCCGTATCGGTGTTGGTCATCGACTGGACGACGATCGGCGCGTTGCCGCCGATCGTGACATTGCCGACCTTGACCGGGATGGTATGGCGCCGTGCCTGGCTGATCATGGCTGGAAGGATAGAGCAGATTTCGTGAAAACGCGCCAGGGGGCCGCGAGGCTAGGAGGACTGCGCCCGGCGCGAAGTTCGCAGCGCTTGCCACAGATCTGTCACAAGACTTGCCGTGAGCGCGCCTGCGAGCGCGCCCGCGGCCCCGCAGAAGCCGGTGGCAAGGTCGGGGATGCGGTCTGAGGTCAGTCCTTGCAGGGCCTCCATCGCGCCGGCCACCCCCATTAGCACCGCCGCCACGATGCGGGGCCTGCGGGAGGCGAGGCAGAAAAGCAGCGCCACGGCGAAATAAGCGAGGAAATGCTCGATCAGCCAATGCAGCCCCAGGCGGACTTGCAGGCTAGTCGGCACGAGCGAATCCGCCACGACGAGCACAAGCAAGACCGCCGCCGCTGCCGCGATCCACTGGGGTCCTTTGGCGAACGTCATGTCTCAGCTCTCAGCGTAGGAATCACGCGTCCGAACCGATTGGCCGGGGACTACGCCGAGAGCGCGGCGGTCAGCGTCTCGATATTGTGGCGGAACATGTCGAGATACGTCGCCGCCGGACCGTCGGCGGGAGACAGCGCGTCGGTATAGAGCTCGCCGCCGATCTTGGCTCCCGTCTCGCGCGCGATCTGATCGAGCAGGCGGTGGTCGGTCACGTTCTCCAGGAACACCGCCGGGATGTTCTCGCTCCTGATCTGGCGGATGATCTTGGCGACGTCCTGGGCGGAAGCCTCGCTCTCGGTGCTGACACCTTCCGGCGCGATGATTTCGAGCCCGTAGGCCGCGCCGAAATAGCCGAACGCATCATGCGTGGTGATGATCCTGCGGCGCTCGGGGGGAAGCTTGGCGATCGCCTGCCTCACATTCGCATCCATCGCCGCCATGGCATCAATGAACTTTTTGGCGTTGGCCTCGTACGTCACCTTGCCGGCGGGATCGGCGGCGATCAAAGCATCGCGGATATTGGCGGCGTAGACCTCGCCGTTGGCGAGGTCCTGCCAGGCATGCGGATCGGTGGTGGTCTTCTCGTCCTCGAGCATCTTGCGCGGCTTCACGCCGTTCGACACCGTCACCACCTTGCCCTTGAAGCCCAAAGAATTCTCGAGCCGCGTCATCCAGCCTTCGAGCCCTAGGCCGTTGATGAACAGGATCTTGGACTGCGACAGAGCCTTGGCGTCGGCAGGCGTCGGCTCGTAGACGTGGGCATCGCCGTTCGGCCCGACGAAGGTCACGACCTCGACCCGGTCGCCGCCCACTTGCTTCACCATGTCGCCGAGGATCGAGAACGAGGCGGCGACCTTCAGCTTGTCATCGGCCTGCGCTCCGTGCGCGACGCCAACGAGCGCCGTAAGGCCGGCCCACAGAACGAGAAACGCTCTTGTCATCGCGAGAACCCCTTGTTGATGTTCAAGCTTCGAGATGCTTGCGCGGCATGATCTGCCACAGGAGTCCGCCCTTGATGCCGACCAGCATCGAGACGAGATAGCC
>NZ_DASRGO010000060.1:0-16576 GCF_035650995.1 Methyloceanibacter sp. | reverse complement strand
GAAGTCTCGATGAAGCGCTCGGTCGGGAAGGGCAGCACGACGTCGAGCTCGGCGCCCGAGGCGAGCGCGATCTCGGCGAGGATGATGTCGGTGCCGGAGGCGAGCGCGCCGTAGACGATGCCGGCATTGTGCTCGGCCATCAGGGGCTCGGCGGCCGCGCGAATATCGGCTTCGATCGCTCCTTGCGCATTCTCGTCGAGCTCGGTGCCCCTGAACAGATGGCCCGAGAATACCGCAACGCTGCGCGGGGCAAGGGCGCTCACCAGCGCCTCGATATCGGCGTCGAGCACAGTGCCGAGCCGCCTGAACTGAAGAATTGTCGAAGCCTTGGCCCCATCGTCAGCCCCCCTTGCCCCGCTCGCGCTCGCCAGCACGTCTTTCGCTTCGGTCTCCCGCCCAACGATGAGCAGAGCCTCGGCGAGGCTCGCGAGCGGCCAGTAGTCGGTAGCGCCGGCGTCGAGCGTGTCGATCAGCCCGGCTGCGATCTGCCGGGCCACCTCGGCGTTGCCGGCGATGAGCGCCATGGTGGCGGCGTTGACCCCCGGATAGAAGCCGTGACTGTGCTCGTAGAGGCCGTGATAGGCCTCGAACGAGGCCATGGCGTGCTTCTTGCGCTCGGACGGACGTGAGGCCTCGAAGGCGTGCTCCTTGAGGAGACGCGCATTGAGTGCGGCGAGGTCCTCGACGAGCTGAGCTTCGCGTTCCCCCTCGCGCTCGCTCGCTACATCCGCAGCAGCCTCGCCCTCGTCATCCCCATAACCGTCATCGACGAAGGGCTCGGACACGATGCGGTCCATCGGCAGGAACGGATTCTTGCGCGCCTTGCTCACGGCATCCTCGAGCGCGCTTAACGGCTCCTTCATGGGGAGGCCGGAGCGTACGAGGAGCTCAAGAGCGCCGCGCGCATCGCCGCCACGGGCCGCGGCAAGCGCGGTGCGATGGATCAATTCGGGGCTCGATGGGTAATAGCGCATGATGTCGAGGCCGATATTGCGTGCCCTGATCACCTCGCCGCAGGCGATCGCCGCGTCAATGTCGTCGATGGTCCGTTCGAGCGCGCCGCGGCTCCGCGCCGAGCGCAGGCTGGCCAGCCGGCTGATGCGCTGATAGTCGAGGATCTCGATCTGCTGGCTGCGCGCGCCGGTGCGGAGCAGGCCCGAGCGCTCCCACTCATTGAGGCGGCGGCTGATGGTTTCGCGGCTGACGCCGAGGTCGGCGGCGATGTGTTTCTGCGCGATCTTGCGCGGAAAGCGAACGCGATTGCCCTCGGCGATGCCGATATCGGCGGAAAGCTCGACCAGCCAGTCGGCGAGCAGAAGATCGGGGTAGGTATGCACCTTCTCGTGCTGCTGCATCAGCGCCGCCACGAGACGCTGCGAGCCTATGCGGATGACGCGGGAGCGGAGCACGCCGTCGATTTCGGTCAATTCGGCAAAGAGGGTGAGGGGAAGGGAAACCACCGCGGCGGGTGTGAGCGCGAAGGCGGAAGTTGTGCGTTTGGCGCCCTTGGACAGCATACCCTGCTCGAGAAATTCGAGCTCGCCGAAGATCTCGCCGTGAACGATGCGCTCGAAGCGAAGGAGACGCTTGCCCGAGGCGGGCTTCAATTCGACCTGCACCAGGGGATCGACGTCGAGCCCATCGGCGCCCGTCCGTGCGCCGAGCAAGAGGTAAACGGCCTCGGCGACGTCGCCGGGACGGAACACGGTCTCGCCCGCAGCGAGCGTGCGTAAGGACAGCCGCGCCCGCTTGAGAAGCGAGAGCGCGGCATCGCTCGTTCCACGCATCAGCGCTGACCTGGCGACCAGGTCGGGGAGTGTATCTTGCATCCTGATCGGAGCCTTGGCCGGCAGGACGAGAGGGTAGTCCATTTGTAGGCAGCCGACCAAGCGCGCCGATGCGGGAAAAACGACGTTCATGAGCTAGAAGCAGACATACTGGTAGTGGATACCGGTGAAGCTCCAGACCGCAGACCAGCCGCAGGCCGGGCTGTCGTAGCCGGTCAGGGCGGCGAGGGGCACGGAGAGGCCGAGAAGGCCGAGCGCCGCGAGGCCGAGATGGCTGAGCTTGAACATGGGGTTCACTCCTGTTGCAAATCGATGACGGGCACGAGCCTTCAGGCCCGCGCCTTTCCGAGCCTCACCCTGCCATAGGGCGATGGTCCGCATTGTGAGGGGGCTCACAGAGCTCCAACGCGCTTAGCGCGGCGCCGTAGCCAGGCCCTGCCTGCGCGGTTTGTGAGGCTCCTCACAAACGGGCCGAAGCGCGCTCCACATCTGAAGGATGCCAGCGGGGCTCCCTAGCTCCATAAGGCCAACGAAAACTGACGTGTGCGTAACACCGATCGGCGTACCGCTTGTCCCACCGAGTCGGCGCCGATGAGCTGAAAGGGTCAATGGGCCCGGGTCCGCTCCTGCCCGGCCTGTCAGTACCCCTCCCTTTCAGCGTAGCGGGCGCGAGGTCCCCCCGCCTTGCGCCCGCACCCTTTTCTCTAGGGTAGGGGACGCGCTTGGGGCGGGCGCGTCGCGTGCCGTGTCTGAACCGAAGGAGACGTAAATGCTTACCACTCCCGCCAGCCGCCGCAGCTTCCTTACCAACGCTGCCACCGCAGCAGCGGCGGCAGCGTTGTCCGTGCCTGCGCGAGTCGCGGCAGCGGACGGCGCCGCCCGGCATATCGTACTGCTCGGCGATTCCATCCTCGACAATACGACCTACGTGCAAGGCGGCCCCGACGTCGTGACCCAGCTTCGGGCGCGTCTGCCGGAAGGAAGCAAGGCGACGCTTGCGGCCATCGACGGCTCCGTCGCTTCCGCCGTCAGGCGCCAGCTCAAGAGCATGCCGTATGACGCTACGCACCTCGTGGTGAGCGCCGGAGGGAACGATGCGCTTCATTGCATCAACGTGCTCGACGAAAGTGCTGGCTCGGTTGCGGAGGCGTTGGGGCGGCTGGCGGTCGTGCGCGAGCAATTCAGGCGCGACTATACCGACTTGCTCGACGAGGTGGCGGCGAGAGGTCTGCCGACCGCGGTCTGCACCATCTACGATGCCCGGCTTCCGGACCTAGCGGAGAGGCGGGTCGCATCGGTTGGGCTTGCCATCTTCAACGAATGCATCACGCGCGAGGCTTCGGCGCGCGGGCTTGCGCTGATCGATCTCAGGCTCATCTGTCGCACCGATCAGGACCTTGCCACCCCAATCGAGCCTTCGGTGACGGGAGGCGCGAAGATCGCCGACGCGATCGCGGCGTTCGCCGCCGACTACGACTGGCGCAAGGGCCGTTCGGAGGTGTTCACCAGCAAGGCGTAACAGGTCCCCGAGGGTTACCGCACCCGCGCAAGCCCTGCTTGGCCGAACTCCGGCGGACGGCTATTTTAGCAAGCGCGAGGGGCGGGCGCGGATCTGTTCAAGGATCGAGGTGAGGTCGCATGGATCGTCGCACTGTGCTCAAGGCCCTCGGCGCGTCGGGCGTGCTGCTGTCCTCGCTGGCGCGCAAGGCTCTCGGCGCCGCCTCCGAAACCGCCGCCGCCAATCCCGACCAGATGCTCGAGCAATCGGCGCGGCACGGCCTTCCCTCCGATTGGCAGTTCGTCGCGCCGGCGCGCTGGGACATGGTCGAGGCGAGCCTTCGCAAGCGGCTGAATTCGGCGCTGCGCGATTCCTCTCCAATCGACCTCGGAGGCATTCAGGTTGCCCGCTCGGGCAAGATCGAGACGGGCAGGCTCGATCCCGTCGGTCTCGCCGTCGAGCTACCGCCCGAACTCGCCGACATCGTCATTCCGGCCGACGAGGCGCTCAGCCTCGAGGTGTTGAACCGCGACTTCAATCCGTTTGTCGCCGAGCCGCGCGATGCAAGCGGCAAGCCCTTGGTCGGACCGTTCCAGGCGGCGGGCGAGCTCTATCAAGGCAAGACGCTTCTGCCGGTGAAAGCGGTCGTAGCGGGGATGGTCAAGGCCATGGGGGCGCCTCCTTCCGTGTCGCAGCCGCTGATCGATGCGCTGAGCGAGGTGGTCGTCGTGCGCACGCCGGCGCATCAGCACAGGATCGGCAGTGCGCTCGGCAATCGCATCGTGTTCTATGGCGAGGACACGGTGAACGGCCAGGAAATCGATATCGGGCATTCCCACATCGACAGGATCGTCGACACGCTCGCCGCGAGGAACATGCGGCTCATCAAACAGATGGTGCATTTCAACCATCAAGCGCAAGGCGGCAGGCCTGACGAGATCGTGGCCGACGGCGTGGCCGGCGCGACCCACGTGGGCGGGTTCTCGGAAGGGTTCGACTTCGAGGGCAAGCCGATGTCGGTCAAGAGCGACTGGCCGAGCAATTACGGCCAGCTCGGCGCCGCCAACCGCGACTACAACGCCCACCTCTTCGTCATCGATTACAGCGCCGGCGTCGAAGACCCCATCCCGGAGAAGGACCTCAGGGCCTATTACCACAACGCCGATATGTGGGATTGCTGCTCGGCGATGCTCGTCCCCTTCGCCGATCGCGATCCCGACCCGCAATATCGCGACTACATGTACAATCCGCTCGAAGTGTACAGCCAGCAATCGGCGCGTGAGGTGGCGGCGGCCCTAGCGCTGCTCGACGCCGACAAGTTCCTCGCCGATCACGGCGCGTTCTATTGCGCCGAAGGACAATATGTCGTCGCCAATCTCGGCCCGCAGGAAGACGAGACGGGGGGGACCCTGCTCAAGAAGAGCCGCTACGGCGACACGCCGTTCGGCAAGCTGATCGCAAACTTCATCAGCGCGCCGGGCTATGCCGGCATGACCCCGGAGGAGCGGCGCAAGCACCCATCGATCGGCTGGGAGTACCTCATGCAGCTCGGCGAGAGCGGCGGCGGCATCTCGAGCGACCAGGCGCTTATCCTCGCCGCGACCGATCGCCAGGGTGTGGCGCTCGATTTCATCGACGAGGACGTCAAGGGCTGGCAGGCCTACCGCCCGAAGAACAAGGAGGGTCTGATCGCGCGCCCGATGACGGTGGCGACGCTTGCCTGGGGCCTGCTCCGTCTCTATATGCCGCGGGATGCGGTCGCCAAGGCGATCGCCGCCGACATTGCGCGCGCCTATACGCAAGGCGACGACAGCGTGAAGGAGTCGGTGCGGATGTTGCTCAGCGAGAAGGATCCTATGAGCCAAAATGGTCAGGCGCTCCTTGCCGGCTTCTCGGCGAAGGCGGCGACCGGCCTCTTGCTCGGCCTCCTTTCGAGCGATCAAGTCAAAGGCTCTCTGCTGTTCAAGTCGGGATTTCTCGACATCACCGACGACGCCGACAAACAGCGCGTGCTAGCCGCCTACGACCAGTTCCTCGGCATCCTGCAAAACGCCGACTATTCGACGCAAGCCTCGCTCGACAAGGCACTCGAAGCCGCCGACGAGGCAGTGTCGGGCCTTACCGTGACCCGCACCTACTATAACCGAGTGACCAGGGAGCGGACGCCGGCCAAGAGCACGGTAATGAAATACGCGGCGCCGCCGTGCTTCGGAATGTGGTCGCAGCAGCCGTTTCTCGCCGAGACAGGTTGTCTCCGCTACGTCGCGACCGCGATGCATGTCAGCGAGAAGAAGGCGGCGGCGTCTTGAGCCGCGTTGACGCCATGAACAGACGTTCGTTCCTCATCGTTGCCGCCGCCGCACTATCGGCCTGCGCCACGCGCGCCGGCGCCGAGGACAATTACGGCCACTATGTGGGCAAGTTCGTCGCCGAGTTCGACAATACCGACGGCCGCAAGGTGACGCTGCTCGAGCCTTATTCCTTCGTCGATCCGGAGGGGCGGGAGTGGGACGTGCCGACCGGCTATCAAACCGATGGGGCCTCGGTGCCTGCGGTGCTGTGGGCCTTGTACCCGCCATTTACCGGAAACTACCGCCAAGCGGCCGTGATCCACGACTACTATTGCGACCGCAAAGAGCGCAGCTGGCAGGACACGCACCAGGTGTTCTACTACGCCATGCGCGCGGCGAATGTGGACGAGAAGACCGCCAAGATCATGTACGGCGCGGTCTACCTGTTCGGCCCGCGCTGGGGGCCGGGCACTCTGCCAGGCCAGCACGCAGCTCCGATTCAAGCGAGTGCAGAGCGGCAGACGCAGGTGGTCAGGGAACTCGAACAATTGGTCGAGAAGGACAATCCCGATCTCGACGACCTCGTTGCCAAGGCCAAGACCATCGCGCTTGCGCCGGGGCACGCGGGCCAATAGGCTTGCCAAATCTTCATGCGGCGCGCCGCGGTCTCGCCACGATTTCAGGCGAGATCGCCTTTCAGGAGCGAAGACTAACCAAGGTAACCGAACGTCTATGGGGAGACGTTCGGGAAGACTATACTCCACAGGAGGTGGTCTTGCAGGTTATGGCTCCGGCCGTTCGATGAAAACGGTTCGCGTCTTCGTCTCCTCTCCCGGGGATACGCATTTCGAGCGCATGCGCGTCGAGCGCGTGGTCGCGCGCCTCAACGGCGAATTTCAAGGTATTGCCAAGCTCGAAGCGATCCGCTGGGAGAACGCCTTTTATCAGGCGCGCGCGACTTTCCAGCAGCAGATCCCCGAGGCCTCGGCCTGCGATATCGTCGTCGCCATCCTGCGCCATCGCCTCGGCACCGAGCTCCCGCCCGACTTTCCCACCATGCCGAACGGGGAGCCCTATCCCTCTGGCACGGCGTACGAGATCCTGACCGCGATCGAGGCGAGCAAGAACAAGTCGGTGCCCGACGTCTATGTGTTCCGCTTTACCGAGCCGCCGACGGTCAAACTCGATGACGAGGCGACCAACAAGCTCGTGACCGAGCAATGGGGGCGGCTCAAGTCTTTCTTCAAGAATTGGTTCCAGACCGCCGACGGCAAGTTCAAGCTCGCCTTCCACAATTTCAAGAGCACCGACGAGTTCGAGGTCGAGATCGAGAAGCTGTTGCGCGCCTGGCTCGAGGAGAAGGTGCTCAAGGGCCGCTCGGTATTGTGGCCCGTCGACATCAAGGGGTCGCCGTTCAGAGGACTTGCCGCGTTCGGCGCCAAACACGCGCCAGTGTTCTTCGGCCGCTCGCGCGACATCACCAAGGCGGTCGATGCGCTGAAAGACGCGAGCGAGCGCGGTACGCCCTTCCTGCTCGTCGTCGGGGCGAGCGGGTCGGGCAAATCTTCGCTCGCGCTCGCCGGCCTCGTGCCACGACTGACGGCGCCGGGCGTTGTGCCGTCGGTCGATCTCTGGCGCGTCGCGCTTATGCGGCCGGGGGAAAACGCAGCCCCGATCGCTACTCTCGCCACGCATCTGTTCGACAAGGAGTCCGACTTCGAAGACGAGTGCCCGCTCGCAGCGTTGCCCGAGATGGCCGAGAGCGACTACTCGACGCCGGCCGAGCTCGCCAATCTGCTCGCCCATGCCGATACGGCGAGCGTCAAGCCAATCGTGCGTACGCTCGACAAGATCGGCGAGAGCGAGCAGAAGAAGAGCGGCTTCGATCGGCCGGTGCGGGCCGATCTGCTCATCGTCGTCGATCAGCTCGACGAATTGTTCTCGGGTCAGGTGAGCGAAACCGATCGGTCGCGTTTCGCAAAGCTCCTCGCGGAGCTCGTGGCCACGGAGCGGGTATGGATCATCACCACGCTCCGTGCCGATCTCTACGAGCGCTTTCTGAAAGAGCCCGAGTTGCTCGCGCTCAAGAGCAAGGGCGCGACCTACGACCTTGCGCCTCCTGGCGCCACCGAGATCGACGAGATCATCCGGGGCCCCGCCGTTGCCGCCGGCCTCGTCTACGAAACCGACCCGAAGACCGGGGAGCGACTCGACGAGCGGCTGATCCACGACGTCGATCGGCCCGACATGCTGCCCCTCCTCCAGTTCACCTTGAACTTCCTGTTCGAACAGCGGGTGAACGAGGGCGGCGAAACGAGGCTCACGCTCGAGGCCTATGACGCGCTCGGAGGGCTTGCCGGCGCCATCGATCGCGAGGGCGAACGGGCAGTCGCCGTGCTTGGCAAGGAGGAGCAGGAGCGGCTGCCGCGGTTGTTGCGCCAGCTCGCCGCCTCGGCACAGACGACCCAGACCGGCGCCCAGACCAGCGGGCTTGCTACACTGTCGGTGCCGCTCAAGGAGGCGGCCTACGACGAGGCGGCAGAACGCCTCGTGCGAGCGCTGGTCAACGCCCGCATCCTGCTCTCTTCGGGCAGCGAGCAGAACGCGACCATCCGGCTCGCCCATCAGCGCGTGCTCGAGAACTGGAAAAGGGCGAAGGAGATCGTCGCCGCCAATGCCGAGTTCTATCGCATCCGCGACGACGTCGAAGCGCTCGAGAGGCGGTGGGAGAAGAGCGAGAAGAAGCGCGATCTCCTGATCCCCAAGGGCGTGCCGCTCGCCGAGGCGGAGAGCATCGCCAAGCGTTACCCGGGCGAACTGGCGCCGCAGACGCTCGCCTTCATCACCGCGTCGGGCAAGCGCGCGCGGTTCCGCCAGCGGCTCATCGGCGCCTCGGCCGTGGTGTTCGCCGTGCTCGCGGTCGGGGCCACGCTCGCGGGTATTCGCGCCTGGCAGGCCGAGCAGCGCGCCAAGCGCAATTTCGACGTGGCCGGCGCGCTCGTGACCGACATCGCGCGGGGCTTACGCAATGTCGAGGGCATGCGGGCGGAGTCGCGCAAAAAGATCTTCGACCAGGTAAGCAAAACACTCGACAGCGCCGTGGCGGAGGCGCCCGACGACGAGCAACTGCTCGGCATGCAGGCCACCATGTTCGAGGAGTTCGCCTCGACCCACGCGGCCGAAGGCGAGCAGGCAGAAGCCGCGCAGAGCACGGTCAAGAGCCTCGAAATCAGGCTTCACATCTCCGAGATGAGCAAGACCAACGAGCGTTCGCAGGATGCCACGCTCACGCTCGAACGGATCGGTGACCTCAAGCTCGGCGCGGGCGATGCAACTGGGGCGCTCGCCGTTTACGAGAAGATTCTCGCTACCAAGCGCGATCTGGTGAAGGAGGATCCCTCGCCCGCGCATCAGCGCGAGCTTGCCGCCGTGCTGTTCACGGTAGGCGACTTGGAGATCCGCTCGCACGATCCCGTCGCGTCGCTCGCAGCTCTCAAGGAATGCTACGACATCAGGACGGCGCTCGCCGAGCAGGACAAGGCCAATGTCGCGCTCAAATACGACATCCTGCTCGCGGTCGATGCCATGGGCACGGCAAAGCTCAGGGGCGGCGACCAGAAGGGTGCGATCGAGGACTACAACAAGGGGCTCGAAATCGCGCGCGCCCTCGCCGCCTCCGACAAGAGCAATGTCGAGTATCAGAAGCAGCTCGCCACGACGCTTACGCTTCTCGGCGACGCCAAGCTCGAATCCGGGGACAATGCCGGCGCGCTCGATGCTTACGGCGAGAGCCTCATCGTGCGCCGCGCGCTGCAGGTCGCCAACCGGGGCGACGCGGCGCTCGAGCGCGACATCGCGGCAAATCTGAGCAGCGTCGGCGATGCGCGGCTCGCCGCCGGCGATAACCAGAAAGCGCTGGCCGCCTACGAGGACAGCGCCAACATTCAGCGGCGCTTGGCAGAGGCCGATGCGACCAATATCGCGCTCCAGCGCGATCTCTCGTTCAGCTTGAGCCGTATCGGCGACGTGAAACGCGATTCCGGCGACGTCAAGGGCGCGATCGCGAGCTACGAAGACAGTCTCGCCATACGCAAACGCATCGCCGAGCTCGAGCCGGACAACACGCAATGGATCGCCGACGTGGCCTATGTGCTGCAGCGCATCGGCGACGTGAAGCGCAACAACGACGACAATCAAGGAGCGCTCGCGGCCTTCGAGGAAAACGTCGAGATCGCTCGCAAGTTGCTCGCGGCCGCCCCCAACGATCTCGGTCTCAAGAGCGATCTTTCTGCCGCCCTCACCAAGCTCGGCGTGGTCAAGCGCGACGCCGGCGACAGTCAGGGCGCGCTCGCAGCGCAAGAGGAGAGTCTCGCCATCCGTAGGGCGTTGCCCAAGACAGACGAGGGCAAATGGAAGCTCGCGGTGGCCGAAAATCTCGAGCCGATCGGCGATCTCAAGCTCGCGGCAGGAGACAAGGACGGAGCGCTTGCCGCCTATCAGGAGATGCTGGGAGTCGACCGCTATCTCGTGGGCGCCGAACCCGACAACACCACCTGGCAGCGCAACATGTCGATCAGCCTAAGCCGGGTGGGCGACGCGATGGTGGCGCTCGCCGACAACAAGGGCGCGCTCGCGAGCTACGAGGAAAGCCTGAAGGTGCGCCGCCATCTCGCCGAGATCGACGACAACACGCAGCGGCAGGAGGACATCTCGCTGATCCTCGAGAAGGTTGGCGATACCAGGCGGACGCTCGGCGACAATCAGGGCGCGCTGGCCGCGTATGAGGAGATGCTGGTCATTGACCGCAAGCTCGCCGCGGCAGACGCCAACAACACGCGGCTCAAGAGCAACGTGGCGATCAGCCTGAACAAGCTCGGCGACGCCAAGCTCGCCTTCAAGGACGCCGACGGCGCGCTCGCCGCGTATCAAGAGAGCTACGACATCCGCCGCCGTCTGGCCGAGGCCGACAAATCCAACACCAGAGTCGCTTGGGACACGGTAACCACGCTCGAGAAGATTGCCGATGCCAAGAAGGCGGGGGGCGACAAGGCGGCGGCGCTCGCGGCCTATGCCGAGGCGATCGACCGCTGCCGCGACCTCGGCACCATCCTTGTCAGCTGGAACGACAATGCCAGCGCGCTCACGGTCTACGAGAAGAGCCTTGCTATCGCGCGGCGCCTGGCCGAGGCGGACGCGACGAACGCTAACTATCAATACGACGTATCGGTGAGCCTCGAGGACCTCGCCGCGACCAAGCTCCGCTCGGGCGACAAAGCGGGCGCGCTTGCCGATTATGAGGAGAGCCTCGCCATCCGCCGCAAGCTCGCCGACGCCGACAAAGCCAACAAGAGGTGGCAGCAGGGCATCTCGGCGACGCTCGAGAAAATCGGCGACTTCAAGCAGGGCGAGAACGACAACGCTGCGGCGCTCAGCATGTACGAGGAGATGCTGGCCAACGACCGCAAGCTCGCCGCGGCCAACCCCAACAACATGGATCAGCAGCGCGAAGTGGCGATCGGACTCGAGCGGATCGCCAAGCTCAAGCTGAGTGCGGGCGACAAGGCGGGCGCCCTCACCCTGTTCGAGGAGAGCCTCGGCATCCGCCGCAAGCTCGTCGCCGCCGACCCGAGCAACGCCGACGAGAAACAGAGCCTCTCGACCACGCTCGAATGGGTGGGCGATATCAAGCGCGACTCGGACGATGCACAAGGCGCACTTGCCGCCTACACCGAGATGCTGGCCATCGATCGCGAGTTCGCCGCCGCCAATATCGGCGACACCAAGCGGCAGCGAGTGGTCTCGTTCGACCTCAAGAAGATCGCCGACGTCAAGCTCAATGGCGGCGACTCCGACGCGGCGCTGGGCGCGGCGGAAGAGGCTCTCGCCATTGCCCGCCATATCGCCGTGACCGACCCGAACAACGCCGATTGGCAGCGAGACGTCGCCTTCGCGCTGGAGAAGCAAGCCAAGGTGAAAGTGGCGCTCGATGACAAGCAAGGGGCGCTCGCCGCCTATCAGGAAGCCGTCGACATTCGCAAGCGCCTGGTCGCGGTCAATAGCGGCGACATCGGCGAGAAGCAGAGCCTTTCGACCACCATCGAGTGGATGGGCGACGTCAAGCGCGATTCCGGCGACGCGCAGGGCGCGCTTGCCAGTTACGACGAGATGCTCTCGATCGACCGTGAGGCGGCCGCCGCCGATCCATCCGACCTCAAGCGCAAGCGCGTCCTGATGCTCGATCTGAACAAGATCACCGACGTGAAGAACAACGCCGGCGACACCGACGGGGCCCTTGCCGCCATCGAGGAAAGCGTGACGATCGCGCGCGATCTCGCCAAGGCGGACGACAGCATCTCGACGCGCCGCGATGTTTCGATCGCTCTCGAGAAGCTCGGCAACGTCAAGCTCAACGCGGGCGACAAGCCGGGTGCGCTCGCCGCCTACGAGGAGATGTTGTCGATCGACCGGCGTGCCGCCGAGGAGGAGGCGGGCAATGCGCAGCGTTTCCGTGAGGAGATGTACAGTCTGAACAAGGTCGGCGACACGCGCCTTGCCATCGGCGATACGAGCGGGGCGCTGGCCGACTACCAGGAAGGCCTGTCGATCGCGCGCAAGCTGCTCGCCGCCGATCAGAATGACGATTCCGCCAAGCGCAACGTGGCTTACAGCCTGGAGAAGGTCGGCGATGCGAGATCAAAGGGCGGCGACGTCGACGGGGCGCTCGCGGCCTTTGACGAGGAGCTCACGATCCGCTCGGCGCTCGCCCAGGCCGACGGTGCCACGGTCGACGCCATGACCGATCTCGTGGTCGCACTCTACAAGATCGCCGAGATCGCAAGCGGCGACAAGAAAGACAAGGCGATCGACCAGGGACTTGCGATTCTCGCCTCGCTCGATGCCGATGGACAGCTCACCGACACGCAAAAGGGCTGGAAAGATTACTTCCTGTCCTTGCGCAACGGCAGCTCGCAATAGCGCCTAACCGGGCTGATCTCTTTCACAGATAGCGGATAGGCAGAGCGGACTTGCAGGATCGAGAGCTCCGCTTGGGGCGACAAGTCCCCGACCGGCGCAACCAGCCGTTTCGTACGGCGCCAAATTCCATTCGCTTTTTGCGCGGACTGTATCCACAATCGTCGGCCGTCAGTAGAGGGCAGGTGCGAAGAACGACGTATTGATGACGAAGCTCGTTTATATCGGTGGCTATGGCCACAGTGGCAGCACGCTGCTCGAATATTTGCTCACCCGTAGTTCTGACCTTTTGGCCTGTGGGGAGGTGGTGGGTACGGTCCGCAAGAGAAAGAAGCGGAAGTGCACGTGCGGTCAAAAGCCCGAAGCATGTCCCGTTTGGCGGTTCCTGCCTGCGCAAAGGCGGACGCATGCTCAAATTGTGGCTATGCTCATCCAAAGTTTTGGCGACCGCTATTCCGCAATTGTCGATTCTTCAAAGACCGCTTGGGGATCGCTAAGCAGCCCCTTTCGGCTCCGGCGCATGCTCGATGGCGAATTCTTTTTGATCCATCTCACGCGGCAGCCAGCGGGCGTGTGTTGGTCTCTTGTGAAAAGAAAGCGCATTAAAGACAAATCGAATCGGCGGCTTTACTCCGACATGCTCCTCTGTGGCTGGACCGTGCTCGGGTGGTCATTCGCCAACTTGAGCTGCGAGCTATTCGGAATGATGTATCCCAACCAATATGTTCACCTAAGGTATGAAGATCTGGTACACGCACCCATTTCGGAAGTTGAAGGCTTGCTTGCAAAGATAGTTTCGAAATCTCGGCGCTCCGGGACAAATGATGCATGCGATAATCGACATCAGCTTTACGGAAACGGGGTCCGGTACCATCCGCCGGCCATCGAAAATGTGAGGGAGGACCTTAGGTGGAAAACTGAGATGCCTCGGCGATATTTTCGCATGGTCTCATGCTTAAGCTTTCCATTGCGTTTGCGTTATGGATACTGATCGTGGTCTGGTTCCCGCTGCTTTTTGAAAGAGGGTGAATGTGCGGGATTGCGGGTCTGTTTGACCTGAAACAGGAATCCGGGGCCGAAGAGCTGTGCGGGCTTGCCTCGCGTATGGCCAATTGTCTTCATCATCGTGGCCCTGATGGCCAAGGCGTTTGGGTCGATGCCGAGGTCGGCATTGCCTTGGGGCATACACGGCTTGCCATCATCGATTTAAGTCCCGCGGGCGCGCAGCCGATGGTTTCGAGCTGTGGCCGGTTTGTGATCAGCTATAATGGTGAGGTTTATAACGCGACGGAACTTCGCGCCGAGCTTGAGGCCGCTGGGCGCAAGTTCCGTGGGCATTCCGATACAGAGGTGATGGTTGAAGGCTTTGCCGCGTGGGGCGTGTCGCGGACGCTCGAGCGCCTTATCGGTATGTTCGCCTTCGCCGCATGGGATCGTACCACGCGCACTCTCACTCTTGCGCGCGACCGGCTCGGCATCAAACCCCTCTATTGGGGGCGCGCCGGTGGCTACCTCATCTTCGCCTCTGAACTCAAAGCGCTAAAGGCCATACCTGGCTGGCATGGCGAGATCGATCGCGGGGCGCTCGCTTTGTTTCTTCGCTACGGCTACGTGCCCATGCCGATGAGCATCTATCGGGGCATCAAGAAGCTTGCGCCAGGAACGCTCATCGAATGTGGTGAAGACGCCGAGATCAGATACGCCACATATTGGTCCCTGTCGGATGTAGCCGCGCGCGGTCAGTCATCACTACTCGATGTCTCCGACAGAGAGGCACAGGAGGCACTTGAGACCCTGCTGGCCGATGCAGTGCGGCGGCGCATGGTGGCAGACGTGCCGCTCGGCATGTTCTTATCGGGTGGAATCGACTCCTCGACAGTCGCCGCTCTGATGCAAGCTAACAGCGCCAGGCCAATCCGCACCTTTTCGGTCGGGTTCCGCGAGCCCGCATATGATGAGGCCGCTCATGCCAAGCTCGTCGCAACCCATTTGGCCACCGAGCACACGGAGCTTTACGTAACGCCGGCAGAGGCACAGGCGGTCATTCCCAGATTGCATGACATTTATGACGAACCGTTCGCCGACTCATCGCAGATTCCGACTTATCTCGTGTCGGAGATGACGCGGCGCCATGTGACGGTTGCACTCTCGGGCGACGGTGGAGACGAGGTATTCGCTGGCTATAACCGGTATGGACAGGGCCTTGCGCTGGCCAAGCTCATGCGCACCTTACCGAAACCAGTGCGACAAGCGACGGCAGGAGCGATGACGGCAGTTCCGCCCGGTGTCTGGGATTACATGTCGCGTATCGTGCCAGAGAGAATGCGCCCGCGCTTGCTGGGTGACAAGATTCACAAATTTGCCGACGTCCTGGCGGACGACTCGATCGGCTTCTATCGGCATCTGGTTACGCAATGGCTGGACGCATCCGCACTCGTGAAGGGTGCAGCTGCACCGGACGAAAGCCTGTTCACAAGAGCGGTCGGGGACCGTTTTCCCGACGATGTCTCCTGGATGCAATATCTCGACATGCTCACTTATCTGCCGGACGACATTTTGGCCAAGGTGGACCGCGCCAGCATGGCGGTGGCGCTAGAAGTCCGCGTGCCACTTCTCGATCATCGGGTGGTCGAGTTTTCGTGGCGGCTGCCGCAGCGTTTCAAGCTGCGGGACGCAAAGGGCAAGTGGCTGTTGCGGCAGATCGCCTATAAATTTGTGCCGAGAAAACTGCTGGAGCGCCCGAAAATGGGGTTTGGGGTTCCCATCGATCAGTGGCTGCGCGGTCCGCTAAAAGAGTGGGCAGCCGATCTTTTGAACGCGCCGTCGGTCAACGGAACCGGTTTGCTCGAGCGCAAGCCGATTGCTGAGAAATGGGCCGAGCACCAAGCTGGCACTCGCAATTGGCAGTACTTCCTTTGGAACGTACTGATGTTCGAGTCCTGGAACGCATCCAATTCTTAAACGCGGCGCAACATTTGGCTTAGACTTCCTCAATTCGAGACCGCAAGTATGATTTCTTACCGCCAATTTGAAGCCTGAAAATTCCGCGCAAACGGGGCCACGTCAATACCTGCCGGGTACCATTTCGTGATCATTGCCCGTCGCCATTTCGCGGTGCATTCTAGTGATATGAGGGGAAACCTGCCGGGCAGTTTCGTTGTTTCGCTTGATTATGGGTTGATGTCGGGGGCGCGGGACCACGCCACGCGCGAGAGCTATGGGTCAAATGTTCTCGGAGGGCGTGAGGCGATCCCTGTCATGCTCGATGACTTCCAGAGGCGGGGCATTAGGGCCACCTGGGCGATTGTGGGGGCACTACTCTGCGAAAGCAAGGACGAGCTCTTGCCTCGAGCCGAACATGCGGCGGAAGGGGGTGCTACGAGCGCCGCGATCCCTTTCATTTCGGGCTTCTCTTGCGCGCATGATCCTCTCATGCCCAGGTCAGGAGATTGGCACGCACACTTTTTCGCACCGGTGCGCGCTCGAGCCGGGAGAGACACTCGCCGGGTTTTCGGCTGACGTTTGCCACCGCCCTGCGGCAGCTCCGCGAGTGGCGGATCGAGTGGCCGGCCATGCGCGAGGTCATCGGTAGCGCCGCCGAACAGGACGTCACCAACACTGAGTTCCTCGTATGACTTGGGCCCGAAAGCGCGCCGTTGATGTTCATGACGAAACGGCCGACTATTTATCTGCCGAATATGCAAGCGACAAGGTCTATGATTCTCCCTTCCGCTACGGCCGCGCGCTCATCGATGAGCAATGGAACAAGGTTGTAGAGGGTCTAATGCCGCGCGCCAATTGCTTGGATATCGGGTCGGGCATCGGCACCTACCTAGCGCAGAGATGCGCAGGCTTGCGCTGGAGTGGGTGCCTCGTGAACGTGTGCAGGATGGCTCGCTGACAGAATTGCCGGTGCCCGATCTAAGCCAAGATTTCATTTATGCGATTGAGGTTTTCCGCTATCTCGATCCTGTCGACAATGCAGTCGGCCATCTTTAGGGCATTGAAGCCGGGGGGGGGGGGGGGAT
>NZ_DASRGO010000059.1:0-8445 GCF_035650995.1 Methyloceanibacter sp. | reverse complement strand
GAACGTGGGGGGACCACCCTCCAAGCCTAAGTACTCCTCAGCGACCGATAGCGAACAAGTACCGTGAGGGAAAGGTGAAAAGCACCCCGACAAGGGGAGTGAAACAGTTCCTGAAACCGGATGCCTACAAACAGTCGGAGCTCAAGGGCGGCTTTCGGGCCGATTCCTGGGTGACGGCGTACCTTTTGTATAATGGGTGAGCGAGTTAGTCTGACGAGCAAGCTTAAGCCGATAGGTGTAGGCGCAGCGAAAGCGAGTCTGAACAGGGCGTTCAGTTCGTCGGATTAGACCCGAAACCGTGGTGATCTAGCCATGAGCAGGTTGAAGGTAGGGTAACACCTACTGAAGGACCGAACACACGTCTGTTGAAAAAGACGGTGATGACTTGTGGCTAGGGGTGAAAGGCCAATCAAACCCGGAAATAGCTGGTTCTCCGCGAAATCTATTTAGGTAGAGCCTCGGATGAATACTCTCGGGGGTAGAGCACTGGATGGGCTAGGGGGTCCCACAGACTTACCAACCCCAACCAAACTCCGAATACCGAGAAGTACTGTCCGGGAGACACACGGCGGGTGCTAACGTCCGTCGTGAAAAGGGAAACAACCCTGACCTACAGCTAAGGCCCCCAAATCGTGACTAAGTGTGAAAGGATGTGGGGATCCCATAACAACCAGGATGTTGGCTTAGAAGCAGCCATCATTTAAAGAAAGCGTAACAGCTCACTGGTCTAAACAAGGGTTCCTGCGCCGACAATGTATCGGGGCTCAAGTCACGTGCCGAAGCTTAGGATGCATGTAGCAATACATGCGTGGTAGCGGAGCGTTCCGTAAGCCTGTGAAGGCGGACCCGTGAGGGCTGCTGGAGGTATCGGAAGTGAGAATGCTCACATGAGTAACGACAAACAGTGTGAGAGACACTGTCGCCGAAAGTCCAAGGGTTCCTGCGTAAAGCTAATCTGCGCAGGGTCAGCCGGTCCCTAAGGTGAGGCCGAGAGGCGTAATCGATGGGAATCAGGTGAATATTCCTGAGCCTGTGGGTGGTGACGAATTCCGTATGTTGTTCGATCTTACTGGATTGATCGGGCCGCGAAGGAGTTCCAGGAAATAGCCCCCACGCAAGACCGTACCCCAAACCGACACAGGTGGACTGGTAGAGAATACCAAGGCGCTTGAGTGAAAGGTGCTGAAGGAACTCGGCAAATTGCCTCCGTAACTTCGGAAGAAGGAGGACCCTCGCTTGGGCAACCAGGCAAGGGTGGCACAGACCAGGGGGTAGCGACTGTTTAACAAAAACACAGGGCTCTGCGAACTCGAAAGAGGACGTATAGGGTCTGACGCCTGCCCGGTGCCGGAAGGTTAAGAGGAGAGGTGCAAGCTTTGAATCGAAGCCCCGGTAAACGGCGGCCGTAACTATAACGGTCCTAAGGTAGCGAAATTCCTTGTCGGGTAAGTTCCGACCTGCACGAATGGCGTAACGACTTCCCCGCTGTCTCCAGCACCAGCTCAGTGAAATTGAATTCCCCGTGAAGATGCGGGGTTCCTGCGGTTAGACGGAAAGACCCCGTGCACCTTTACTATAGCTTTGCACTGGCATTCGTGACTGCATGTGTAGAATAGCTGGTAGGCTTTGAAGCTGCGGCGCCAGCCGTGGTGGAGCCGAAATGTGAAATACCAGCCTTGTGGTTATGCATGTCTAACCGCGGCCCGTCATCCGGGCCCGGGACAGTGCATGGTGGGTAGTTTGACTGGGGCGGTCGCCTCCCAAAGAGTAACGGAGGCGCGCGATGGTAGGCTCAGAACGGTCGGAAATCGTTCGGCGAGTGCAATGGCATAAGCCTGCCTGACTGCGAGACTGACAAGTCGAGCAGAGACGAAAGTCGGTCATAGTGATCCGGTGGTCCCACGTGGACGGGCCATCGCTCAACGGATAAAAGGTACGCCGGGGATAACAGGCTGATGATCTCCAAGAGTCCATATCGACGAGATCGTTTGGCACCTCGATGTCGACTCATCACATCCTGGGGCTGGAGCAGGTCCCAAGGGTTCGGCTGTTCGCCGATTAAAGTGGTACGTGAGTTGGGTTCAGAACGTCGTGAGACAGTTCGGTCCCTATCTGCCGTGGGTGTAGGAGAATTGAGAGGATCTGTCCTTAGTACGAGAGGACCGGGATGGACGTACCTCTGGTGGACCTGTTGTGGCGCCAGCCGCATTGCAGGGTAGCTATGTACGGACGGGATAACCGCTGAAAGCATCTAAGCGGGAAACCCACCTCGAAACGATTTCTCCCTTGAGAGCCGTGGTAGACCACCACGTCGATAGGCCGGGTGTGGAAGCGCGGCAACGCGTGAAGCTTACCGGTACTAATAGCTCGATTGGCTTGATTGCTCGCATTGTCCGTGTCCGGACCATAGTTCGACCAGTTGGTTGTTTCTTCCTGCCTTTTGCCGGCTTGGTGGCAATAGCGGGGAGCCTGAACCCGATCCCATTCCGAACTCGGCCGTTAAACTCCCCAGCGCCAATGATACTTCGTCCTAAGACGCGGGAAAGTAGGTCGCTGCCAGGCCCGCCAAAGGCAGGAAACTCCCCCGGATAAAGTCCGGGGACATGCTTCGAGCCCTTCTCTTTTCTGACTACGCATGAAAACGCCGCCCTTCGGGGCGGCGTTTTCGCTTGTGTTTTGATCCGCCGCGATCCCGACGTCATGACCAGGACAAGCCCGGCCATGACGTCGTTGGGGTGGGTGGCCCTAGTGCGCGGCCGCCGCGGCGCCTGCCGGCGCCGCCGTCTTGCCGCGCGCCTCGTCGTAGGCGAGCTTCACGATCAGGTCGCCGGTGTCCTTGGGCAGGATGCTGAGCAGGTAGGACAGGTACTTGGTCATCTTCTGCCGGTTGCCGCGCCAGAAGCCGAGGAGCCCGCCGGCGAGGAAGGCGGCGAGCGAAATGCCGGCGCCCTCGGCGAAGTCGAGGATGTTGACCTCGCCCATCTGCAGCGCTTCCGCCGCGCCCGACCAGATGATCGCGAGATAGTTCACCACCGCGTTGATTGCGGCGCTCATCACCGACACGGCGAGGACGATGACCAGCCCGTGCAGGGTGCTGCGCGTGCGCGCGCCGATCCAGCGGCCGGCGATATAGCCGCCGGCAATCGTCGCCGGGATGATGACCAGAAGCGAGACCGATACGACGATCTGCGGATAGGCGAAGAACGCGCTCTGCGGGAGGATGAAGGCGAGCCCGACGCCGCTGAGGAACCCGCTGATGAAGGTGATGCCGGCGGCGATAAGGATGCCGAAGGCGACGAGGTAGGGCCAGGCGACCGTGTAGCCCTCGAAGGCGAAGATCGCCGTGGGTCGCCCGGCAACCAGGCTCTGCCGGGCGCTCTGCCGCTCGAGCGCCTCGGCGAGGTGGTGCGAGCCGATCAGCGGCACGGCGGCAAGCGCTTCCGAGACCTGGGCGTTGCCGAAGATCGGGTAGCTGATCCCGAAAAAGGCGACCCCGAGGACGATCGAAATGGCGAGCGCGATGGTGAGGTTCTTCATGGCCGCAGCCCTCCCCGAATTTCCCTGGCGCCAGCATAGCGCCGGAGGACGGGGGAGGGTAAGCGCCGGGCGCGGCTCGACCAACTCGGCCGACCGGCGCGGGCTCCGGCCGCCTCAGAGCAGCGGGGGCAGGTGGTCGGGCGGCGGCGGCAGCAGCCGGTCGAAATAGGCCCGCCCGTCCGGCGACAATTCCCGACCCGAAGGCGCCATGAATTCCTCCGGCATCAGCCGCGTCTTGCCGGCGACCGCGGCGAGTGGCACGCGCCGGAACACCGTCCTGACGCCGTCGAACTGCAGCCCGACCGAGCAGCTCCGCTCGCTGCAGGTCGCCACCGCGAAGGCGCCCGCCGCGAAGGCTTCGCTCCGGTCGACATCGCTCGCCATCGTGGCGAAGCCGCGCGGCAGGTAGCCGAACGTGTCGACCCGCACCCGCACCTTCGGGAAGGCTTCGCCAAGCGCGCCCTGGACCGCGACGCCGAGGTCGCCGCCGGAGAGCTGCACGTTGCCGTGCGCGTCGCGCTCGATCTGCTCGCGGAGCGTCTCCATGAGTGGCCGCCCGTCCTCGCCGCGGACGCCCTCCGACATGGCGATGACGCAGCGGCCGTGCTTCTCGCGCACGGCCCTGACGTCGTCGAGGAACTGCTTCATCGAGAAGCCGTGCTCGGGCAGATAGACCAGGTGCGGCCCGTCGGCGTCGTGCTTCCGCCAGGCCGCGCCCGAGGCGGTGAGGAATCCGGCATGCCGGCCCATGACGATGCCGGCATAGATGCCGGGCATGGCGCGGAAGTCGAGGTCGACGCTCCAGAAGGCCGCCGCCGTGAACCACGCCGCCGAGATGAAGCCCGGCGTGTGGTCGTTCTCGGCGAGGTCGTTGTCGATCGTCTTCGGCGCGTGGATGAAGGCGATGTCGGACCCGGCGCGGTCGAGGATCTGCATCGTCCCCGCCGTGTCGTTGCCGCCGATATAGATGAAGGCCTCGGCGCCGGCCTGCTTCAGCGCCGCCAGAATCTCGGCGCAGTACTTGTCGTCCGGTTTGTCGCGGGTCGAGCCGAGCCCGGCATTGGGGGTATTGCCGAAACGGCGGAGGTCGTTCTCCGAAAGCGCCGAGAGGTCGATGAAGTCGCCTTTCCGGAGGCCGCGCACGCCATGGCGGGAGCCGAGCACCTTTGCCTTCGGGAAGCGCTTGCGGACCTCCAGCGCCGCCCCGGCGACGGTCTGGTTGATGACCGCGGTCGGGCCGCCCCCTTGCGCAATGACGAAGACGCCGGCCATCGCCTAGCCCGCCTTCCGCGCCGGCGCGCGGCGCGCGAGGAAATCGGTGAGGAAGGCCCGCTCCGTCTCGATCGCCGCCCATTCGTCGCCGCCCGCGCCCTCGTAGATGAGCGTATAGGGGCCGCGATATCCGGCGTCCGCCGCCGCCGCGAGGCAGCGCCCGAAATCGTCCGCGTCCATGGCGCCGCCCGGCTCGAAATGCGCCTTGGCGTGGGTGTCCTCGGCGCGGGCGAGGATTGCGGCAAGCGCGGCGTATTTGCCGGCGCCCTTCCAGTTGCCGAAATCGGCGAGCAGCCCGACCTCGCCGGCGAGGGCGCTGAGCACCGCCTCGACTTCCTTCGGCCCGCCGAGCGTGTCGAACCAGTTCTCCGTGATCACCCGCACCCCCGCCGCCTTGCCGCGCTTCGCCAGTTCGCGGAGCCCGGCGATCGAGCGCGCCAGCGCCTCCGGCGTCGGCATCTGCTTGCCTGCAACGACGCGCGCCTTCCTCGCGCCGAGGGCCGCCGCGGTGACGATCCAGCACGCGATCCAGTCGATGTCGCGGCGGCGGACCGCCTCGTCGGGTTGCGCGATATCGCCGTCGTCGATGAGCAGCGCCTCCAGCGTGACGCCCGCCTTCTCGATCGCGGCGCGGACTTCGCGGAGATAGTCCGGTTCGCGCGAGGCGAGGTGGAAATGGCAGAGGTGGAGGTGGCGGATGCCGCGCGCCGCGATTTCGCCGGGCAGATCGAGGAGGGCAAGCTCTCCCGGTCCCCAGGTCGATTCAGACCTCGTTGCCAGGTCGTTCGCCGGCGTGTGCGGCCAGGAAATGCCGAGCCGCCGGTGCAGGCTCCAGCTCGAAATCCCGATCGTCGGCAGGGGATGGGGCATCCGGGGCTCCGGGAGGCGGGGGAGGGTCGCTGGTGTCGGCGCTTTCGGCAATCTAGCCCAAGAACGGGCATCGCGAAAACCGAGCCAAATACTGCCGTGGCCATCTCCGCGAGCCAGCGGTCGATCCGGGTTCATCGAATTGCGCGCCGGCCACCACGCCACCGTCACCAGCGTGGCTTGAGCCGGTGATCCGTGGCGTTCAAGCTTTCGCGCGCGCTGTCACCGGACTTCACCGTGCCGGCCGCTGGCGCGACCTTTCGCCCACGCTGCGGATCCTGTCATCCCAGTTTGTAGGGTGGGCCACGGCGCGAAGCGCCGGGCCCACCGTCTCGATCCAACACGCGCCCGTCACAACGGATTTCCCGCGCATCGAAACGGTGGGCACGCGCCTCCGGCGCTTTGCCAACCCTGCCAGCCTACCAGCTGCATCTCGCGCCTCCACACCGCTCGTCCCCGCGCATGCGGGGACCTGGACCCGTGACGGGGCGGATAGCGGGGGGAAAGGTCGTCGGTAGGTATTCCTCCGAGCTTTGCACCACGCTTCGCGAGCCTCCTGCTCCGATTGTCCCGAACCCAGCCCTGTCTCTCCGGCGTTGACTTCCGAGTGCATCCCGCCGGGCGGGCGGTTCCTGCCTCGCGGTTGATCTGCTAAGAGGCGCGCCGATGGATATGCGCGCAGAATCAGCCGCCGCAGCGATGGCAACCGAGCTCACCGTCGTCGTTCCGACATTCAACGAGCGCGAGAACGTGCCCCTTCTCGTCGAGCGGCTCGACCGGGCGCTCGCCGGCATCGCCTGGGAAGTCATTTTCGTCGACGACGATTCGCCCGACGGCACCGCCGATGCGGTGCGCGACCTTGCCCGGCGCGACCCGCGCGTGCGCGGCATCGAGCGGATCGGCCGGCGCGGCCTGTCGAGCGCCACCGTCGAGGGCGTGCTGGCGTCGTCCTCGCCCTATTTCGCCGTCATGGATGCCGACCTGCAGCACGACGACGAACGGCTTCCCGACATGCTCGCCCGCATCAAGGCGGAGCATCTCGACATCGTCGTCGGCAGCCGGCACATTGAGGGCGGCACCCTCGAGGGACTCAACCGGCAGCGCCAGGCGATCAGCCGGCTCGCCGGGAAGGCCGGGCGGCTCGTCATCAAGGCCGATCTCAGCGACCCGATGAGCGGCTATTTCCTGATGGACCGCCGGGTCTTCGACGAGACGGTCCACAACCTCTCGCTCCAGGGCTTCAAGATCCTCCTCGATCTCTTCGCCTCGGCGCCGCGGCCGCTCCGCTTCGCCGAGGTCGCCTGCCGCTTCCTTCCGCGGCAGCACGGCCAGAGCAAGCTCGACAGCATGGCGGCCTGGGAATTCGGCATGCTCATCCTCGACAAGCTGATCGGGCGCTACGTGCCGGTCCGCTTCGTCGTCTTCGCATTCGTCGGCGGCACCGGCCTCGCCGTCCATCTCGTCACGCTCTACCTCCTGTCCTTCGCCGGGGTCGGCTTCGCCGCGGCGCAGACGGTCGCCGTGATCGCGGCGATGACCTGGAATTTCTTCCTCAACAACCTCATCACCTACCGCGACCGGCGGCTGCGCGGCTTCGCCCTGGTGCGCGGCCTCCTCACTTTCTATGCAATCTGCGCCGTCGGCGCGGTCGCCAATATCGGCGTGGCCGAGATCGTCTACAGCGACCGCGGCATCCTGTGGCTCGCCGGCATCGCCGGCGCCGCCATCGGCGTGGTGTGGAACTTCGCGGTCTCCAACTACCTCACCTGGCGTCGGCGGACCGGCTGACTTGATCCGGACTTCGCGCGACGCCGTTCTGGCGCTGATCGCCGTCTCGGCGCTGATCCGGCTGATCCTTGCCGCCTCCACCGGCCTCGGCGTCGACGAATCCTACATGGTCGGCAATGCGCGGGTCTTCGCGCTCGCCACCGTCGATCACCCGCCCCTCCATACCTGGATCGCCGGGGCGATGATGTGGCTGACCGGGAGCGAAGCGCCGATCGTCGTCCGGCTGCCCTTCGTCCTCCTCTTTGCCGGCTCGACCTGGCTGATGTTCGGCCTGGCGCGGCGCTTCTACGGCGAGACCGCGGGCTTCTTCGCCGCGCTCCTCTTCAACAGCGCGCCGGTCTTCGGCATTGCCCACGGCGCGGCGGTGCTGCCGGACGGGCCGCTCCTCTTCTTCCTCCTCGCCTCGGCCAATGTCGTTGCCGGCATCGTCTTCGAGGAGCGTTCGCGTCGCGGGCTCCTCCGCTGGCTCGCCGCCGGCGTCCTTGCCGGGCTCGCGCTTCTCTCGAAATACAGCGCCGCGCTCTACCTCGCCGGCGTCTTCCTCTTTCTCGTCTCGACGCCGCGCGCCCGGCGGCATCTGGCGACGCCGGGTCCCTGGCTCGGCGCGGTCGCGGCGCTCGTCGTTCTCTCGCCGGCGCTCCTCTGGAATGCCGAGCACGACATGATCGGCTTCACCTTCCAGGCGAGCCGGGTGGGAACCCCGTCGAGCCCTCTCACGTCGCTCGGCCAGAATCTTCTCGGCCAGCTTCTCTATCTCACGCCCTGGGTGGCGGTTCCGCTGGTCGTCGCGTTCGCGCGCGCGCTCCGTGCCGGACGGAGCGACGAGCGGTCGTGGTTCCTTTTTCTGCTCGCCCTCGGGCCGGTCGCCTTGTTCACGCTCATCGCCCTCCAGGCGCGGGCGCTTCCCCACTGGGTCATGCCCGGCTGGCTGTTCATATTCCCGCTGGCTGGAGACGGATTCGGGCGGCTGGTCCGGACCAA
>NZ_DASRGO010000058.1:0-6114 GCF_035650995.1 Methyloceanibacter sp. | reverse complement strand
GGTCACGGCGCTCCTGCTTGCCGGCGATGGCATAGGCCTCGCGCAGATCGCTCTCGGCGGCGGAGCGCACCTGAGCGAGAAGCTCGGCATCGTCCTCCTGCTTGAGCTCCCACGGCTCCTTGGCCGCGCGTTCGGCAAGCTTGATGATGGCGTCGAGCACCGGGCCGAAGGTCTTCTGGCCGAACATCACCGCCCCGAGCATGACGTCCTCGGACAGCTCTTTCGCTTCCGACTCGACCATCAGCACGGCGTCCGAGGTGCCGGCGACGACGAGATCGAGCGAGCTGACGCTCATCTCGTCGATCCGCGGATTGAGCACATATTGGCCTTCGATATAGCCGACGCGGGCGGCGGCAATCGGTCCGAGGAAGGGGATGCCGGACAGCGTGAGCGCGGCCGAGGTCGCGATCATGGCAACGATGTCAGGATCGTTTTCCATGTCGTGGGAAAGCACGGTGGCGATGATCTGCGTCTCGTTCCTGAAACCCGGAGCGAACAGCGGCCGAATCGGCCGGTCGATCAGCCGCGAGGTGAGGGTCTCCTTTTCGGTGGGGCGTCCCTCGCGCTTGAAATAGCCGCCGGGAATCTTGCCGGCGGCGAAGGTCTTTTCCTGGTAGTTGACGGTGAGCGGGAAGAAGTCGATGCCCGGCTTCTCCTCCTTAGCGGCGACAACGGTGGCGAGAACGGAGGTCTCGCCGTAAGTGGCAAGCACCGCACCGTCCGCTTGACGGGCGATGCGCCCGGTCTCGAGCTTGAGGGGGCGTCCCCCCCATTCGATTTCTACGATCTGTTTAATGAACATGTGTGTGTCCCAATGAGTGGGTATGGATGTGCCGCCCCGACCGCCCGATGGCGGCCGCGCAGCTTCAAGTCAGCAATACGCAAGCCGAACTGCTCGGTGGCTCGCCATGACGGACGCAGTCACCGGCGAATTCCCAGCCGGTTGATGAGCTTCTGATACCGGTCTTCGTCGGTCGACTTGACGTAGTCGAGCAGGCGGCGCCGCTGGCTCACCAGCTTGAGCAGCCCGCGCCGCGAATGGTTGTCCTTGGTATGCGTCTTGAAGTGATCGGTCAGATTGGTGATCCGCTCGGTCAGGATCGCGACTTGGACCTCAGGCGAACCGGTATCTCCCGCCTTGGTCGCATATTCCTTAATGAGCTCTTGCTTGCGCACAGCGCTAATCGACATCAGTTGATCCTCTTGAGTAGGGGGTTGAACATGGCCGGGCCAGGATGTCGTCCAGCACGGTCGGCTCTAAAAACGGCGCGGAGCAAGGCTGCCCGCGCGCAATGGCTGCAATATAGGGATTATCGCGCACGAAACCAGAGGAATTTGCTTCCGCCGCGCTTAGCGCCAACACCCATCAGCCCGGCAGATTGAAGATGCGCTTAGGCTTGAATTCTCCCCCTTCTACCTCGCCGAGAGCCACCAGCATGCCTCTGGACATGGCGTAGGCCGATCCGGTCAGGATCGGGGCGTCGCGCCCGCGCAATAAGACCGGCTGTCCCTGCCGGAGCCTGGCCGCATCGGGTTGGGAGACGGACAGCGCCGGAAGGTCGCCGAGCGCGGCCTCGACCGGCTTAAGGACGATATGGAGCCCGTCGCCCTTGGGCCCGCTTTCCTTCAGGCTCTCGAGCGCGTCGAGCGTGACGGCGTCCTCCTCGCCGAAGGCGCCGACCCGCGTCCGCCGCAAAGCCTCGACATGCACGCAGGTGCCGAGCGCCCGGCCGAGGTCGCGCGCAAGGGCCCTGACATAAGTGCCCTTGCCGCATTCGGCCTCGAGCACGCAACGATCGGGATCGGGCCGCGAGACGAGAGCGAGCCGCTCGATCGACACGATGCGCGGCGCAAGCTCGAATTCCTCCTTGTCGCGCGCAAGGTCGTAGGCGCGCGCGCCGTCCACCTTGAGCGCCGAGAACCGTGGCGGAACCTGGCTGATCTCGCCGACGAAGCGGGGCAAAACTCCCTCGATGGCCTCCGTCGACGGCCGCGCCTCGCTTTGCGCGACGACCGCACCCTCGGCATCGTCGGTGTCGGTCTCGGTGCCGAAACGGACAGTGAAGCGGTAAGTCTTGAGCCCCTCCATCGCGAACGGCACGGTCTTGGTCGCTTCGCCGAGCGCGATCGGAAGCACTCCGGTCGCGAGCGGATCGAGGGTGCCGGCGTGCCCCGCCTTTGCCGCGTCGAACAGATGCCGCACCTTGCTCACGGCCTTCGTCGAGGTCATGCCTTGCGGCTTGTCGAGGACGAGCCAACCGCTGACGGGTGAGCCTTTACGTCGCCGGGCCATGGGGAAGCGTGCGCTTTAGCCCTTGAGGTCGCGCGCGACCTGCGGAGAGGCGAGCAGCTCGTCAATCCGTGCCGAGGCCTCGAACGACGTGTCGACCTTGAACCTGAGCTCGGGCATGAACTTCATGCTGACGCGCTTCGCCACCTCGCCGCGCAGGAAGCGCTTGTGCTTGTTCAAATGCTCGACCGCCTCGCTCGCTTGTCCGCCGCCGAGGGTAATGACGTAGGCCGTGGCAAGCTTGAGGTCGGGCGTCATGCGCACCTCCGGCACGGTGAGGGAATGGCGCGCGAGCACCTCGTCGAGGATCTCGCCGCGCGAGAAGATATCGGCCAGTGCATGGCGGATCAGCTCGCCGACCTTGAGCTGGCGCTGCGAGGGTTCTTTGCTATGGCTGCTCATGGTAATGCCTCGCTAGACCGTCATGCCCGGGCTTGAACCGGGCACCCGGTGCAGCCTGCACCGAGCCGTCGGCCTCCCTTGGATCGCCGGGTCGAGCCCCGCGATGACGTGTCGGACGGAAAACTACAACGTGCGCTGGACGTGCTCGACCTCGAAGCACTCGATGACATCGCCCTTGCGCATGTCCTGATAGCCCTCGAAGGCCATGCCGCATTCCTGGCCGGCCACCACCTCGCGCACCTCGTCCTTGAAGCGCTTCAAGGTGGAGAGCTTGCCTTCGTGGATCACCACGTTGTCGCGAATGAGCCGGACATGGGCGCCGCGCTCGACCTTGCCCTCGGTCACGCGGCAGCCGGCGACCTTGCCCACCTTGGAGATGGTGAACACTTCGAGCACCTCGGCGTTGCCGAGGAAGGTCTCGCGCCTGGTCGGCGCGAGCAGGCCCGACATCGCCTGCTTCACCTCGTCGACGAGATCGTAGATGACGTTGTAATAGCGGATCTCGACGCCGCTGCGCTCGGCCGCCTCGCGCGCCTGCGTGTTGGCGCGCACGTTGAAGCCGAGGATCACGGCGCCCGAGGTCGCGGCAAGCCCGACATCGGACTCGGTGATGCCGCCGACGGCGGCATGCACGATGCGGGCGCGCACTTCCTCGGTGCCGAGCTTGTCGAGCGCGGCCACGATGGCTTCGACCGAACCTTGCACGTCGCCCTTGACGAGGAGGGTGAACTCCTTGACGCCGGCCGCCTTCAGATTGCTCATCATCTGCTCGAGCGTGCCGCGCTGGCCGGCGACGGCAAGCCGCTTGCGCCGCTCGCGCTGGCGGTAGTCGGTAATCTCCCGGGCCCTCGCCTCGTTATCGACCACGGCGAACTGATCGCCTGCCTCGGGGGCCGAGTCGAAGCCGAGGACCTCGACCGGAACCGACGGACCGGCGCTTGTCACGTGCTCGCCGTTCTCGTTGATCAGCGCGCGCACGCGCCCGTAGGCCGAGCCCGCCACGATGAGGTCGCCGAGATGAAGCGTGCCGCGCTGGATCAGCGCCGTGCCGACCGGACCGCGCCCGCGTTCGAGTTTCGCCTCGACGATGACGCCCTCGGCCGGGCGGTCGGGATTGGCCTTGAGCTCGAGCACTTCGGCCTGAAGGCTGATCGCCTCGAGCAGCTTCTCGAGCCCGGTCTTCTTCAGCGCCGAGACCTCGACCTCGAGCGTGTCGCCGCCCAGGCTCTCGACCACGATGTCGTGGCTCAGGAGTTCGGTGCGCACTCGCTTCGGGTCGGCCCCCGGCTTATCGATCTTGTTGATGGCGACGATGATCGGAACCTCGGCCGCCTTGGCGTGGGCGATGGCTTCGACCGTCTGGGGTTTGACGCCGTCGTCGGCCGCTACCACGAGGATCACGATGTCGGTGACCTGGGCGCCGCGCTGGCGCATGGCGGTGAACGCCTCGTGCCCCGGCGTATCGATGAACGTGATCTTGTGCCCGTCCGCCGTCTCGACCTGATAGGCGCCGATATGCTGGGTGATGCCCCCGGCTTCCTGGCTCACCACATTGGTCGTGCGGATGGCATCGAGCAGCGAGGTCTTGCCGTGGTCGACATGGCCCATGATGGTGACGATCGGCGCGCGCGGCTGCAGGTCCTCGGCATGGTCCTCGGCGCCGATGAAGCCCTCTTCCACGTCGGCCTCCGAGACGCGGCGGACGATATGGCCGAACTCCTCGGCGAGAAGCTGAGCGGTGTCGGCGTCGATGATGTCGGTAATCTTGTGCATTTCGCCGTCCCGCATCAGTGCCTTGATCACGTCGACGCCGCGCTCGGCCATGCGGTTGGCCAGCTCCTGGATGGTGATCGCCTCCGGGATAACCACCTCGCGCTGGATCTTTGCCTGCGCCTGCGGTCCGGTGATCTGCTTCTTCTGGCGCTCCTGCCTGCGCTTCAGCGAGGCAAGGCTGCGCTGCCGCTGCTCTTCGTCGAGCGCGTTGGTGATGGTGAGCCGGCCGCGAACGCGACGCTCCTCGCCGCGGCGGGGCGCCACCGGGCTCTTCTTGTGGCGGGCCTCGGCCGAGCGGGGGGCCTCCTCGACTTCTTCCTTGAGGAGGTGCTTGCGGACGTTCTCCTCGCCAACCTTGCGCGCCTTGGCCTCGGCCTCGTGCCTCTGATCTTCCTTTGCCTTGCGCTCGACGACGGCCTTTTCTTCCTTGGCGCGCTGCTCCTGCACGGCGAGCTCGATCGCGGCAGCTTCCGCCGCGGCCTGCGCTGCACGCGTCCGCTCGGCCTCGCGCTCCCGCGCGCCCTTTAAGGCGCGGTTCCGCGCATCCTTCTCCTCCTCGGAGAGCTGGCGCAGCACCTGCCCCTTTTGCCGGGGTTGCTGCTGCGTCTCTTCGATTTGAGGCTTCTTCTGCTGCGCCTCGGAGACGACGCGCGGCTGCGGCTTCGGTTTCGCTTCTTCGGCCGGCGCCTGCGGAGCGGAGCTGCCGCCGATTGCCCGGCGCTTCTTCTTCTCGACCAGGACGGACTTCGAGCGGCCGTGACTGAAGCTCTGGCGCACATGGCCGGACTCGACCGTGCGGCGCACGTTGAGCGTCATCTTGCCGCCGCCGCGCGCGGTCTTGCCTTCGGTCTCGTTCGTCTCGCTCATTCCTTGTCCGTATCCAATCCGTTCCGGGCTGCAAATGCAGCGCCGCTTGTGCGGTAGCGTTCTAGGCGCGACGCCGCCGCGTGAAATCTAAGAGCCGCTCCGCCCTGGATTAGGGCAGCATGTATCACATTTGTCCGCCCCGATGCCAAACCCAATTCGTGCGAGCTTAAGGTCCTGACCGGGGAAAGGGCGGTTTCGCCCTTAATCCCACGGAATTTGCCGTCAAGCTTGCGGCAGCCGTCCTCGGCCGCTTCGCTCGCGTGGACGAGGGCCAACACCTTGCCTTTGCCGATCGCCTCCTCGACCTTGGCGGCGCCGAAAACGACCTCCCCGGCCTTGTTGGCGAGGGCGAGCGCGCCGAGCGCAGCCTCCGCGAGAAGGCGCTCGACCATGCCCGCAAGTCCTTGAGGAATCCTGACTTCTGTCTTCAAGGCGCGGGCGAAGACGTTGCGCTTTTCGGCCTCGGCAACGCTGTCTTTCGCCGCCGTGACCCAGACGCCCCGGCCTGGGAGCCTCTCCTTGAGGTCCGGGACGATGGTCCCATCGGGGGCAAGCACGAAGCGCAGCAATTCGTCCTTGGGGCGGCTTACGCGCGTCAAAGCGCAGCGGCGGAGGCCGTCCGTCGTGTCCCTATCGCGCTTCTGCTCCGCCGCCTGATGCCGCAAGGCTTATGTCTCCGATCCTCCTCATCACGCGTCTTCGCCGCTCGAAGAGGCGGCCTGGTCCGGGGACTCGCCTTCGGCAGGGGCGGCTTCCGCGGCCTCCTCTGGCGCTTCGAGCGA
>NZ_DASRGO010000057.1:0-5745 GCF_035650995.1 Methyloceanibacter sp. | reverse complement strand
CATCCGCGCCGGCGCCAGTGGCGCCGACGGCCCCGCCTGTGGCCGAGGCCGCACCTATCCCTGCACCAGCGATTGCCGCGCCCGCCGCAGCGGTTGCCTCCGTCGAGCCGGCAGCGCCGGCGGCGGAAGCCGCCGCCCAGGGCGGTCCCGCCCAGGCCCAGGCTGCAGTTGCGCCTGCGGTCGACACCGGTCCCACACCGACCGAAATGAAGCTCGATGCCGGAACCAAGGCTGCGGCCGTTCAGGCGGCAGAGCCTCGTTCGACCGCGCCGCTTCGCATCCTCGTCACCCGTCGCACTCAGCGCGACCGCATCATCGGCATACAGCGCATCCTCTCCGAGCTTGGCTATCTCGATCCTCAGGATTTCGATGGCACCCTTGGCAAGGCCACGGTGACCGCCATCAAGGCGTTCCAGAAGGCGAATAGCATGGCCGAGACGGGCGCCTTCACCGACGATCTCGTGAAGAAGGTTTATGAGGTCGCCGGCAAGGGCGAGCCTCCGGTCGGGCATATCTTTGTCAGGCAGGAATACGCCCGCGTGTTCGACGCGCCGGTCGATCTCCTGAACCCCGAGGAGCCGCTCGGTACGCACGTCTATACGGCGTTGAATTTCGCTCCCGGCGATACCAAGACGCGCTGGATGGCCGTGACCGTGCAGGGCGGAACGCCCGAAGAGGCGCTCGATCGCGTCAAGTTCCCGGACGACGTGCGCCGGCGCATTTCCGAGAGGCTGACCCCCGGATCGACGCTGATCATCGGCGACACCAGCATCAACGCGGCGACCCTGCCCAAGGGCGGAGACTTCGTGGTGCTCGCCAAATACAGCTCGCCCAAGACGGCCGCCGTCGATTCATCCGGCGACAACGGCGATCAGCCGAAGAAGAAGCGGCGGACCGTCAGGCGCAACTACTACAATTTCGGCTATAACGCGCCGCCGCGGAGCTTCCGCTCCTACCCGGGCTGGCCCTGGTAACCGGCGGCGCTCGTCCCGAATGTGGTTGTTCCACGATCAAAAATGGGCGCCGAATTCGGTCGGCGCCACTTCCCTGTCAGCCGTTACAGAAACGTCATGGGTCGGCGCTACTCTCGACGGCGTTGCCCATGTTTCCAATAGTTAGCGGCTGAACAGACGGTCGAAAGGCGAAACCGTCCTGGCAGAGAGAAACGTCATGAAACCCCTCGTATCGATATTGGCTATCGCTCTGGTGCTTGCTTTCACTGCCCCGGCTTTTGCTGGAGATACTGAAAGCAAGGAGCAATGCGAGAAAGAGGGCGGCACGTGGGATGCCAAGGCCAAGCACTGCTCGGGGAAATACTGAGTCGCTGTAGCGGCGATCCTTTGAATCGCATTCGCCAAGTCTAGAGCGCTCGACGACGGAGGTCGTTCCAACGGCCGGCCGCCAAATGCACCTATCCGTGGAGCTGCGCTATAGCGGGGCGACTTAGTGCGGGTGTTTGAGGACCACCTGCTGAGCGGAAAAAACGGCCCGCGCGGGCATCGTCCGCATGCCCCCCTCAACTATTCGTCGATAAATTGGAGCGGGCGAAGGGATTCGAACCCTCGACCCCAACCTTGGCAAGGTTGTGCTCTACCCCTGAGCTACACCCGCGTTCCAAAGAAGCCGTCTAAGGCCTAACGATCTAGTAGATCGGTGGGCGAATGTCTACCTCCCCCAGGCGAGCCGCCGCATCCCGCCTGCCCCACGGAAATAGTCCTCGATATCTGCAACATGAGCGCCGACCGGACAACCCTCTTTTCCCGCCTCGAGGCGCTCGGCATCGACACCGTGACGGTCGAGCATCGGCCGGTCTTCACGGTGGCGGAATCCGTGGGCTTACGGGACACCTTGCCGGGCGCCCATACCAAAAATCTGTTCCTCGTCGGCGCCGACGGCCGCATGGCCCTTATCGTCGCCAAGGACGACACCCGCGTCGACCTGAAGGCACTCGCCAAGGCGCTCGGGTTCGGGCGGCTGAGCTTCGGCAAGGCTGATTTGCTCGAAGCCGTGCTCGGCGTGCCGGGAGGCTCGGTGACGCCGTTCGCACTCATCAACGAAACGGCGGCCGGCGTTACCGTGGTCGTCGATCAGACGCTTCTCGAGTTCGCCGAGGTCAACTGTCACCCGCTCGAGAACACCGCAACGACGCGGCTCAAGACCGAAGATCTGATCCGCTTTATCAGGGCGTGCGGACACGAGCCCCGCATCTTGCCGCTTGCGTCATGAGACTTCGGCGAGAGGCGCGATCGACGAGGTCAGCTTCGCCGCGAGTTCGCTTGCCGCATGCTGCGCAGCCGCCAAGGAACGGCTGTGCCGTTCGCCTCCGAACTCCTGATACTCGATGCTGATGATATGCACGGCATCATCGCCTACGCCGAGGTACCTGGCGCAGGTGACAAGATGCGGGTCGAGTTGGTTCATATGCTGGCGAACACCGCCGGGGGCGAACCCGAACTCGCCGCGTGAGCTCAACACCACAAGCCGCTTGCCGGACAGGATCGGCTCGATCGGCCAATCGCCGCGGGCAAGGTCGAAGGAGAATGTGCTGCCGATGCGAATGACCTGATCGAACCAGGCCTTCAGCGCACTCGGCATGCCGTAATTGTACATCGGCGTGCCAATGACGATGAGGTTCGCCGCCGCGAGTTCGGCGATCGCCCTGTCGGACCAGGCGAGAGCGGCTCTCGCTTGTTCGTCCCTTTGGTCTTGCGGCGTGAAGCATGCCGCGATCCAGGCCTCGGTGACATGCGGCGGCGGATCTTCGGCGAGGTCGCGCCGGATAACACGGTCTCGGGGTCTGCTTTTCAGCCACGTCTCGACAAAGAGCCGCGACAGGCCGCGCGAAATCGACCTCGTCTTCCGCGCGCTCGCGTCGATATGAAGAAGCGTCGTCATCTCTCAAACTACTGAGCGTTTACTCACCCATGATCATCCGATACGAGGATCTAGGGCCGGTTTTTGGGCTCGACAAATGCTAAGTTTTCAGGCAATGGATGAGCTAAATTCACCCATCTGATCGATGAGACGGCTCCCTCCCCTTTCTTCGCTGCGCGCCTTCGAGGCCGCGGCGCGCCAGGAAAGCTTCAAGCGCGCGGCGGCCGAACTTGGCGTGACGCCAACGGCAATCAGCCATCAGATCCGCCAGCTCGAAGCGGATCTCGGCGTGGCTCTTTTCACGCGCGAAACACGACGCGTGGTGCTCGCCGAAAAAGGACGCGCGCTCTACCCCGCCTTGCGCGAGGCGCTCGACCGTATGGCGGCGGCAGTTGACGATGTGAGGCGGAGACCTGTGCGGCGAATCGCGACGCTCTCGGCCACGGTAGCCTTCACCGCCAAATTGCTGGTTCCCCGCGCGGCGCGATTCCGCGCGCTCAACCCAGGCTGGGACCTGCGGCTGCATGCGAGCGACGATCCGGTCGACTTGCAGGCCGGCGAAGCGGACGCGGCGATCCGCTACGGGCTCGGACCGTATGGGGGGCTCGACGCCGTGCCGCTGTTCACCGACGAATTCGCGCCCATCTGTAGCCCTCACCTGGCCGTCAGCCGGACCGCGGATTTGCTCCAAGCGACGCTCATCCATTTCGATTGGCGGTCCGGCACCTTGAAACACAGCGTGCCGACCTGGACGAGATGGGCCGAGAAAGCAGGGCTGAAGGGACTCGACAGCGAGGGGGGCATCAGCTTCAACGATGAGAGCAGCGCCATCCAGGCGGCCATAGCGGGGCAAGGTGTGGCCTTGCTCAGCCTTACCCTCGTTGCCGCTGAGCTCGCTTCGGGGTCGTTGGTCCAGCCGTTCGGCCCGCGGCTCGAAGGGTTGCGTTACGATTTCATCTATCCGGCAAACGCTTTGAGCCGGCCTGCGGTCGCGGTGCTGCAACGATGGGTCGGCGCCGAATTCGTCCCCGAGGCGATGGGCGCGGGCAAGGTTGCCAAAAGCCGCCGGCCGGCCCATCTTTGAGGGTGATCTTGCGTAGGCGGCCATGAGCGTAGACACCCCAATCCTCAAATCAGGCGCGGCCACGTCCGACGCCGAGCTGATCAAGGACACGACCACCAAGGACTTCGTGCGCGACGTGATCGACGCCTCGCGCGAAGTGCCGGTTCTCGTCGATTTCTGGGCACAATGGTGCGGACCGTGCCGCCAGCTCACGCCGATCCTGGAAAAGGCCGTCCGCGCGGCGAAGGGCGCGGTCAGGCTGGTCAAGCTCAATATCGACGAGCATCCGCAGATCCCGGGCCAAATGGGCGTGCAGTCGATCCCTGCGGTGTTTGCCTTCCAGGATGGGCGCCCGGTCGACGGCTTCATGGGCGCGCTTCCGGAATCGCGCGTCAATGCCTTCATCGCGCGGCTGATCGGCGACACGGGCGCCAATCTGGCCGCCGACGTCGAGGCAGCCGAGGCGGCGCTCTCCGCGGGCGATCTCAACACCGCGGCCCAGCTGTTCGGCGAGGTTCTGCAGCAGGATCGCGAGAACGTGCAGAGCCTGGCGGGGCTCGCCAAATGCTACATCAAGACCGGAGACCTCGTCCGCGCCGAACAGACGCTCGCGCTCGTCCCGCCGGCGAAGGCGGACGCGGCGCCGGTCGCGAGCGCGCGCGCGGCGCTCGAGCTCGCGCGCAAGGCAGGAGAGACCGGCGATGTCGAGAGCCTGCGCGCCAAGCTCGCGGCGGAACCGAACGATCCGCAAACCCGTTTCGATCTTGCGCTCGCGCTGAACGCCAAAGGCGACCGCAAAGGCGCGCTGGATGAGCTTCTGACTCTCGTCGCCAAGAACAGGGCGTGGAACGACGACGCCGCGCGGAAGCAGATCATACAGCTTTTTGAGGCATGGGGGCCGACCGACCCGGTCACGATTTCGGGGCGCCAGCGGCTCTCGTCCTTGCTGTTTGCGTGAGTAGGAGCATCCGTTTGGGCCTTACCGACCGCTATCGAACTCCTGCCGATTTGCCGGACAGATTGCCGCTGTTCCCGCTCCGCGGCGCCATCCTCCTGCCGCGGGCCTCGCTGTCCCTCAACGTGTTCGAGCCGCGCTACCTCGCCCTGGTCGATGCCGCGCTCGGCTCCGACAGACTGATCGGCATCGTCCAGCCCTCGCCCGAGTCGGGGCTCGCCGAGTCGCCGCTCGGCAAAAATTTTCCCTTGCGGGACGTCGGATGCGCCGGGCGCATCGTCGGCTTTACCGAATCCGAGGACGGCAGAATGGCGATCACGCTTGCCGGCATCGCGCGCTTCGTCCGCGGCAAAGACCTGCCGAGCGAAGACCCCTATCGCGTTTGCGCCGTCGATTTTGCCCCCTATGCGGACGATTTCGTGCCGGGTCACGGCGAGGAGGAGGTCGACCGCCCTCGCCTCATCGCCGCGCTCAGGAGCTATCTCAAGGCCAACGGCCTCAACGCCGACTGGGAACGGATCAACAGCGCAACCACCGAGCGCCTGGTGAACGCTCTTGCCATCCTGAGCCCTTACGGGCCGGAGGAAAAGCAGTGCCTGCTCGAGGCCAAGGATCTGTGCGCGCGGGCCGACGCTCTCGTGGCACTCGCGGAGATGGAGCTCGCCACCCGCGACGACGGGTCAGGGACAACGCTGCAATGACGAACCAGACGGAAGGACGCGCGCGGCGCCTCGACCCCAAGCTGCTCGAGATTCTGGTCTGCCCCTTGACCAAGACCTCGCTCGACTACGACGCCGAACGCCAGGAGCTGATCAGCCGCGCCGCGGGCCTCGCCTATCCGATCCGCGACGGC
>NZ_DASRGO010000056.1:0-4849 GCF_035650995.1 Methyloceanibacter sp. | reverse complement strand
GCTTGATACGACTCCGGATGCCCTGATCCGCACGATCTGTCAGGCATTGAGATTGAGCGACAAGGAAGCGGCCGAGAATAAAAAGATGGCAGCGCTTCGCGACAGTCTTGTCGCGGCAATGACGCCAATCATGTGGCCTCGTCGCATTTCGTAAGATCGCGATGCTTTTGAGGGGCTCCGCACTGCCGAACCCGAGCTGAACACAATGCGAACATCGCGCCATTCCGTGTCGCATCCGTGTCGCACGGAATTGCCGGCAATGTTCGTAAGCCTTTGACATGTTTCGGGTTCGCCTTGCGTTCCTTTGCAACACGAACCCAAAAAGCAAAATGCCGCCAAGCCTTTGACTTGACGGCATTTATTTGGTTGCGGGGGTAGGATTTGAACCTACGACCTTCAGGTTATGAGCCTGACGAGCTACCGGGCTGCTCCACCCCGCGTCAAATCAACGTCGGCCCCGATGCCTCGGGGGCGGGAACCTATAGCAGGTTCGCGAAAGATGTGAAGAGCGCATGACAAACTATCCTCGTCCATGCGCCTCCCCCATATGGGGACGGTCGGGGCCTTTGTGAACCCCTTGAAACGCAAGACATTCACGACCAATCCCAGGCCTTGTCGCCGGGCTCGTCCGGTGGAACCTGACGCGGCCCGGGATGGCGCCGCCGGCTCGCTTCAGGGCGCTTCCCTCCCGGCCAGTTGAGCCAGGCTTGCGTCCTGAGCCCCCTGATGCGGTAACCGCCATGACCGTCGCGCTCGAACAGCCAGCGGCGGAAAGCAAAGCGCTCGCGCACGATGTAGGGAACGACCGTACCGAGGATCGCGCCGGCGACCACGTCGGTGAAATAATGCTGGCCGATGAAGACGCGGCTCGCCGCAATCCAGAAGGCGAGCGCATAGAGCACGACCCGCCCGCGCGGCCACAGCATCGAGATCACCGTGGCGAAGGCGAAGATGTTGGTGGCGTGGCCCGAGGGAAACGAGGCGTAGTCCGACGAGAAGGCGAACAGCTTGAAATCGAACGCGCCCATCGTCTCGAACAGCTTGGGACGCGCCCGGCCGAGAATGTTCTTGGTGAGATTGGCGATGAGCCCGGCGCCTGCGATCGAGACGAACACAAAGCCGATCGTGCTCGCGATCAAACCATAGGCCGCCGAGTTTCTGAAGCTCGCGTGCCGTCTCCGCAGCACGAGCGCGAGCGCGATGGCCGCGCCGGCCGGGATCAGCATCCAATTCGAGCGGCCGACATTGGTAATGGCGGCGAAGAACCTCGTCGCCTCTGGCGGCAGCGCCTTCGCCCGCTCCAGCATGAAAGGATCCATGACGAGCATGGAGAAGGCGAGCAGCGAGCCGGCGATCACCAGCTGATCGAGAAGGCTGAGATCCTTGAAGCGAAACGTCATGCGCCGTCGCCTCGTGCCGTCCGGCGCGAGCGCGCCCGTCTTGACGACCGCTCGGCGATCACGTGGCCTTGGCCGGAGCTGGCTCGCGCTTGCCGAGCCAGATGAAATAGATGTTGCGTGAATAGATGATAAGGCCAAGCGCCTGGCCGAGGATGAACACCGGGTCGGCGCGGTAGCAGGCATAGGCGAGCAGCAAGAGGCCGCCGAACAAGCTGAAATACCAGAACGTCTCGGGCACGATGCTGGCCCTTGCCTTTTCGCTTGCGATCCATTGCACGAGGAAGCGCATCGAGAACAGGAGCTGGGCACCAAAGCCGATCCCAATCCAGACAATCTCGGTGGTCGGCGTCGTCTGCCACCAGTGCACGAGGCTCGCGATATGCATCTCGACCTACCCCCCTTGACTCGCCACCCGCGCCTTGGTGCGCACCTCGCCGCTCCCGGCTTCCCTCAACGATGCGCCCGCGGCGCTTTCCGAGACCGGGGGGACGAGCGTCCGTTTGCGCAACCAGCTGACCCCCACAAGGTCATATAGCCCAATCAGGGCACGGCCAAGATTGGTGTATTTTGACGCGCCCCGGAGCCTCGGCCGATCGTTGACCGCCTCATAGGCGATTTCGTGGCCGTAGGTAAGAAAGAAGGCCGGCAAATAGCGGTGCATGCTGGTGAAATAGGGCAGAGCGAGATAGGCGTCGCGCCGGTAGACCTTGATCCCGCAGCCCGTATCGGGGCAGCCGTCGGCGAGCACCTTGTCGCGGATCCAGTTGGCGAAGCGCGAGGCGAGCTTGCGCGATCCCGGACCTTTGCGGCCGGTCCTGATGCCGGCGACCATGGCGGGTTCGTGTCCTTCGGGGCCGAGCTTCCGCATAAGCTTGGCGATGTCGCGCGGGTCGTTCTGACCATCGCCGTCCATGGTGGCGATGACGGGAAAACGGGCGGCGAGAACCGCCGTCCTCAATGCCGCGCTTTGACCGGCACGATGGCCATGGCGGAGATAGCGAAGAGAAGGATATTTAGGGAGCAGCGCCTTGATCTCGGCCGCCGTCCCATCGCCGCTCGCATCGTCCACGGCGAGCACCTCGCCGAGCAGATCGGGAGGGACTTCCGCATAGGTCTCCTCGATCAGCCTGCCGATATTGCCTTCTTCGTTAAATGCCGGAATTACAATGGAAATAAGCATCTAACCGTCCCCTCGGGCGCGGCAATTGGGCGCCCTTCGCAAGCATCAGTAACCAGCTTTCGGAGCGCGAGACAACATTGTAAACCTGCCTCCTCTCCCCCGCAGTCGCCAAGGCGTCCTTTCCCGTGGTTGAAGACGAGCGCACCTCGAGCAACACAGGCTATGTCCTCCCGCTGATCGCCTGGCTCGGGGCCCTGCTTGCGCTCAGGCTCGCGGCCATCCATGCCGCCACGATCGACCTCGTGCCTGACGAGGCCCAGTACTGGAGTTGGTCGCAGGAACTGTCTTTCGGCTATTTCTCCAAGCCGCCGATGATCGCCTGGCTCATCCGCGGCGCAACTGCCGTGTGCGGCGACGGCGCGGTCTGCATCAGGTCCCCCTCGTCTGTGCTCTACACCCTAGCTTCGGCGATGGCGTTCCTCACAGGCCGCGCCTTGTTCAACGCGCGGGTGGGCTTCTGGTCGGCCGTTGTGTTCGACACCCTGCCCGGACTTTCCTATTCCTCGCTCCTCATCACCACCGACGTGCCGCTGATCCTGTTCTGGACGGTCGCCCTCTATTTCTGGGTGATGCTGGTGAAGCGGCAAACCATGGGCTTCGCCGTTCTGTTCGGAATCGCGGTCGGTCTCGGGCTTCTCACTAAGCAGGCTATGCTCTACGCCTTTCTGTGCGTCGCCTGTCATGCGCTGATCTCGCGTGAGGCGCGTGAGGCACTGAAGGGTGGGCGCGGACTGATTGCCGTGTTCGTCGCCCTAGCCTTGCTGGCGCCGAACATCGTCTGGAACGCCGAGCACGGCTTCCCGACGGTGCGCCACACGGGAGCGAATATCGGCTGGCAATACCCTTACATTCATCCGCTCCAGCTTCTCGACTACGTCCTGGTGCAATTCGGCGTGTTCGGCCCGATCCTTGTCGTGGTGCTCATCCGCACGGCCTGGCGCGAGATCACGGCCCCTGGCGACGAGCGCAAGGCGCTTCTGCTCTGTTTCTCTCTTCCCGTCCTTGCGATTTTGACGGTTCAGGCAGTCCTGTCGCGGACGCATGGCAATTGGTCGGCGACCGCTTATCCTGCCGCGACCATCCTCGTCACCGCTGTGCTGCTCGAGCTCGAGCGGAAGCTGTTGTTTGCCGTCTCGCTTGGCTTGCATCTCGCCATCGCCGTTCTCCTCGCGATCGCGCCGGCCTTTGCGCGGCAATGGCCGCTGTTCGAGCGCGTTCAGTTCCTGTCGCAGGCCGTAGGCTGGCGCTCCGCAGCCGACGCCGTGCGCGCCAAGCTCGACGAGGATCGCTACGGGGCGCTTCTCCTCGATACCCGGGAAACGGCCGCCGAGCTTCTCTATTACCTCCGCGACTCGAAGGTGCCGCTCTATGTCTGGCGGTCGCAAGCCGCGCCGTCGAACCACTACGAGATGACGCGTGCCTATGGCGCGGGCGCCCCCGAGCCCGTCCTGTTCGTCTCGCTCAGGTCCTGCCCGCCGAGGAGCCTCACCCAGGCCTTCGCCGAGACCACCGAACTCGGCGCGACAACGGTGCCTCTGGTCAAAGACAAGGCGCGTGTGCTGCATTTCTGCCGCCTTGCAGGTTACAAAGGTGGTTAGGATCGAATTCCGGCAGACGAGGTTCTTGGTGCGACGTTTCCTATTCGCCGTTCTTGTCACTGCGATCGCCGCGGCGCCCGCTCTCGCCGACGTCCGCATCGTGTCGAGTTCGGGCGGAATCGTCGGCAACTATCTCGAGTTCTTCTCGCGGGTACGGAGGTCCGGCGACCGCGTCATTATCGACGGGCCATGCCTTTCGGCTTGCACGCTCGTGCTGAGCACCATTCCGCGCAACCGTATCTGCGTCACCTCGCGCGCCGTGCTTGGCTTCCACGCTCCGGCGCTTGTCGACGAGACGGGTCACAAATTCCGCTCGCGCGAGGCGACCAAGGCCGTCGTCGCCTCCTATCCGCCGGCCGTGCAGGCCTGGATCAGGCGCCACGGCGGCCTCAAGCAGGACCTGATCTACCTTCGCGGGCGCGATCTTGCCGCCCTTTATCCACGCTGCTAGTTGCGCGTCCCGGGAAGTTCCGCGGTCACGCGCGCCGCATCCGAACCCACGCTGCTTACCGGCACGAGCACATCGACGGGACCCGCGCGGTCGAATTCGAGCGTGAGAAGGATATCCTCTCCGGCATTTGGGGCATCTCTCAGTCCGACCAGCCTCAGATGCGTCCCGCCGGGCGAGAGCACGATGGAGGCTCCCGCATCGATCGGCAATCCACCCTCGA
>NZ_DASRGO010000055.1:0-6177 GCF_035650995.1 Methyloceanibacter sp. | reverse complement strand
CTCGTCGCCGCGCTGCAGCTTGTCGACCTTGTCGACGAAGCGCTGCTCGAGCCGCTTCTTGGCCTCTTCGTACTGGCGGCGGATCGCCTCGACCTCGGCCATCGCCTTCTCGTTCTTGAGCGCGATCTCCCACCAGTGGGTGCGGGCGATCTCGTCAAGCATGGCCTCGGTGATCTTGGCGTCCTTCTTGATGCCCTTCGGGCCCTTGGCCACGATCTTGTGCATCAAGGTGTCCTTGAGGCGGCCATAGACGTTGCGGTCGAGGATGGCGAGCTCGTCGTCGCGGTCCTTGGCGAGGCGCTCGATCTCCTCGCGCTCGATGGCCATGGCGCGCTCGTCCTTCTCGACGCCGTGCCGGTTGAACACGCGCACCTCGACCACGGTGCCCGACACGCCGGGCGGCAGCTTGAGCGAGGTGTCGCGCACGTCGGAGGCCTTCTCGCCGAAGATGGCGCGGAGCAACTTCTCCTCAGGCGTCATCGGGCTCTCGCCCTTGGGCGTGATCTTGCCGACGAGAATGTCGCCGGGGTTCACCTCGGCGCCGATATAGACGATGCCCGCCTCGTCGAGATTCTTGAGGGCCTCTTCCGAGACGTTGGGGATGTCACGGGTGATTTCCTCGGGCCCCAACTTCGTGTCGCGGGCCATCACCTCGAACTCCTCGATATGGATCGAGGTGAACACGTCGTCGCGCACGACGCGCTCGGAGATGAGGATCGAGTCCTCGAAGTTGTAGCCCATCCACGGCATGAAGGCGACGAGCACGTTGCGCCCGAGCGCGAGCTCGCCGAGATCGGTCGAGGGACCGTCGGCGATGATCTCGCCTGCCTTCACCTGATCGCCCACGCGCACCAGAGGCCGCTGGTTGATGCAGGTGTTCTGGTTCGAGCGCTGGAACTTGCGCAGATTGTAGATGTCGACGCCGGACTTCGACGGATCGGTCTCCTCGGTGGCGCGGATGACGATACGGGTGGCGTCCACTTGATCGACCACGCCGGTGCGGCGCGCGGCGATGGCCGCGCCCGAATCGCGCGCCACCACCTCCTCCATGCCGGTGCCGACCAGCGGCGCCTCGGCGGTGATCAGCGGCACGGCCTGACGCTGCATGTTCGAGCCCATGAGCGCGCGGTTGGCGTCGTCGTTCTCGAGGAACGGGATGAGCGCGGCCGCGACCGACACGAGCTGCTTCGGCGACACGTCGATGAGATCGACCTTCTCCGGCGGCTCGAGCTCGACGTCGCCGGCATGACGGCACACCACGAGTTCCTCGGCGAAGGTGCCGTTCGGATTGAGCTTGGCGTTGGCCTGGGCGATGACGTAGCGCGCCTCCTCCATGGCCGAGAGATAGACCACCTCGTCGGTCACCTTGCCCTTCACCACGCGCCGGTACGGGCTCTCGATGAAGCCGTATTTGTTGACCCGCGCATAGGTGGCGAGCGAGTTGATGAGACCGATATTCGGACCTTCCGGCGTCTCGATCGGGCAGATGCGGCCGTAATGGGTCGGGTGCACGTCGCGCACCTCGAAGCCGGCGCGCTCGCGCGTGAGCCCCCCCGGCCCGAGCGCCGACAGACGCCGCTTATGGGTGATCTCCGACAGCGGATTGGTCTGGTCCATGAACTGGCTGAGCTGCGAGGAGCCGAAGAACTCGCGCACCGCGGCGGCCGCGGGCTTGGCGTTGATCAGGTCCTGCGGCATCACCGTGTCGATATCGACCGAGCTCATGCGCTCCTTGATGGCCCGCTCCATGCGCAGAAGGCCGACGCGATACTGATTCTCCATCAGCTCGCCGACCGAGCGCACCCGGCGATTGCCGAGATGGTCGATGTCGTCGATCTCGCCCTTGCCGTCGCGCAGATCGACCAGCGTCTTGATCACCGCGAGGATGTCCTCCTTGCGCAGCGTGCGCACCGTGTCCGGGCACTCGAGGTCAAGCCGCATGTTCATCTTGACCCGGCCCACGGCCGACAGGTCGTAGCGCTCGGCGTCGAAGAAAATGCCGTTGAACAGAGTAAGCGCGGCCTCCGGCGTCGGCGGCTCGCCCGGACGCATCACGCGGTAAATGTCGAGCAAGGCCTCCTCGGTGTTGGAGTTCTTGTCGATGGCAAGCGTGTTGCGGATGAAGGCGCCGACATTGACGTGGTCGATGTCGAGGATCGGGATCTCCTTGAGACCGAGATCCTTGAGCGTGGCGAGCAGCTTGGCGTCGATCTCCTCGCCCGCCTCGGCGTAGATCTCGCCCGTCTCCATGTTGACGATGTCTTGCGCCAGGTAGCGGCCGTGGAGGTCCTCGTCGCTGACGAGAAGCTCCTTCAGACCCTCGTCGGCGAGCTTCTTGGCGAGGCGCGCGGTGACCTTGCGCCCGGCCTCGATGGCCACCTTGCCGGTCTTGGCATCGATCAGGTCGGAGGTGGGCTTGATGCCGCGCATGCGATCGGGACGGAACGGCATGCGCCATCCCTCCTTGGTCGCCTTGAGCGGAATGCGGTCGTAGAAGGTGGCGAGGATCTCCTCGTCGTCGAGCCCGAGCGCGTAGAGCAGCGTCGTCACCGGCAGCTTGCGGCGCCGGTCGATGCGCACATAGACGACGTCCTTGGCGTCGAACTCGAAGTCGAGCCAGGAGCCGCGATAGGGAATGATGCGGGCGGCGAACAGGAGCTTGCCGGAGGAATGGGTCTTGCCGCGGTCGTGGTCGAAGAACACCCCGGGGGAGCGGTGCATCTGCGAGACGATGACGCGCTCGGTGCCGTTGATGACGAAGGTGCCGTTCGACGTCATGAGCGGCATGTCGCCCATGTAGACGTCCTGCTCCTTGATATCCTTGACCGAGCGGGCGCCCGTCTCCTCGTTGACGTCGAACACGATAAGGCGGAGCGTCACCTTGAGCGGCGCGGCGAAGGTCATGCCCCGCTGCTGGCACTCGTCGACGTCGTATTTCGGCGCCTCGAAGGCGTAGCGCACGAACTCGAGCTGCGCGCGCTCGCCGAAATCCTTGATCGGGAAGACCGAGCGGAACACGGCCTGGAGCCCTTCGTCGGCGCGTCCGCCCTCGGGCTCTTCCACCATCAGGAACTGATCGTAAGACTGCTTCTGTACCTCGATGAGGTTCGGCATTTCGGCCACTTCGTGGATCTTGCCGAACATCTTCCGCAAACGCTTGTGACCGTTAGAAGTAGTCTGCTGCGCCATTTGGTCCTCTTAGGCTCGTGGCCCCCGCTTCGGGGCTCGTCGCGACGGCTCGCCGGAGATTCCGCGACGGGGCAAGCGGAAGCTCAGGCGAAACGTCATAGGCAAATTGTGATGGGTTTGGGGGCCCGGGGCGAACCATCGCATATGGTGGCCGCCCGGGCCCCTTTCAAGCCCATTTTACTTAAGCTCGACAGTGGCTCCGGCCGCCTCGAGCTGCTTCTTGATCTTCTCGGCCTCGTCCTTGGTCACGCCTTCCTTGACGGGCTTGGGCGCGCCTTCGACGAGGTCCTTGGCCTCCTTCAGGCCGAGGCTCGTGATCGCACGTACCTCCTTGATAACGTTGATCTTCTGGGCGCCGGCCGAAGCGAGCACGACAGTGAACTCGGTCTTCTCCTCGGCGGGTGCCGCACCGGGCGCCGCGCCTGCGGCGGCCATCATGGCCACGGGAGCGGCGGCGGAAACGCCCCACTTCTCTTCGAGCAACTTCGCAAGCTCGGCGGCCTCGAGCACCGTCAGGCTCGAAAGCTCGTCCACGATTTTCTGGAGATCTGCCATTTACTTATCCTCGTAGGTTCTAATCTGCTGTTAGCGTCTCGTCGGCTCACGCCGCGTCTTTCTTGCCGTAGGCTGCGAGCACGCGGGCAAGCTTCGCTGCCGGCTCATTCACGGTGCGGGCGATCTTGCTCGCCGGCGCCTGAAGAAGTCCGATCAGCTTGCCTCTGAGCTCATCGAGCGAAGGCAGGTCGGCGAGCGAGCTCACGCCTCTGGCGTCGAGCACCGTGTTCCCCATCGCTCCGCCAAGGATGACGAACTTCTCGTTCGCCTTGGCGAATTTGACGGCGATCTTCGGTGCCGCCACGGGATCGGGCGAAAATGCGAGGCAGGTCGGCCCCTTCAGCAAATCCGCGATGCCCTTGGCGTCGGTGCCTTCGAGCGCGAGCTTGACGAGCCTGTTCTTCGCCACCTTGACCTGGCCGCCAGCGCTTCTCATCTCGCTGCGCAGTTTGGTCATGGCGGAGACCGTCAGGCCCGCATAGTGAGCGACGACGACGACGCCGGTTTTGGCGAAGACGTCGTGAAGCGCCGTCACGACTTCGCGCTTCTCTGCTCTATCCAATGCTCACTCCGTCTGTTCGAGGTCCTCGAAGCGAGGGCCCCAAGCCACGTTCAATGCCGCAAGAAGCTGCGGGGACCAGGCGACAACCCGCGCCCCGCTCCTTCGAGCGACGCTCCGATGCCTGTCCGCCCGCGCGCACATGCGCTTGAGCCAACTACGAGGTTCAAACCGATCTCCTGGTTGCGGTCAGCCGCACCCATCGAACCGTTTCGTCTCCCGTCTCATGCAGGCCCTTTTGGCTTAAGCGGGGAACCCGCACCTGCAATCTCGGACAGGTTTGGACCGCCTCTCATCGAAGCGATCCTTCGGGACCAATAGGCCCCGAAACTCTTCAAACTATGCGCTGCCGGTCAGGCTCGCCGGCTCGATCTTGACGCCGGGGCCCATGGTCGAAGCGACCGCGACCCTTTTCAAGAACGTGCCTTTGGCGCCCGACGGCTTTGCCTTCATCACCGCATCGGTGAAGGCGCGAATGTTCTCGACCAGCGCCTTCTCGCTGAACGACGCCTTGCCGACGCCGGCATGGATCAGGCCCGCCTTCTCGACGCGGAACTCGACCGCGCCGCCTTTGGCCCCGCGAACCGCGGCCGCCACATCCATAGTTACGGTGCCGACCTTCGGATTCGGCATCAGGCCGCGCGGACCCAGCACCTTACCGAGACGGCCGACGAGCGGCATCATGTCCGGCGTAGCGATGCAGCGGTCGAACTCGATGACGCCCTTCTGCACCTGCTCGACGAGATCTTCGGCGCCGACCACGTCGGCGCCCGCCTTCTTCGCCTCCTCGGCCTTGGCGCCCTTGGCGAACACGCCGACCCTGAGCTTGCGCCCCGAGCCGTGCGGCAGCTGGCACACGCCGCGCACCATCTGGTCGGCGTGGCGCGGATCGACGCCGAGATTCATGGCGATTTCGATCGTCTCGTCGAACTTCGCCTTGGCGCCGTCCTTGACGAGCTTCACCGCGTCCTCCAGCGAGTACAGCGTCTCGCGGTCGATCTTCTCGGCGGCGGTCCGAAACCTCTTGCCGGGTTTGCTCATGATCTACTCCTGCACCTCAAGGCCCATCGAGCGCGCAGAGCCGGCGATGATCTTCATCGCCTGCTCGATGGAGCTCGCATTCAAATCCTTCATCTTGACCTCGGCGATCTCGCGGAGCTGCGCCTTGGTCACACTGCCGGCGCCGGTCCGTCCCGGCGCCGTCGATCCCTTGGTGATCTTCGCCGCCTTCTTGAGCAGATAGGACGCCGGCGGCGTCCGCATCTCGAAAGTGAAGGAGCGGTCGGCATAGACGGTGATCACGGTCGGGATCGGCGATCCCGGCTCGAGCTTCTGCGTCGCCGCGTTGAACTGCTTGCAGAACTCGGGAATGTTCACGCCGCGCTGGCCGAGCGCAGGTCCGATCGGCGGCGAGGGATTCGCCTGCCCCGCCGGCACCTGCAGCTTGATGTAACCTTCGATCTTCTTCGCCATCCCTGTACTCTTTCATCTGCCTCGTCATTGCCGGGCTTGACCCGGCAATGCATGACGCGGTCCCAACTCCTCTAAATCTTCTCGACCTGCGCGTATTCGAGCTCGACCGGCGTCGCCCGTCCGAAGATCGACACCGCAACCTTGAGCCGCGCGCGCTCCTCGTCCACCTCCTCGACCAGGCCGTTGAACGAGGCGAACGGGCCGTCGGCGACGCGCACCTGCTCGCCGATCTCGAAGGTGACCGAGGGCTTCGGACGCTCCACCCCCTCCTGCACCTGCTGGAGGATGCGGCTCGCCTCCTCGTCGCTGATCGGGATCGGCTTGTTCTCGGTGCCGAGGAAGCCGGTGACCTTTGGCGTCGACTTAATCAGATGATAGGTCTGATCGTTCAGCTCCATCTT
>NZ_DASRGO010000054.1:0-8929 GCF_035650995.1 Methyloceanibacter sp. | reverse complement strand
GCGACGAGGATGTGCTCCTCCTGGCCCTGCATCAGCCGCTGCACCTCCTCGAAAGCCCAATCGAGGAAGTAATCCGGCGTGTTGGTGTCGGTGCGCTCGACAATTTTCGCGGGGTTCATGCGCGCGCCGTAAACTTGGCCCTCGGTCATGTAGCCCGCCTCGACCATGTTGCTCAGGACTTCGTTGGCGCGGGCGCGCGAGGCGGCGAGGTTGACGTGAGGGGCGTAGCGCGTGGGCGCCTTGAACATGCCGGCGAGCATGGCCGCCTCGGCGAGATTCACTTCACGGATCGACTTGCCGAAATAATATTGGGCCGCGGCCTCGACGCCGTAGGACCCGCCGCCGAGATAGGCGCGGTCGAAATAAAGCTTGAGGATCTCGGGCTTGGTGTAGTGGTTCTCGAGATAGATGGCGATAAACGCTTCCTTGATCTTACGGCTCAAGGAGCGCTCGGGAGAGAGGAACATATTCTTGGCGAGCTGCTGGGTGAGCGAGCTACCGCCCTGGACCACGGTGTCATGACGCGCGTTGGCGGCGATGGCGCGGAACGTGCCCATGACGTCGACGCCGAAATGCTCGAAGAAGCGGCGATCCTCGGTGGCGAGCGTCGCCTTGATCATGTAGTCGGGAATTTCTTCGAGCGGCACCGAGTCGTCGCGAAGCAGACCGCGCTTGCCGATCTCGTTGCCGTAGCGGTCGAGAAAGGTGACGCTGTACTCGTCGGCGAGATTGATCTTGCCTTGGGCGATCTCGAAGGCGGGAAGGGCGAAGGCCGTAATCACGAGCAGGCCGCCGACGGAGAGGGTGAGCGCTTCGCAGGCGAGCTCGTTTAGGGCACGGACGAAACCCTTGACCTCGAACTTACCGAAGAACGACGAATAGGCGCTCCACCAGTCCCGGAACCCGGTCCAGGAACTGTAGAGGCCCGAGTCGATCCAGGAATCGATCTTGAGCCAGTCGATCAGCTTGGCCCTGCGGCCGCTCTGGAAGATGTCCCGCACTCTCGCCCCGATCTTTTGCGCGCATAACCCTCCCGGCGGATGGCCTCATGCGAAGAACCGCCAGGACGGGGATAGTCGAGAAGGAAAATACACCGCGATTGCGGCCATTTGTAGAGATTCTCAGCCGCGGGGGCGGGGATAGGGCTTGCGAGCCGGCGCGTGCCTAGCCCCGAGCCGGGGGGTTGCGACCCTATCGCTCCACCTCGAAACCGCGCTGCTTCATGCAGGCGATGTAGTCCTCATCGGCGGCGCCCTTGCGGAGGTGGGAAAAGATGGCGGTGATCGTGGCGATGCCCTTGGTCTCGGTCTCCGCCTTGCAGGCGGCCTCGGCTTTGGCGAGCGTGTTGCCGGCCTCGGCGGCCTTGGCCGGCCTCTGACCGATTTGGGTGAAGTCGCGCGGAGCGGGCTCGGCAAGGCTGCAGCCTTGGAGCATGGCCCCGAGCAGGCAAACGCCAAGCGCGGTTCTCGTCGCTTCTCTCATCCCCTCCAACCCGTGACGGGCAGTATCGCAGCACTGGAACGCCGTGGCGAGCCGAAGCCTACGTCGAGCCTGGGCGATCCTCCGCCGCGCGGGCGCTCCGCCGAGCGGTAAGGCCGAAAAATGGCGGCCCTCGGACGTCGCCGGCCAAGATTTCGTGAGGCGCGACAGAACGGCGCGCGGGAGAATCTCCTCACCACAGATAGGGCACGAGCCGGTAGCGCACCCTGGCCGCGTAGGCGGTGTAGCCTTCGAGCTCGGCCTTCAGCGTTCGTTCTTCGAGGACGGCACGAAGTGCGATCAGGAGGGTGAAGAGGGCCCCGACCAGGAGGCCCCACCACGACCCGAGCAGGAGCGGCGCGCCCGCATTGATCAGAAGCGCGCCGGCATACATGGGGTGGCGCACATAGGCATAGGGCCCGGTGTCGATGACGCGGTGCTGGCGCTCCTTCTGGATCTTCACCACCGGTGCGGCGAAGCTGTTCGCCTTGAAGGTGAGCGCGACGAGGTAGCAGCCGAGGCAGAGGAGGACGAAGCCTGCAAGCTGCACCGGAATCGGAACGTGCGACCAGCCGTGGCGGCGATCGAGTCCCATCAGCACGAGCCAGGCGAACCACAACACAAGAATCGTGGCCATGAAGACCTTGTCCCACGTCTTCTGATCGCGTTGAACGAGCGAGCCGAGCCGCTCGGCGAGAAGCCCCGGGTCGTGACGCGCGAGCCACAAGCCGCCGCCGAAGCTGACCGCGGCACTCCAGCCGAGATAAACCCAGGCTCCCGGCCAGTCGAGCGTGCCGGCGGCGCCGAACAGCACCGCCGCCATGACGGCGAGCCAGATGGTCGTGCGCAGCAAGAACTTGCGCTTAAGGGCTGCTCGCGCCGAGGGGGTGAAGGCCGGTTCGGGCGAAGTGGACATGCGCTTTATGAGCCTTGCCAATGCGGCGCGGAGTTGGCGCTTGCGCGTTGCTTGGTCGCATGGGTGGAACGAGGGGCGAGGACAAGCGTTGCTTCAGCCTCCGGGGGGGCCGGCATTCGGCAGTCTACCCAAGGAGGTCAATCCCATGATCAGAACCACTCTTAAGCCCGCGCTCGCCGGCGCAGTTCTGCTCGGCGCCGCCACGATGGCCTTCGCCGCAACCGGCGAATTCGACAATATGTGCAGCTGGGGTCTCGCCAATCACAAGACCGTGCAGACGGACTGTTCCGTCAACGCCACGATCAAAGGCAAAACCTACTGCTTCAGCAATGCCGAGGCCAAGGCGAACTTCATGAAGAATCCCGAGGCCAATCTCGCGAAGGCCGAGTCCTTCTATAAGAGCGAGCACAAGGGCTAAGCCCGGCCGCTTCGAGCCGCCACGGGTGTTCTCTCGCGAGGGTCCGCGACACGCGGGCCCTTCGCGCTTTTCAGCGAGCGCGCTATGCTAAATCTCCCATAACAAGCGGGACATTGAACCCCGCCTTCCTAGGGAGAGTTGGCAATGCCGATATCAGCCTCGCTCGCCAGGTGCGCATCGTGCGCGCTTGTTTTGATGCTTGCGACTGGCTTGCTCGAGGTGAGCGCCGCCGAGCCCAGCAAGGCGACGGAAGCCTCGCAAGGGGCCGGGCAGGGAGCTCCTGGCGCCGGAGGCAACCCCGCGCCGGAGCCGGTGAGGCCTCCCGGCTTCGCTTGCGGCGACAAGGCGCTGAGCGGAACGGGCCCGGGCTTCGATTCTTCGCGCGAGCACTCGGAGCAGACGGCCAAGGAGGCTTGGCTCGAGAAGGCGAAGGCGATCTACGCCGATGCCACCTGGGAGGCAGCGAAGGACATCAACATGACGTGCGTGAAGCAGGGGCTCTACTCAAAATGCTTCGCCACGGCGATCCCCTGCGGCGCGCAGAAATCCTCCGCCGCGGCGGAGCCGCCGGCCAAGGGCAGCAATTGACAAACTGAATCGAACCTGGAGTCGGCGTGCGTGGGCTCCGCTACACTGGTGAACGCTATCGCAAGCGACAGCCAACTCTCCGGGGGTCACCCACGCACTCCGCACTGTGCGCTCTTTCTCACCATTAAGCGAGGCCTTTCACGCGCAGGTCTCTGACGCCGCTCAAGCTCAATGTTTACGGCGTTTGCGCTTGCCGAAGCCTTCGTCCGTGGACGGACGAGATGGTGCTGCTTTTTGCGGCCGAGCGCCCGGCTGAGCGACTTTCGATTGACGCGGCTTTGGCGAGAAGCCGATCAGATGGTTCAGGCGCTCGAGGAAAGTGGTCTTGCCGGGCGATTTCGTCTTGAACGACATTGCTACATTTCAGCAGGTTGGCATTAAGATATCGTCTTATGTGGGATTGGCTCGCATGACTACAGGTTTCAACGTTCAGACGATCGGTACGATCCTGCTCGGGCTTGCGGCCATGGCCGGCCAGGCTTCGGCGGACAGCTCCGAAAGCACGGCGCCGGCCAAATGCGAGATCGCAGAGATCAATCCCGTCACCGGACATGTGGGCTGCATCAAGCCTCTCGGCGCGCCTGTCGATCCGCCGCCGGCCGAAGCCAAGGGTCCCTGCAATCCCGATCAGGCGCGCGGGCAGTGGACTTGGGGCCCAGGCTGCAACGAGCTGGACGGCGACACGAAAGGGATGTGAGGCCTGCGCCGCCTACTCGCGCTTGTCGAAGATGAAGACGACGTTGGCGAGGTCGCTCGAGGACGCCGGCTCGGCGTGCTCCGGGATGCGCCAGAACCCTCGCATCGAGGTCGCTTCCTGCTCGCAGCCCGAGCAGTGGGCCGAACCGTCCGAAGCGAGCCAGAAGGTGAAGCTCCCGCAGCGGCACTGCCAGAACTCGGGCTCGGGCCTCGCGGGCGGCCTGAATTCGACGACCGACATGGCTTTTTCGTCCCCCCCATGGCGGATGGCGGATGGCGGGGCGAGCCCCCGCGAATCGCCTGATCGCTACAAGCGAAGGGTGCGGCCGGTTTGGTGAATCGGAGGTTAACGGGGCTGTGGCTAGGGCCTGCCTCGACGGCGTCCTCGAAAAGCAACAGCCCTACCGCGGTTTGGATTCACCTTTGGTAGGGCTGGCCCCTCACGGGGTCTTGAGGCTCAGCGGTTTCCCGCGAGCAATCATAACCAATGTCGGAAATTTGCGGCGCAAGTCAATTCGCCGGGCCCCCTCTCGGAGCGGCGTTCTTCAAGGTCCTCGAACAGCGCAGCCTAAAGGAAGACGTAGAGGGTGATCGCAATCGCGATCACGAGGAGAGCGAAGATCACGGGCTGATCGATCGGCTCTCCGACGTGCAGATCCTTCCAGCGCTCGAACATGCCGGTCATGGCGGCACCTCCTTCGCTGTCGTTTGCTTCGCTGCCGTTTGATTTAGGAATGACGCCGCGCGCGCCAAGGTTCCGGTTCGCTGCAGAGTAAGAATAAAAGCCCAGGAATTTTTTCCTTGACAGCGTGACGCTCCTGGGCTAGGGTTCGGCTATAACGCGACAGGTGCGGGCGGGGCTGCAATGAGCCAGGACCCGGCGAAGTCGCCCAAGAGTTTCGACGCCGCTCCGCATAACCGGGCGGCGTTTTTGTTTGCGGTGATGATCAGAAGAATTTCCGACTTCGCCAAAAGACCCTGGATCACCGGGTCACACGGCGCCATCCGGCGCATTTGTCGAACGCGCGCTATCGCTTCGCTACTTGAGCGCGATGTCGAATGCGCTATCGCTTCGCTACTTGAGCGCAATGCGGCGGGGCGCCTCGGCCCGGTGATGACGAGGAAGTAGTGGGAATGGAGCAGGACGACGCTCGCGGCGATGGCGACGGCATCGACTGGGACGCGATCGAGCGCGCCGTCGTCCACGGCGACTGGTCGCTGCGGCGGATCGCTGTAGCGCACGGCGTCGGCGAAACCACGATCAGAACCAGGATGCTGAAGCAGGGCTGGGTTCGGCTCACCGGCACCAAGCCGCTGCTCTCAGGGTTTCGCGCAGGCAAGCCCGGAGTGCCGAAAGAGAAGCGGGCGAAGCCGAAACGGTTTAACCGCCGCAAGATGGTGCAGCGGTTGTTCAGGCTGCTCGACGCCAAGCTGAGAGAGATCGAGGAGCGCATGGCGAACACTGCCGGCGAGGGCGCAAGCCCGACAAGCGCAGCCGATACCGAGCGCGACGTGCGCGCGTTCGGGCAATTGATGCGCATCTACGCCAAGCTCGCAGAGATCGACGACGCCGAGCGGAAAGCCAAGGGAGACAAGCAAGACAACGCCGACCTGAGGACGATCGAGGATGCGGACAGCCTCCGCCGCGAGATTGCTCGCCGTCTTGAGCGCCTTATGGGAGCGGGGGAGGAATGAGGCAGACTTGGCGGAGCTCGACCTCCTCCACCTGCGATGGCTGCATTACGATTTCGAGTTGTGGGGGCGCGAGGACCAGTTGCCGCCCGAGGCCGCGCAAGGGGGAGGAGCGTGGACCACCTGGCTCATGCTCGGCGGCCGCGGCGCAGGCAAGACGCGCGCCGGCGCCGAGTGGGTGCGACGCCTTGCCACCGCGCGTCTCGACGGAGCGACCCCTCCGCCACGCATAGCGCTCGTCGGCGAGACGCTCGCCGACGCGCGGAGCGTGATGGTCGAAGGCGTGTCGGGGCTGCTCGCCGTGCATCCGCCTGAGTTGCAGCCCCTCTACGAGCCTTCGAAGCGGCAAGTGCGCTGGCCGAACGGCACGGTGGCGCACCTGTTCTCGGCGGAAGACCCCGATTCTCTGCGCGGGCCGCAATTCTCCGCCGCCTGGTGCGACGAGCTTGCCAAGTGGCGAAAGCCCGACGAGGCCTGGGCCATGCTGCAATTCGGGTTGAGGCTGGGAACCGCGCCGCGGCAGGTGGTGACCACGACGCCGCGGCCGATCAAGCTGATCAAGGAGCTCGTCGCCGATCCGCTTGTCGCGGTGACGCGGGTTACGACGGCGGCGAACGCGATCAACCTTGCGCCCTCGTTCCTCGAAAGCGTGGTCGGGCGCTATCGCGGTACGCGGCTCGGACGGCAGGAACTCGATGCGGAGATTCTCGAGGACAGGCCCGACGCGCTCTGGCCGCGCGCGCTGGTCGAGGCTTGCCGCGTGGCTCAAGCACCCGAGCTTCGCCGCATCGTCGTCGCGGTCGATCCGCCGGCGACGTCGGGACCTCATGCGGATGCCTGCGGCATCGTGGCGGCGGGGCTCGGATGCGACGGCCGCGCCTATGTGCTCGAAGACGCAACCGTGATGGGCGCGCGGCCGCTCGACTGGGCGCGCCGGGTCATCTTGGCTTATCGGCGCCACGAGGCCGATCGCATTGTCGTCGAGGTGAACCAGGGCGGCGACCTTGTCGAGACCGTCATTCGGCAGATCGACGCGACCGTTCCCGTGCGCGCGGTCCGCGGATCGCGCGGCAAATGGCTCCGCGCCGAGCCGGTCGCGGCCCTCTACGAGCAGGGCCGCGTCGCTCACGTCGGCGCGTTCCCTGGGCTCGAAGACGAGATGTGCGATTTCGGGCCGGACGGCTTGTCCGGCGGACGCTCGCCCGACCGGGTCGATGCGCTCGTCTGGGCGCTGACCGAGCTTCTGTTGCGCGAGCGGCCACGCCCCCGCGTGCGCTGGGTGTAGTGATCCATATTCGGAATCGTCATGGCCGGGCTTGGCCCGCCATCCATGATTTCAAGCCCGGTGCCGTGTCTCAAATCGTGGATGCCCGGCACAAGCCCGGGCATGACGCAAAATTCTTTGGGGATGCAATGCCAAGCAATTTGCAGAGCATGATCGGACGCCTGTTCGGCATCGAAGCGAAGGCGAGCCGGACGGCGAAGCTGATCGCCTGGACGACCGGAGGGCAGCCGGTGTGGACGCCGCGCGATCTTTCTGCGCTCGCCCGCGAAGGCTTCGCCAAGAATGCGATCGTCTATCGCGCCGTGCGCATGATCGCGGAGGCCGCGGCGTCCGTGCCGCTCTTTCTGTTCGAGGGCGAGCGCGAGGTCGACACCCATCCTCTGCTGACGCTGCTCGCGCGGCCGAACCCGATGCAATGCGGGCCCGACCTGCTTGAAGCCTGGTACGAGCACCTCATGGTCGCAGGCAACGCCTATCTCGAGGCGGTGTCGGTCGCGGGGACGGTGCGCGAGCTGCATGCACTTCGGCCCGACCGAATGAAGGTGGTGCCAGGCACGGACGGGTGGCCCGAGGCCTACGACTATACGGCCGGCGGGCAGACGGTGCGCTTCGAGCAGGATGTGGGCGGTGGCGTGCGGCCCATCCTGCACATGGCGCTGTTCCATCCGCTCAACGATCATTACGGCTTGAGCCCGCTCGAACCGGCGGCGACCGCGGTCGATCTGCACAATGCGGCGGGCGCCTGGAACAAGGCGCTGCTCGACAATTCCGCCTGTCCCTCGGGCGCGCTCGTCTATAGCGCCAAGGATGGGCAGCTCAGCCCTGAGCAGTTCGACCGGCTCAAGACGGAGCTCGAGGCGAGCTTCCAGGGGGCGAAGAACGCGGGACGGCCGCTCCTGCTCGAAGGCGGGCTCGACTGGAAGGCGATGGCCTTCTCGCCCAAGGACATGGATTTCATCGCGGCGAAGCATGTCGCGGCGCGCGAGGTGGCATTGGCCTTGGGAGTGCCGCCGATGCTGCTCGGGATCCCCGGAGACAACACCTATTCCAACTACGCCGAGGCGAACCGGAGCTTCTGGCGGCAGACGGTGCTGCCTCTCGTGAACCGCACCGCCAAGGCGCTGTCGCATTGGCTTGCGCCCGGCTTCGCGGGGACCGTTTCGGGTGCGGCGGATGCGCCCGCGCTCGAGCTTCGTCCCGATCTCGATGCGGTCGAGGCGCTCTCAACCGAGCGCGAGGCGCTGTGGGAGCGCGTGCGCCGGAGCGATTTTCTCACCATCAACGAGAAGCGCGCGGCGGTCGGCTACGGCGCACTTCCGGGCGGCGACGTCATCGCCGGTGCTGCCCAGCAATAATGAGAGGCGAGACGATGCTGCAACGCTTCGGCGAGAGCCTGCCCGAGCGCGAGGTGAAGTTCGCGCCCTGCGACCTGAAATCGGTCGAGGCCGACGGCACCTTCACCGGCTACGCGAGCCTGTTCAACGAGATCGATCTCGGCCAGGACCTGGTCATGCCCGGCGCCTTCCGCGAGAGCTTAAGACTCCGTGGTCCGAGGGGCGTGAAGCTGCTCTTCCAGCACGATCCAAACGAGCCGATCGGGGTGTGGCTCGAGCTCGCCGAAGACGCGCGCGGCCTGTTCGCGCGGGGACGTCTGATGCCCGAGGTGACGCGGGCGCGCGAAGTGCTGTCGCTGATGCGCGCAGGCGCGCTCGACGGGCTCTCGATCGGCTTTCGCACGGTCAAGGGCCGCACCGATCCGAGCACGGGCGTGCGGCGGCTCGATCAGATCGATCTCTGGGAGATCTCGATCGTCACCTTCCCGATGCTGCCGGAGGCGCGGGTGAGCGCGGTGAAG
>NZ_DASRGO010000053.1:0-5066 GCF_035650995.1 Methyloceanibacter sp. | reverse complement strand
GCAAGGCCTTTGCGCGCGCCGTGCGTCGAGATGAAGTACTGCAGCACGTTCAGGCCTTCGCGGAAGTTCGCGGTGATCGGCGTCTCGATGATCGAGCCGTCGGGCTTCGCCATCAGGCCGCGCATGCCGGCGAGCTGGCGGATCTGCGCCGCCGAGCCGCGCGCGCCGGAGTCAGCCATCATGTAGATCGAGTTGAACGCCTCCTGCTTCACCTTCTTGCCGTGGCGGTTCTCGACCTCTTCCGACCCGAGCTGGTCCATCATCACCTTGCCGACCTGCTCACCGGCACGCGACCAGATGTCGACCACCTTGTTGTAGCGCTCGCCCGCGGTGACGAGGCCCGAGGTGTACTGGTTCTCGATCTCCTTCACCTCGGTCTCGGCGGCCTTGATGATCTCCTGCTTCTGCTCGGGGATGCGCATGTCGTGCACGCCGAACGAGATGCCGGCGCGCGTGGCGATGCCGAAGCCGGACTGCATCAGCTTGTCGGCAAAGATCACCGTCTCGCGCAGCCCGCAGCGGCGGAACGCGGCGTTGATCAGCCGGCTGATCTCTTTTTTCTTCAGCGGCTTGTTGAGCAGCTCGAACGACAACCCGATCGGCAGGATCTCCGACAGGATCGCCCGGCCCACCGTCGTCTCGTAGCGCGTCACCTTCTCGGTGATCTCGCCGTCCTCGGCGTACTCCTTCTCCTTGATGCGCACCCAGACGCGCGCATGCAGGTCGACCTGGCGCGAATCGTAGGCGCGGTGCAGCTCGGCGAGATCGGAGAAGCTCATGCCCTCGCCCTTGGCGTTGATGTGCTCGCGCGTGGCGTAGTACAGACCCAGCACGATGTCCTGCGACGGCACGATGATCGGCTCGCCGTTCGCCGGCGAGAGCACGTTGTTCGACGCCAGCATCAGCGTGCGCGCTTCCATCTGCGCCTCGAGCGACAGCGGCACGTGCACCGCCATCTGGTCGCCGTCGAAGTCGGCGTTGAACGCCGCGCACACCAGCGGATGCAGCTGGATCGCCTTGCCTTCGATCAGCACCGGCTCGAACGCCTGGATGCCGAGGCGGTGGAGCGTCGGGGCGCGGTTCAAGAGCACCGGGTGTTCGCGAATCACCTCTTCCAGGATGTCCCACACTTCGGGCACTTCCTGCTCGACCAGGCGCTTCGCGGCCTTGATGGTCGTGGCGAGGCCGAGCAGCTCCAGCTTGTTGAAGATGAATGGCTTGAACAATTCGAGCGCCATCTTCTTCGGCAGGCCGCACTGGTGCAGCTTCAGCTGCGGGCCGACCACGATGACCGAGCGGCCCGAGTAGTCGACGCGCTTGCCGAGCAAGTTCTGGCGGAAGCGCCCGCCCTTGCCCTTGATCATGTCGGCGAGCGATTTCAGCGGGCGCTTGTTGGCCCCGGTCATCGCCTTGCCGCGACGGCCGTTATCCAACAGTGAATCGACGGCCTCCTGCAGCATGCGCTTCTCGTTGCGCACGATGATCTCGGGCGCTTTCAGCTCGAGCAGGCGCTTCAACCGGTTGTTGCGGTTGATGACCCGGCGATAGAGATCGTTCAGGTCGGAAGTGGCGAACCGGCCGCCATCCAGCGGCACCAGCGGCCGCAGCTCGGGCGGCAGCACCGGCAGCACTTCCATGATCATCCAGTCGGGCTTGATGTTCGAGGATTTGAAGCCCTCGAGCACCTTCAGCCGCTTGGCGAACTTCTTGATCTTGGCGTCGCTCGAGGTCGCCTCGAGCTCCTTGCGCAGGTTGTCGATCTCCTTGTTGAGATCGAGCGCCCGCAGCAGCGCGCGGATGCCTTCGGCGCCCATCGCGGCCTGGAAGTCGTCGCCGAACTCCTCGACCTTGGCGAGGTAGTCATCCTCGGTGAGAAGCTGGCAGCGCTTGAGCGGCGTGAGGCCCGGGTCGGTGACGACATAGGCCTCGAAGTACAGCACCCGCTCGATGTCGCGCAGCGTCATGTCGAGCACCAGGCCGAGGCGCGAGGGCAGCGACTTCAGGAACCAGATATGCGCGACCGGCGAGGCGAGCTCGATATGGCCCATGCGCTCGCGGCGCACCTTGGCGAGCGTCACCTCGACGCCGCACTTCTCACAGATCACGCCGCGGTGCTTGAGCCGCTTGTACTTGCCGCACAGGCACTCGTAGTCCTTGATCGGCCCGAAGATCTTGGCGCAGAAAAGGCCATCGCGCTCCGGCTTGAAGGTCCGGTAGTTGATGGTCTCGGGCTTCTTGACCTCGCCGTAGGACCAGGAGCGGATCTTCTCGGGCGAAGCGAGCCCGATCTTGATCGCGTCGAATTCCTCGTCCTGCTGAACCTGCTTGAAGAGTTCGAGTAGTGCCTTCATCGATTAGTACCTCTCCAGGTCGATGTCGATCCCAAGGGACCGGATTTCCTTGACCAGCACGTTGAACGACTCGGGCATGCCCGCATCGATCTTGTGGTCGCCCTTGACGATGTTCTCGTACACCTTGGTGCGGCCGGTGATGTCGTCGGATTTGACGGTGAGCATCTCCTGCAGCGTGTACGCCGCGCCGTAGGCCTCCAGCGCCCACACTTCCATCTCACCGAAGCGTTGGCCGCCGAACTGCGCCTTGCCACCGAGCGGCTGCTGCGTGACGAGCGAGTACGGCCCGGTCGAGCGCGCGTGCATCTTGTCGTCGACCAGATGGTGCAGCTTCAGCATGTGCATGTAGCCGACCGTGACGTTGCGATCGAACGCTTCGCCGGTGCGGCCGTCGAAGAGCTGGACCTGCCCGGTGGTGGGCAAGCCGGCCATCTCCAGCATGGAGTTGATCTCGCTCTCCGCCGCGCCGTCGAACACCGGCGTCGCGAACGGCACGCCCTCGCGCAGGTTCTGCGCGAGCTGCATCAGCTCCTCGTCGGAGAGCTTGGCGAGCTCGTCGTCGCGGCCGCTGGCGGTGTAGATGCGCTCGATCAGCTTCTTCACTTCGCCGGCCTTGTGCTGCTCCTGCTTGATGAGCTCGCCGATCCGCAGCCCGAGGCCTTTTGCCGCCCAGCCGAGGTGCGTTTCCAGAATCTGCCCCACGTTCATCCGCGACGGTACGCCGAGCGGATTCAGCACGAGATCCATCGGCGTGCCGTCGGCCATGTGCGGCATGTCTTCCACCGGCACGATCTTCGAGATGACGCCCTTGTTGCCGTGGCGGCCGGCCATCTTGTCGCCCGGCTGCAGGCGGCGCTTCACCGCGACGTACACCTTCACCATCTTCAGCACGCCCGGCGGCAGCTCGTCGCCCTGGGTCAGCTTCTTCTTCTTCGCCTCGAACATGGCGTCGAACTCGCGGCGCTTCTGGCCGAGCGAGTCCTTGAGGCTCTCGACCTGAGCCGCCGCCTCCTCGTTGGCAAGCCGGATGTCGAACCAGTCGTAGCGCTCCATGCTCTCGAGGTAGTCCTTGGTCACCTTGGTGCCCTTGGCGAGCTTCTTCGGGCCGCCGTTGGCGACCTTGCTGTTGAGCAGGCGCTCCAGGCGCTCGAAGGTGTCGTTCTCGACGATGCGCATCTGGTCGTTCAAGTCCGTGCGATAGCGCTTGAGCTCGTCCTCGATGATGCTCTGGCTTCTCTTGTCCCGCTCGATACCTTCGCGGGTGAAGACCTGCACATCGATCACCGTGCCGCTGATGCCGGAGGGCACGCGCAGCGAGGTGTCCTTAACGTCGGACGCCTTCTCGCCGAAAATCGCGCGCAGCAGCTTCTCTTCCGGCGTGAGCTGGGTCTCGCCCTTCGGCGTCACCTTGCCGACCAGCACATCGCCCGCTTCGACTTCGGCGCCGATGTAGACGATGCCCGACTCGTCCAGCCGGACGAGCTGCGCCTCGGAGAGGTTCGAGATGTCGCGGGTAATCTCTTCGGGCCCGAGCTTCGTGTCCCGCGCGACGACGGTGAGCTCCTCGATGTGGATCGAGGTGAAGCGGTCGTCGGCCACCACCCGCTCGCTGATCAGGATCGAGTCCTCGAAGTTGAAGCCGTTCCACGGCATGAACGCGACCAGCATGTTCTGGCCGAGCGCGAGCTCGCCGAGATCGGTCGAGGCGCCATCGGCCACCACGTCGCCCTTGGCGATGCGCTCACTCTGCTTCACGATCGGGCGCTGGTTGATGTTGGTGTTCTGGTTGGAGCGCGTGTACTTGGTGAGCTTGTAGATGTCCACACCGACGTCGCCGGCGACCGTTTCGTCGTCGTTCACGCGCACGACGATGCGGTTCGCATCCACGTAGTCGACCACGCCGCCGCGCAGCGCGATGACGCAGGTTCCCGAGTCGATCGCCGCGGTGCGCTCGACGCCCGTGCCGACCAGCGGCTTCTCCGGCCGCAGGCACGGCACCGCCTGGCGCTGCATGTTGGAGCCCATCAGCGCGCGGTTGGCGTCATCGTGCTCGAGGAACGGGATGAGGGAGGCCGCGACCGAGACGATCTGCGAGGGCGCCACGTCCATGTACTGCACTTCCTCGGGCGACTTCAGCTCGAACTCGTTCTTGAAGCGGCACGACACCAGCGTGTCGGTGAGCTTGCCGCTCTTGTCGAGCGAGGCGTTCGCCTGTGCGATGACGTAGTTGCCCTCCTCGATGGCCGACAGGTAGGCAATTTCGTTGGTCGCCTTGCTGTCCTTCACTCGGCGATACGGCGTTTCCAGGAAGCCGTATCTGTTGGTGCGCGCATAAAGCGCGAGCGAGTTGATGAGACCGATGTTCGGGCCCTCGGGCGTCTCGATCGGGCACACCCGCCCATAGTGGGTCGGGTGTACGTCGCGCACCTCGAAGCCGGCGCGCTCGCGGGTCAGGCCGCCGGGTCCGAGCGCCGAGACGCGGCGCTTGTGCGTGATCTCGGACAAGGGGTTGGTCTGGTCCATGAACTGCGAGAGCTGCGAGGAGCCGAAGAATTCCTTGATCGCCGCCGAGATCGGCTTGGCGTTGATCAGATCGTGCGGCATCAGATTCTCGGACTCCGCCTGCGACAGGCGTTCCTTCACCGCCCGCTCGACGCGCACCAGGCCGGCGCGGAACTGGTTCTCGGCGAGCTCGCCCACCGAGCGCACGCGGCG
>NZ_DASRGO010000052.1:0-51801 GCF_035650995.1 Methyloceanibacter sp. | reverse complement strand
CCTCGCTCCGCTCCACACCTGGTGCCGCTTCCGCCATGCGAACGACCGGCGCGTTCCCGGGAACGGCGATGCCGTCCGGACCGTTGTGGACCTTATCGATTATCATTTTTCGCGATGCCTCGCCTACTGGCCGCCGCCCAGCGAATGCACGTAGATGGCGAGCTCCTTGATGGTCTCGGGATCGAGCCGCCCGGCCCAGGCCGGCATCACCCCGCCGCGCCCGCCTCTGATCGTCGCCATGATGGTCGCCTTGTCGCCGGCATAAAGCCATAGCTCGTCGGTCAGATCGGGCGCGCCGATCTTCTGATTGCCCTTCCCGTCGGGGCCGTGGCAGGGCGCGCACGTGCTGGTGAAGATCTTCGCCCCGCGGTCAGCGGCGCCGTGGTCGTCGGCCCTGCCCGACAGCGAGAGCACGTATTCGGCGACGTCGCCGATCTGCCCCTCGTTGAGCACGCCCATCTTGCCGAACGCCGGCATCTGCGCGCCGGGGCTGCGCGTCTGCGGGTCGTTGGCTCTGATGCCGTGGGTGATGGTCTGGTGGATGGCGTCGAGCGTTCCGCCCCACAGCCAGGAATCGTCGCGGAGATTGGGATAGCCGAACCCCCCTTGCGCTCCCCGCCCATGACAGGGGGCGCAATTGTCGCCGAAGGCGGCTTCGCCGCCGGCAAGAGCAAAATTGAGAAGCTCGGGATCGTTGTTGATGGCGGCGAGATCGCTTGCGGCGATCTTCTCCCGGTACACCGCCTTCGCCGCCCTGGCGGCGTCGAGCTGCTGCTGCACCGCAGCGCGCTGGCTGTAACCGAGCAGGCCCTTGGTATAGGTCGAGACCAAGGGCCAGGCCGGCATCAGGAGCCAGTAGCCGATCGCCCAGACGATGGTGGCGTAGAACGTCCACAGCCACCATTTCGGCAGAGGCTTGTTCAGCTCCTCGATGCCGTCCCATTCGTGGCCAGTGGTCTCGACCTCTGTCGCCGCGTCGTGTTTCTTGGCCATGGGGCTCAACCGTCTTTCTCGTCGTTCTCGGGATCTTTTTCCAGCGGCATCCTCGCCGCGCGCTCGAAGCGCTTCTTGTTGCCGGGCCAGAAGGCGTAGAGCACGACCGCGGCGAACAGCACGATGAAGAAGATCAGCGCCACCACCTGCGAGATCGAAGCAACCTGCTCGTAGCTCATGGCGCGCCCCTATCTGAGATTGGGTCCGGCGGCATCGAACGTCGCGAAATTGACGAGCGTGCCCAGCATTTGCAGATAGGCGATCAGCGCATCGAGTTCCGAGATATAGCGCGGGTCGCCGTCGAACTGCCTGACTTGCGCCTTGGGGTAGCGGGCGAGGAAATCCTTGAGCCCCTCGGCATTGGGGTCGACCTGCCGCTCGAGGTCGGCCTTGGCGTCCTTGATCTCCTCATCGGTGTAGGGCACGCCCTCCTCCCTCAGGACGGTGAGGCGCTCGGCGATGTCCGTGTAGTCGAGCTCGCGCCTTGCGAGGAACGGGTAGCCCGGCATCACCGACTCGGGCACCACGGCGCGCGGATCGGTCATATGCGCGATGTGCCACTCGTCGGAATATTTACCGCCGACGCGCGCCAAGTCGGGACCGGTTCGCTTCGATCCCCACTGGAACGGGTGGTCGTACATGCTCTCGGCGGCCAGGCTGTAGTGCCCATAGCGCTCGACCTCGTCGCGGAGCGAACGGATCATCTGGCTGTGGCACACGTAACAGCCCTCGCGGATATAGATGTCGCGCCCGGCAAGCTCGAGCGGCGTATAGGGCCTCATGCCTTCGACCTTCTCGATGGTGGAGGACAGCCAGAACAGCGGCGCGATCTCGACGATGCCGCCGATCACAACCACCAAAAGGATGCCGATCAGAAGAAGGACCGAGCTCTTTTCCAGGATTTGATGCTTTGCCCAGACCATTCCTGCCTCCCCCTATTCAGCCGGCACGGGCCGAAGCTCGGGCGCCGCCGCGATGCGCGGTTGATCCACCACATCGACCGGCTCGTCGCCGCGAATGGTCCGCCAGACGTTGTAGACCATGATCAGCGAGCCGATGACGAAGAGGAGACCGCCAGTCGCCCTGATGACGTAGAAGGGGTGCATGGCCGCGACCGTTTCGACGAAGGAATATTCGAGGAAGCCCAAGCTGTCGTAGGCGCGCCACATCAGGCCCTGGAGGATGCCGGACACCCACATCGAGGTGATGTAGAGCAGGATGCCGAGCGTCGAGACCCAGAAATGCCATTCGACCAGGCGCTGCGAGTAGAGTCCGCGCCGCTGCCATAGCCACGGCACGAGGCAATAGATCGTGCCGAAGGAGATGAAGGCGACCCATCCGAGCGCGCCCGAATGGACGTGCCCGATCGTCCAGTCGGTGTAGTGCGATAGCGCGTTGACCGACTTGATGCTCATCAGCGGGCCTTCGAAGGTCGACATGCCGTAGAAGGCGACCGACACGACGAGGAAGCGGATGACGGGATCGGTCCTGAGCTTGTCCCAGGCGCCCGACAGCGTCATCAATCCATTGATCATCCCGCCCCAGGACGGCATCCACAGCATGATCGAGAAGGTCATGCCGAGCGTCTGCGCCCAATCAGGCAGGGCGGTGTAGTGCAGATGATGCGGGCCTGCCCAGATATAGAGGAAGATCAGCGACCAGAAATGCACAATCGAGAGGCGGTAGGAATAGACCGGCCGCTCGGCGCGCTTCGGCACGAAGTAATACATCATGCCGAGGAAGCCTGCGGTGAGGAAGAAGCCGACCGCGTTATGGCCGTACCACCACTGCGTCATGGCGTCCTGGACGCCGGAATAGAGGATGTAGCTCTTGGATCCGAGCAGCGACACCGGCACCGCCAGATTGTTGACGATGTGCAGCATGGCGATGGTGACGATGAAGGCGAGGTAGAACCAGTTCGCCACGTAGATGTGCGGCTCTTTGCGCTTGGCGAGCGTGCCGACGAAGACAAGGAAGTAGACGACCCAGACGGCGGTGAGCCAGAGGTCTACGTACCATTCGGGCTCGGCATATTCCTTGGACTGGGTCACGCCGAGCAGGTAGCCGGTCGCGGCGAGCACGATGAACAGCTGATAGCCCCAGAATACGAACCACGGCGCCCAGCGTCCGGCGAGGCGCGCGCGGCTGGTGCGCTGCACGACGTAGAACGAGCTCGCGATCAGGATATTGCCGCCGAAGGCGAAGATCACGGCCGAGGTATGGAGCGGCCGCAACCGGCCGAAGCTCGTCCAGGGCAGGTCGAAATTGAGGACGGGATAAGCGAGCTGCCAGGCGATAAGGTCGCCGACTAGGAAGCCGGCCACCCCCCAGAACACGGTGGCGATGACGCCGGCGCGGATCACGCCGTCGGCGTACCCGCCCTTGTCGCGCGGCTCCTTGTTCTCGATGAGTTGGGTCAGGATGTAGAGGAAGGAGAGACCCGCCGCGCCGAGCAAGATGCAGCCGTGGAAGGCGATGACGGCGTCCTTGCCCGCGATGGCAAGAACAAGCCCGAGAAGCGTGAGAAGTCCCGCCGCCGCAAGCGCCGAAAAGTCCGAAAACGCCTTCCACTCCTCACGCTCAAGCATCGAAGCCATGGTCTGATCCCCTTTTTCCGGCCCACCATGCTCCGTGCCGTGCCGGTCCCTCTTTGACGCGGATCAAGGATCGCCATCATTTACGCCCTTGACCCTCTTTGGGCGGCGGATTCGGCGCAGGCTGGCGGCGTGCCCAATCGGCTTCCTATCGAGGGCCCGGTGGCCTATGATCGCACTCGACGGGGTGGGCGATGCGGTTTCTGCTTGGCTTGATCTTAGGTTCGCTGCTCACGATCGGGGGCGCCTATGTCTCCGATCAGCGCGAGGACCCTGCGAACGCGCATCCCATGGTGAACTGGGACGTCGTCTCGCAGAAGCTTGACGTCCTCACCGCCGACTTGAAGCAGAAATGGGATGAGTTCACCCGCCAGATGACGGGACCGCCCTAGGCGCACGTCCTATTGCGCCAAAGCTTCGTTCTGGAGGGGTGCCCGCCTACTCGGCGCGTTAGCCGGCGCGTTGTCCGGCTTGGGCGGAGCGTTCTTCTCTCGCGGGCCCTTCGGATGGGAGCTCGACTTCTCCGATGCCGCATCGCCAACCATGTTCATGCCGGTGAGGAAGGAGGCGCCGCTCCCGATCACGGCAAGAATGGCAACGATGCGAAGGGTATTTTGCAACGTGCGGCGCTGAGGCGCCTCGAGCCTGATCGTACGATTGATATAGGCGACGAAGGCGCTGAACAGTGCCGCGATCGCTCCCGCCGCGAAGAACAGCATCGCCGCGGCGAACTTGGGTTCGACCGAGGATTCGGGGGCCTTGCCGAGAATGGCGAGGAGCACCAGCGCGGCCGCGCCGTTGAGGACCACCAGGACGAGAAGCGCGCGGGCGGCGAGCCGGTTCTGCTCCCGCTCCACGGCGACGCGCTCGAAACGGGGATCGGTCTCGTAACCCGGCTTGGTCGGCATGGCGGTCATCATCCCCCCGTTGTTGGTCGCATTATGACGCGGATCTGATGCGACCGTACCGGACGTTGCGACAGCGCAAGGTGAGTGGCCGAGACGGAGGGATTCGAACCCTCGATACGGCTTTTGACCGCATAAGGGTTTAGCCAACCGCTCCTTCGGCGTTTCGGCCACGTCTTCCGACGGAAGGCTTAGCGATCCGGTGCCGCCCGGTCAACTCGCCCGGCGGGCGCTGAGACGTCTTCATCGTGAGGGTCGCGATCTTGGCGGGACACATTAAGCGCAAACACCGCCTCTACAGCGACCCAAGGCGGGCGGCCGGGCGGCTCCCATCGCGTCGCCAGCGCATCGCAATGGGAGCCGGTTTTCATCAGTCGTGGTGGATTGTCGTTTCGGAATGCTCCTCGACGACCGTTCCTCCGCTCGGAGGCGGAACGGTGGCCTCGACATCCGGGGCCGGCGTGTTCACGTGCACTTCCGCTCCGCGGTTGCGCGGCAGGATGCCGTGATGCTGTTCGACCTCCACGCTCGCGCCAGTGCCCGAATTGACCTCTACGCTCGTATCCGAACCGGCATAGGCAGGGCTTAACGCAAAGAGCGCCGCAATCGCAGCCGCTCCAAACAGATAGTCGCGTTGCACACGTTTCATGCAGAACCTCCTTTGTTTGGTCGACAACGCGCGAGTTCGGCCGAGGGTTCGGCCGGGTACGGATTGGCGCGTTGGCGGTCCAACAGAGTCCGCCCCGTCTTGCTTTCCGGCATCAGCTCTAACCTCGCCGCTTAATCGAAGGGGCTGATGCTGCATGGAACTTTAAGTGCTTCTGGCGGTTACCGATCTTGGGGCGAGACGATGGTTCCCAAGACGCAAGACAAAGGAGACGCATCCCCGGAACCCGGCAACCGGGCGCCCACTATTTTGTTAGTGGATGACGAGGCTCTCATCCGCGCCATGCTCTCCGACTATCTCCAGGAGTGCGGCTACAAGGTGCTGGAAGCCTCGACTGGAGAAGAAGCCATCCTCATCCTCGACACTGCCCACGTTGCCGTCGATCTTGTCTTCACCGATATCTCGATGCCCGGCTCAGTCGATGGTTTTGCGCTCTCGAAGTGGGTTCACGCGAACCGCCCTGGCATGCCCGTCATTCTCACCTCCGGCGATGGCCGGAAGACCGAAGCGGCAATGGAGCTGTGCGAAGACCAGCCGTTCATCGAAAAACCATACGACCTCAAAATGGTGGTCGCTCAGATCAGAGCGTCAATCAACAAAGCAAGGACGAATCCGAAGCGCTGACCGTTGAGGGTCAGGGGGGAGCCCGACCCCGTTTCTCAAGAGCTTTGCGCTTCAGGACAAAGGAGACGGCGGCACGCGCCGGCTCGCGTTCAACCGTGCGGGGATGGAAGCGTAATCGTGCAGGGTGGCGGAGACGGAGGGATTCGAACCCTCGATACGGCTTTTGACCGTATAACGGTTTAGCAAACCGCCGCCTTCAGCCTCTCGGCCACGTCTCCACGACTACGAAGGCTTACTGATCCGGTGCTGGCCGGTCAACTCGCCTGGAACCGGGCAGCGCATGAGCCTCTTGCGGCCAACCGCTAGTCGGTCTCCGGCAGACTTTGGCATAGATGGTGGCCGCCGAAGCAGAAATCCAACGCCGTATTCTGCAACCAAAACGCGTCGTGCAAGTTTTCCAAACGCGGCCACAATGACGGCTCAAGAATGTCTTTAGATCAGGCGATGTGCTAGACTTTTCGGCAACGACAATGAAGGGGGGCGCGCCGCGCGATGGGCCGGCACGCTAACAGACAAATCTTCAAGGTCGCGGCGCTCGCGGCGGTGCTCTGCGCAATTCCGCTCTCGGCAATGGCCGGCGAAGCGAGCTTTTGCGTTGCCTGCAGCGGTCCCGACCAGGTCTATCGCTGCCGGGTCACGGGCGAAGGCTCCATACCGAGCGACGCGCTCAAGCTCTATTGCGTCATCCGCACGGCCAAGGAGGGCCATCACGCCTCCTGCTCGGCCGAGAACGCCACGGCAGCGTGCGCCGGGATCGACAAGGTCTATACCTATGATGGTCCGGCGATCCCCGAAGAGATCGCCCAGGACCCGCGCGTCAAGTCGTTGATGAAGCGGATGAATCACGAAAATCAGGCGTTCGAGAAGCCGAAAGCGGAAACGCCGAAGACCATGGTCGAACTGACCGGCCGAGCGCTCAGCGCCTCGCGCCAAGGGTGGCGCAACGCCAAAGCTGCGCTCGGCGGAGGCTCAAGCCAAGATGCCCAGCCGTTGCCCGTCACGCCGCAGGCCGCCGACGCCGCGTCCGCCACGGCCGATTCTCCCAGCCGGATGCAGCGCGCAAGCAGCGCCATGGGCAACATTGCACGCAAGAGCTACCGCTGCCTGCGGTCGTTCTTCCGCCACTGCCGCGAAGAGGCGAGCGACACCGTGCAGTAAGCACGCCGCCGCCCCCTCCCCGACTTAAGCGAATTGTCGACTAGTGCGTCTGCAGCCACTCGCGGGCGAGCCGCTGCGCTTCCGCGATCTGCTCCGAGGACATTTCCCGCGCGAGCTCGAGGCGATAGGTCAAGGCCGAACGATTGCCGCGCGCGGCCGCGAGGTTGAACCATTTGTGGGCTGCCACGAGGTCGGCCTCCACGTCACGGCCCGTTGCATAAAGCATCCCGAGCTCGAAAAGCGCGTCCGGCATGGCCGTCTGCGTCGCCAGCTCGGCCTTTTCCGTCGAAATGTCCATCCGTGCCATTTTACCTGCCCCTTTTTGTCAGTCCTCTTGTGACCAGCCGAATATTCTGGAAGTACGGTTGACCACTACTGTTGATGATCTCCCCTAAGTGCGGGAGATCATCACGGAGCATTTTCAATAACTCATGAATTCATATGCTTAACGCAAGATCACTAAATCTAAATCACCGAGTAACATTGGTTTACACTGCGACGCGCAGCTGCGGCAAATTGGTTAATCTAAAGGCCAGGCAAGATTTTTTTGACCATTGCCGGTCATCTGGCGATAACCAAAGAATCGATTTGCGCAACCCCGCTGGCGCCTGGGATTGGCGCCCCTCAGCCCTTCTCCCCCGGCGCGAAGAGCTGGATCATCCAGGCCCATTCCTTGGGCTTGGAGGTGGCCGGATAAGGCTGCCACGGCACCTCGATCCGCTCTGCCGCGCCCTTGGGACTTGCCTTGAGGCGATCGAGCTCGCCTTGGGCGATGGCTGGCATGTCTTCGCCCTGCTCGGGGCGCCAGATGACAACCGCCTCAGACCGCGCGTCGACCCCCCTCATCGGCGGCCCATAATTCGGCCGGTCGAGGCAGACGATGCGCGCGTTGGGGAAGAATCGGCGAAGATTGCCGGCGTCGTGGCGACTCAAGGCGACGATGGTGCCGTCTTCGAAACCGCGCGCCTCGAGCGCCTCGGCGAGTCCGGCGTAAGGCGTCGCGATGCGGCATTTGTTGCAGTCGGGTCCCATCGCGTGAAGCGAGTCCCTCACCCTGATCGGGAACACGATGAGAAGCGATGCGGCGAGCACGACGCCAAGCACCTTTGCCTTGCGCGCGGCGTTGTCCATCTGCGCCACCACGCTCAGCATCCACAGCGGCGTGAGCAGGAAGAACGGATGCATGTAGCGCTCGAGATAATGCGAGGCGCCGGTTAGAAGCGCGCCGAGCATGAGCAGGAGGAAGCCGCCGATGCTCATGTGGAGGATGAGGAGCGGCCAGTCGGGCTCGCTTGTTCCCCACGCTTTCGGCGAGGCCGCGCGCTTGATGTCGCACCATGCCTTCGGCACGCAGGCGGGAAACAGGACCGGCAGGATCGCGTCGAGCGGAAACAGGAAGCCGAGCGGCGCATAGATCGAAAGCCCGAGCCCAACCAGCGTCGCCCGCAAGCGATTCACATGCGCCTTTGGCGCGACCGCGCTGCCGTAAAGCGCGACGAGATCGTGCTGGCCGGCGATGAGCCAATAGGCGACCGGTGCCCCGACCACTGCGATCGTGCCGAGGCTCACGAGAAAGCGCGGCGCAAGGATGCGCCTCCTGAGCGCAGGCTGCAGCATGGCGCCGATGAAGAGAAGCAGCAGAAACGCGGCGAATCCCCATTTGCTGATGAGGCCGAGCCCGGCGATCAGCCCGAACAGGAGATAGTCGATGATGCGGCCTTTCTCGGCGACGCGCATGACCGCCCACAGGCTTGCCGCCACGAGGCTGGTGAGAACCATCGAGTGGGTGACGCCCTCATGCAGGTTCCAGGCGAACTGGAACAGGAAGAAGGGCGAAAGCCCGGCGAGAACGGTAAAGCTCCGTTCGCTGAAGATGCGCGTGGCGGCGAGGTAGAGAAAGCCGACTGTGGCGGTGAGCAGCCCGTATTTGATGATGAGGAAGCTCGGCAGCGTCGGGCCGGTCAGCTGTTGCACCGACCACAGCAGCCATTCGTAGAGCGGCGGCTGGCGCGGCACGTAGCCGAGCGCGAGCGTCTGGGTGAGGACGTTGGAGGTGACGTCGTCCTGCGGCAGGTTGTCGGAAAGCGATAGCCTTAAGGTCGAATAGGCAAGTCCGTAAGCAAGTCCAACGCCGACGACGAGGAGGAGGCCAAGGCCCCACGAGGGCGCCGTTGCCTTGCCGTCTCCATTGCCACCCGCGACCGCCGCGTGCCCCGTCATGCCCGATCCTTCCTAGGGCAGAAGAACGGTCGAGCCAGTCGTGCGCCGCGCCTCGAGGTCGCGATGAGCCTCTGCCGCCTCGGCCAGCGGATAGGTCTGGTTGACGGCGATCTCGACCTTGCCTGTGCCCACCACCTCGAACAGGTCGTCAGCGGTGGCGACCAGGTCCTGGCGCGAGGCGATGTAGGTGTAAAGCGACGTTCGGGTGGCGAAGAGCGAGCCCTTCTGCGACAGCAGCGCGATATTGAACGGCGGCACCGCGCCCGAAGACTGGCCGAAGCTGACCCACAGCCCGATCGGCTTCAGGCAATCGAGCGAGCCGGGAAATGTGTCCTTGCCGATCGAGTCGTAGACGACATCGACGCCTTGGCCTTTGGTGTACTCCTTCACCTTGGCGACGAAGTCCTCTTGGCCCGTGTTGATCACGTAGCGGCAGCCGTGCGCGCGGGCGACCGGAACCTTGGCCGATGAGCCGACGGTGCCGATCACCGTCGCGCCGAGCGCGGCCGCCCATTGGCAGGCGATCAGCCCCACGCCCCCGGCCGCAGCATGGAACAGGAGGGTGGTCTCGGGTCCGACTTTATAGGTCCGGCGCAGGAGGTATTGAGCGGTCATGCCTTTCAGCATGATCGCCGCCGCGATCCGATCGTCGATGCCGTCGGGAATTGCGACCACCCGGTCGGCAGCGATCAGGCGCTCCTCGGCATAGGCGCCGACCTGCGCGGCATAAGCGACGCGCTGCCCGATTTTCAGGTCGCACACGCCTTGGCCGACCGCGGTGACGACCCCGGCGCCTTCGTTGCCGGGGACGAAGGGAAACGATGGCTGCGGATACAACCCCGTACGCTGGTAGATGTCGATGAAGTTGAGCCCGACCGCCGTCTGCCTGATCTTCACTTCGCCTGGGCCGGGCGCGCCGACCGAGACTTCCTCCCAGCTGAGGACCTCCGGCCCGCCATACTCATGAATACGGATCGCGTGGCTCATGCGATCCCGAGCTTCTTCTTGAGCAACTCGTTCACCGCCTGCGGGCTCGCCTTGCCGCCCGTGGCCTTCATCACCTGACCCACGAACCAGCCGGCGAGCGCGGGTTTGGCTTTCGCTTGCTCGGCCTTGTCGGGATTGGCAGCAATGACCTGATCGACCGCGGCCTCGATCGCGCTCATGTCGGTGACCTGCACCAGCCCGCGCGCCTCGACGATCTTTCTCGGGTCGCCGCCCTCGGCCCATACGATGTCGAACACGTCCTTGGCGATCTTGCCGGAAATTGTCCCCGCCTTGATGAGGTCGAGGATCGCGCCGAGCTGCTCCGCCGTGACCGGGCTGTCGGCGATGCTGCGGCCCTCTTTGTTGAGGCGGCCGAACAGTTCGTTGACGACCCAGTTCGCCGCCTGCTTGGCGTCGCGCCCCTTGGCAACGGCCTCGAAATAGCCGGCGGATTCGCGCTCGGCGATCAACACGTCGGCGTCGTAAGGCGTCAGGCCGTAGTCCTTGATGAAGCGGGCGCGCTTCTCGTCGGGAAGCTCGGGCAGATCGGCCTTGAGCCGGTCCACATAGTCCTGTGTGAGCTCGAGCGGCAGGAGGTCGGGGTCCGGGAAGTAGCGGTAGTCGTGCGCTTCCTCCTTGGTGCGCATCGAGCGTGTCTCGCCGGTCTTGGCGTCGAACAGGCGCGTCTCTTGATGGATCACGCCGCCTTCCTCGATGATGGCGATCTGGCGGCGCGCCTCGTAATCGATGGCCTGCCCGATGAAGCGGATCGAGTTCACGTTCTTGATCTCGCAGCGCGTGCCGAGCGGCTCGCCGGGACGGCGCACCGACACGTTCACGTCGGCGCGGAGCGAGCCCTGCTCCATGTTGCCGTCGCAGGTGCCGAGATAACGCAGGATCGAACGGAGCTTAGTGATGTAGGCGCGCGCCTGTTCGGAGGAGCGGAGGTCGGGCTTGGACACGATCTCCATGAGCGCCACGCCCGAGCGGTTGAGATCGACATAGGAATATTGCGGGTGCTGATCGTGCAGGCTTTTTCCGGCGTCCTGCTCGAGATGAAGCCGCTCGATGCCGACCACAACCCGCTCGCCGCCCGGAAGATCGACGATGACTTCGCCTTCCCCCACGATCGGATTCTTGTACTGGCTGATCTGATAGCCCTGCGGCAGATCGGGATAGAAATAGTTCTTCCGGTCGAACACCGAATTGAGATTGATCTTGGCCTTCAGGCCGAGCCCGGTGCGGATCGCCTGCGCGACGCAGCCCTCGTTAATGACCGGCAGCATGCCGGGCATGGCGGCATCGACCAGACTCACATGGCTGTTCGGCTCGCCGCCGAACTCGGTCGAGGCGCCGGAGAACAGCTTGGCGTTCGAGGTGACCTGGGCATGCACCTCCATGCCGATCACCACCTCGAACGGGCCGGTCTCGCCTTCGATCAGGTTCGATTTCTCTGCTTTCTGATCCATGTCGCCTGTGGGACTTCAGCCCTCTCTCTTCAGCCTTCTCCCCGCTGGGGAGAGGGTTACTTCTCCTCGTTCGACTCTCGGAGCTTCTCCTCCTCATATTGGATGAACCAGCCGATCATCTGCCGCCACAACGCCTCGGCAAGCTCGGGCGGCAAGCCCATCTCGGCGGCTCTCGCACGCACGCGATCGATCACCTGCTGGATACGCCACGGCACGCGGGCTTCCGCCGGCGAGGCCTTGAGCTGCCAGGCGCGATCGACATAGGTGAAGCGCTCGCCGATGAGATCGACAAGCGCCTGGTCGATCCGGTCGATCTCCGCCCTCACCTCATCCATGTTGCGGCAGTCCTTGGCTTTGCGCGGCGCCATCGTTTCGATCCTCTAGCCGGGTATGACCGCATCGGCCTCGATCTCGACCAGATAGTCCGGGTTCACGAAGGCCGAGACCTGAAGCGTCGAGTTGGCGGGACGGATGTCGCCGAAGAATTCGCCGTGGACGCGGCCGACCGCCTCGAAGTGAGCCATATCGACGAGATACACGCGCGTGCGAACCACGTCCTTGAGGCTCGCGCCGGCCTCGGCGAGCGCCTTCCCAATCGTCTCGAGAATGGCCCGGGTCTGCGCCGCAGGGTCACCTTTGGCGACGGGCTTGCCGCTCGAGCCGGCCGTAGTCCCCGCGACGGCGACGATATTGCCGACGCGAACGGCGCGGGAGAAGCCGACGATCGGCTCGTAAGGACTGCCCGAGGAGATCAGACGTCGCTTGCTCGCTGCATCATTCATGCCGCTTTGCTCCACCAATCGTTGGGCTTCATCATCGGTCCCGCTGCCTCCTCGATCACGCGCGCGGTCCGGAACAAGGTCTCCTCGTCGAACGGCCTGCCGATGAGCTGAAGCCCGAGCGGCGTCCCCTCCGATGAAAGCCCCGCAGGCACGCTCATGCCCGGCAACCCGGCCATGTTCACCGTCACGGTGAAAATGTCGTTCAGATACATCTCGACCGGATCGCCCGACTTCTCGCCGAGAGCGAAGGCCGGTCCCGGCGTCGTCGGCGTGAGGATCGCATCGACATGGCCGAAGGCGCGCTCGAAGTCGCGTTTGATCAGGGTCCGCACCTTCTGCGCCTTGAGATAATAGGCATCGTAATAACCCGCCGACAGCACGTAAGTGCCGATCAGGATGCGGCGTTTCACCTCTGCGCCAAAGCCCGCGCGGCGCGTGTTCTCGTACATCGAGATCACGTCTGAACCCGGCTCGCGCAAGCCGTAGCGCACGCCGTCATAGCGGGCGAGGTTCGACGACGCCTCGGCCGGCGCGACGATATAATAGGAGGGCAGCGCGTATTTGGTGTGCGGCAGGCTCACCTCTTTGATCTCCGCGCCCGCCTCCTTGAGCCAGGCGACACCCTTCTGCCACAACGCCTCGATCTCCTTGGGCATGCCGGGTATGCGATATTCCTTGGGAATGCCAATGGTGAGCCCCTTGACGCCGCGCCCGACCGCCGCCTCGTAATCAGGCACGGGAAGATCGACGCTCGTCGTGTCCTTTGGATCGTGGCTCGCCATGACGCCGAGCAGGATCGCCGCGTCGTTGACGGTGCGGGCAAACGGGCCCGCCTGGTCGAGCGAGGAGGCGAAGGCGACGATCCCCCAGCGCGAGCAGCGCCCGTAAGTCGGCTTGATGCCGACGGTGCCGGTCAACGCCGCCGGCTGGCGAATCGAACCTCCGGTATCGGTTCCCGTCGCGCCCATGCACAGCCGTGCCGCGACCGCCGCCGAGGAGCCTCCGGAGGATCCGCCCGGCACCAGCTTGGCGTTCGATCCCTTGCGCTGCCACGGGCTGACCACCGGGCCGTAATAGCTCGTCTCGTTCGACGAGCCCATGGCGAACTCGTCGTTGTTGAGCTTGCCGAGCATCACCGCCCCTTGCGCCCACAGATTGGCGGTGACCGTCGATTCGTAGGTCGGCGTGAAGCCGTCGAGAATGTGCGAGCAGGCGGTGGTGCGCACGCCCTTGGTGCAGAAGAGATCCTTGACGCCGAGCGGGATGCCTTCGAGCGCGCCGCCCTCCCCGCGCGCAAGCCGCGCGTCGCTCGCCTCGGCCATGACGAGCGCCTTCTCCGGCGTCACCAGGACATAGGCGTTGAGCGCCTCGTTGGCGGCCTCGATCGCGGCGAGATGGTCCAGGGCAAGCTCGCGCGCGGAGATTTCCTTCGCGCGAAGAAGGTCACGCGCTTCCGCCAGAGTGAGGTCTGTCAGCTTGGTCACGGTTCTTCCCGACAATTCCGCCAGCGCTTATTGTTTGACGTTTTCACAGCGGACATAGGTGTTGAAAGCATCGCTCGCCGGCTGAGTCTCGTCGGCGCCGTGAGCGGCCGACGATGCGGTCCCGCCACTGTTATCGGTTTGATCGTGGTCGAGTTCCGACGGAGCGATATCATCGCTCGGCACCGACGAATCGTCGGCCGTTTCGCTCGGCTCCTGCGTCAAGTCGGTCTCGCGCGTGACGCTGAGCTTGCCGCCCTCCCGCTCGGCGATGGCAAAGAGATCAGGGTAGATATAGCCCTGCTCGTCGCAGAAGGCAGTCGCGACCCAGCTCTTGGCGTCGTGCGGCGTGACGCTGAGGAAATCGCAACGCTGCAGATAGGTGGTCACGCCGGTCTTGGTCAGCACGTAGAAATCGAGGTCCGCCCCAAGCTCGGCGGGCGTCTTGCTGGCGAGCTTGGCGCAGCCCTCCTTGTTTGAGGCGAAGGTCCCATCGGGCAGCCCTTGGGCCAGAGCCGGCGACATCCCGACGAGCCAAACGGAGAGGACCCATGGTGCTCTGCGCTGCATGACACACCGCCCCTATTCGACGATCTTCGGCACGACGAAATAGTGGTCGTCCACCTTCGGCGCGTTCTTGACGATGTCGTCGGCACAGAAGCCGTCCGTCACCACGTCCTCGCGCATCTTCATGGTCATGGCGGCGACGCGGGTCATCGGCTCGACGGCGCTCGTGTCGAGCTCGTCGAGCTGGGCGACGAACTCGAGGATTCCGTTCAGTTCCTGCTCGAGCCGCGCCTCCTCCTCCTCCGAGATGGCGATGCGGGCGAGATGGGCGATGCGGCGGACGGTGGCGCGATCGACTGACATCTATGCCGTTGACGGTTATTTCACACGCTTTGTGGGGCCTGCTGTACCACCCGGCCCGTTGGGCGGCAACTTGGCTTGGGCGCCGTTGCCCCCCGGCCGCGGCCAGAACGAGTGTGCCCCCGTTTGCCTTCAGGCCTCGAACGGCACCCCGACTTTGGGCACGACCACACCCGTACCCTCCATCTCGGCCAGGAATTTGTCGGCGGTCTGATCGAGCGCCGGGAACGTCCCGTAATGGCAGGGCACGATGGTCTTGAACTTGAAGAAGCGCTTGCAGGCGAGCGCCGCCGTCTTGGCCCCCATGGTGTAGCGGTCTCCGATCGGCACGAAGCCGATGCTCGGGGCGTAGATCTCGTTGATCAGCGCCATGTCTGAGAAGATCGCCGTGTCCCCCATGTGGTAAATGGTCTTGCCCTCCCTGGTGGCAATGACGAGCCCGCAACAGGCGCCAAGATAGACCGGCCGCCCGTCAACCATATGCGAGGCCGAGTGCCAAGCCGGCACGAAGGAAAGATCGAAATCCTTGTGGTAGAGCGTGCCGCCGGTATTGCCGGGATCGACCTTGTCGACGCCCTGCCCGGCGAAATAGGTGGCAAGCTCGTGCACCGCAAGCAGCGGCGCGCCCGTGTCCTTGCATACCGCGGCCGTGTCGCCCGTGTGGTCCTCATGCCCATGGGTGAGCGCGACATGGGTCACACCCTTGATCGCCTGGTTGAGCGTAAGCCCCGAATTGGCAAAGGTCGGATTGAAGCTCAGGAAGGGATCGATCAGGATGCTCGACGATCCCGTATCGATACGGAAGCAGGAATGACCAAACCAGGTAATCTTCATCGTCTCACTTTCTCCGGACTGATTCAGTGACCTCCACGCCGGTCCGCATAGAGGAGCTTGGCGCCATGCTCGCGCCCGAGGCGAGGCTACTCGGTCTCGACGTTGGCACCAAGACCATCGGCCTTGCCCTGTCGGACGTCACGCGCAGCATCGCCACGCCCTATGAGACCATCAGGCGCACCAAGTTCACGAGCGACGCCAAGGCTCTTGCCGCCATTGTCGAGGAGATGGAGGTGGGAGGGCTGGTGATCGGCCTTCCCATCAATTTCGACGGCTCGGAGGGCCCGCGCGCGCAGTCGACCCGCGCCTTCGCCCGCAACCTCGCCAGACACATCGACCTGCCAATCGCCTTCTGGGACGAGCGGCTCTCAACCGCAGCCGTCGAGCGCCACCTCATCGAGGCCGACGCCACCCGCAAGCGGCGGGCCGAGGTCATCGACCGCATGGCGGCCGCCTACATTCTGCAAGGGGCGCTCGACCGGCTAAAGCGCGCCGGTGAGCATGGTTAGGCGCAAATTCTCGTTGAAGATGAGATAGCCGCCCGGATTTTCCGGGCAGAAGGTCGCGCCGCAAATCAAGAGTGTCGAGACGACATTGCCGACCGCGAGCAGAATGAAAGTCGCGATCGCGGTGACCGGCAGCGGGCGAAGCCGCGTCCATATTGCGTCGGCGCGCGAGAACTGCCGGTCATCGAGCAGCATGATCGCCGACCACAGGATCATCAGCACGAAGGCGATGAGGGCCCAGGTGTACAGATGCAGTCCGAAAATGGCATTGCCGTATGAGCCCGTGCCCGGAACGATGTGAAGGAGGATCTGGCGCACCGAGACCGCGGCACCGACCGCGGCGCCCAGGATGGTTATCCCGTAATGGCTGGGCTTCGGCCCGAAGATGATGTTCAGCGCAAGCCCGAAACCCGCCGCCGTGAATCCGGCCCTCTGCAAAATGCAGAGCGGACAGGGCAGATCGCTGAACCAGAGCTGATCGACGAAGGCAAGCGCGAGCACGGTGTCGACAGCCATCAGCGCCAAAGCATTGAGCAGCTTGGCTACGTCACCCGGCACTCCACGCTCCCACAGCGCTTAAAGCGCGATATTCAATACGTCGGTCATGTTCAAGCGGAACAGAACGAGCAGCACGACCAGACCCGCGACCCAGAAACCCATCGCCGCCGCGCGTTGCCTGAGCCAAGCCGCACCGAGACCGCAGGCAAAAAGGAGAAAGGGCAAGCTCATCATGGCGCCACCTCTGCGGGCCGGGCCTCCGCCGGCCTGCCGTCACACCAGATCGCAACTCACGAGAACGAATCACTGACTTGGCAAGGTATTGAAAATACTGGCCGTGGCAAGCCGGAACAATCAGGTCACTCCCCTCCGCCGCAAATGAACGAGGCCGCCGAGCGGCGGCCTCGCAGATTCGTTGCGGCTGGACGCCGCGGAAGGGATCGATCCTAGCAGAGCTTGCACCAGCAGCGCATCGGCCCGCAGAACCAGTGATAACCCGGAGGGCAGTGCCTTCCCCAGCCGTTACATGCGGTCTTCTCGATCGGAGAATAGTTCTTCGCCACGGACGGTAGGTTATACGTTCCGGCCTTCCACGACGCTGCGTCGGCATTCAAGGCAAGGCCTCCAGCCAACAGCACGGCTGCGGTGACACCAAGGGCAATCGCAAGCTTACGCATTTTGGCCTCCTAGATATTGGACATCCCGGGCGCACGGCGCGGCGGAATGGTGTTCAACAATAGCCGATGATTCGGCGCGACACCAACGCACGCGCGCCCCCGTCCCTACGCAGCCGCCGGGCACCCGCGAACAGTCGCCGGGGAGTCAACGGCTTCCCACATCCTGACCCGCGAAGCTTGCCGCCGGCGTTTATGGAGCCTATACAGTGCGCTTTGATGACAATCGCGGCCGACGCTTCCCACGCCTCCTTTCCTCACCGCCATCTTCTTGGAATCGAAGGCCTTTCGCGCGCCGAGATCGTCGCTCTCCTGGACCTCTCGGAAGAGGCCATCAAGCTCAGCCGCCAAATCGCCAAGAAGCGCGACGACTTGCGCGGCCGCACCCTCATCAACCTCTTCTTCGAAGCCTCGACCAGAACCCAAAGCTCCTTCGAGCTCGCGGGCAAGAGGCTCGGCGCCGACGTGATGAACATGTCGGTCGGAACCTCCTCGGTGCAGAAGGGCGAGACCCTGATCGATACGGCGGTGACCCTGAACGCGATGCGCCCTGACATCCTTGTGGTGCGCCACTATGCGGCGGGCGCGGTCGAGCTCCTCTCGCAAAAGGTCGATTGCTCCGTCATCAATGCGGGCGACGGGAGCCACGAGCATCCCACCCAAGCCCTGCTCGACGCGCTCACCATCCGCCGCCACAAGGGCCGCATCGAGGGCCTGATCGTCGCCATCTGCGGCGACATTCTCCATTCGCGCGTGGCGCGGTCCAATATCCTCTGCCTCAACGCGCTCGGCGCCCGCGTTCGCGTGGTGGCGCCCTCGACCCTCCTCGCCGCCGGCATCGAGCGGCTCGGCGTCGAGGTTTATACTTCGATGTTGGAAGGGTTGGCCGATGCCGACATCGTCATGATGCTCAGACTCCAGCGCGAGCGCATGACCTCGAGCCTTGTGCCCAGCCAGCGCGAGTACTTCCACTTCTTCGGCCTCGACTACGACAAGCTCGCCCGCGCCAAGCCCGATGCGCTCGTGATGCATCCCGGCCCCATGAATCGCGGCGTCGAGATCGACTCCAACGTGGCCGACGACGCCCGCAGCCTCATTCGCGAGCAGGTCGAGATGGGCGTCGCCGTGCGTATGGCGGTGCTCCAGGCGCTCGCTCGCCAGTTGCCGAACCGATGACGGCGATGCACGCTTCAAACCACGATCGGCAGACTCCCGTTGCGCTCGTCAATGCGCGGCTGATCGATCCTTCGACCGGCCTCGATCGCAAGGGAGGCCTTCTGATCAAGGACGGGGTCATCGCCGACCTCGGACCCGGCATCACGGCGGGGCACGCCGGCGACGCGGAGGTCATCGATTGCGCCGGCCGCGTGCTCGCCCCGGGCCTCATCGACATGATGGTGTTCGCGGGCGAGCCGGGCCTCGAGCACCGCGAGACGCTCGCGACGGCCAGCCGCGCCGCGGCGGCCGGAGGCGTCACCACCATCGTTTGCATGCCCAACACCGAGCCCGTCATCGACGACGTGGCGCTTGTCGATTTCATCTTGCGCCGCGCGCGCGATACCGCGCTCGTGCATGTGCACCCGATGGCCGCCATGACCAAGGGGCTGAAGGGCGAGGAAATGACCGAGATCGGGCTCCTGCACGAGGCCGGCGCCATCGCCTTCAGCAACGGCAAGGCGAGCCTCGCCAATTCCAAGGTGATGCGGAACGTGCTCGCCTACGCCAAGGATTTCGGGGCGCTTGTCGTGCATCATCTCGAGGACCCGACGCTCGCCCCCGAAGGGGTTATGAACGAGGGCGAGGTTGCAACCAGGCTCGGGCTTCGCGGCGCGCCGTGCGCGGCCGAGACCATCATGCTCGAGCGCGACATCCGTCTCGTCGAATTGACCGGCGGCCGCTACCACGCCGGGCAGATCTCCTGCCGCGCCTCGCTCGACATTGTGCGTTCAGCCAAGGAGAGAGGATTACCCGTCACCTGCGCGGTTTCGATCAACCACCTCACCCTCAACGAGAACGACATCGGCCCCTATCGCACGTTCTTCAAGATGAAGCCGCCGCTCAGGTCCGAGGAGGATCGCCGCGCCATGGTCGAGGGCGTGGCGAGCGGCGACATCGACGTGATCGTATCGGCCCACGACCCGCGCGGCGCGGAAGGAAAGCGCCGTCCCTTCGCCGAGGCGGCCGACGGCGCGGTCGGGCTCGAGACGCTGCTCGCCGCGGCGCTTCGCCTCTACCATAACGGCGAGGTCGAGCTCGATCGCCTGTTGCACGCTCTGAGCGCGGCGCCGGCAGCGCTGCTCGGCCTCGACAGTGGGCGGCTCGCCAAAGGGGCCCCCGCCGACCTCGTCCTGATCGATCTCACCACGCCATGGACGGTCGAACCGGAGACCTTGCGCTCGAAATCCAAGAACACCCCCTTCGACAGCGCGCGGCTCGAGGGCCATCCGCTTCTGACCTTCGTTGCGGGACGCCTCGTCTACAACTACGCTGACCAACAGCAATAGCGGCGGCCCACGAGTTTCAAGGGGTGGCGATGTCTTCTCCCGCTGATTGGGACGGCACTCTTCTCGCTTTGATGGCTCTCGCCTTGGGCTACCTCTTGGGCTCGATCCCGTTCGGCCTCATCCTCACGAGGCTCGCTGGCCTCGGCGATGTCCGCAAGATCGGCTCCGGCAATATCGGGGCGACCAATGTCCTGCGCGCGGGCTCCAAGAAGCTCGCCGCGCTGACGCTCTTCCTCGATGCTGCCAAGGGGACGGCCGCCGTGCTGCTCGCTTCGCACTGGGGCGAGACGCCGGCGCTCTTGGCCGGGCTCGGCGCCTTTCTCGGCCATCTCTTCCCCGTCTGGCTCGGCTTCCACGGCGGCAAAGGGGTCGCCACCTATATCGGTGTCCTACTCGGGCTTTACTGGCCGGCCGGCGTCGCCTTCTGCGCCGTCTGGCTGATTGTCGCCTTCGCCACGCGCTATTCCTCGCTCTCGGCGCTCACCGCAAGTGCCGCAAGCGTAGCCTTGCTCGCGGTCACCGCTCACTGGCCGCTTAGCGCGCTCTTCTTGCTGCTGACCGTGCTTCTCTTTATCCGCCATGCCGCCAACATCGGACGGCTGGCGAAGGGCGAGGAGGCGCGCATTGGCGAAAGCAGCCGCTAAGGCCCGGCGCCAAAGCGCGGCCGTCCGACTCGATCCGCGCCAGCGGATCGCCTGGCTCAGGCTGATCCGAAGCGAAAATGTCGGGCCGGCGACCTTCCGCGCGCTCGTCAACGAGTTCGGGGGCGCCGAGGCTGCCATCGACGCGCTTCCCATGCTGTCCCGCCGGGGCGGCGCGCAGGGTATCCGGCTCTACAGCGAAGACGAGGCCGAAGCCGAGCTTTCGTCGGCCGAGGCGCTCGGCGCGCAGCTTGTGGCCATGGGCGAGCCGGGCTACCCGCCCGCACTCGCCGCGATCGATGCGCCGCCTCCGCTCCTTTACGTCAAAGGCGACCTTGCTCTCGCCGGGCGCCCCATCGTTGCCCTCGTAGGTGCTCGCAACGGTTCGGCCGTCGGACAGAAATTCACGCGGAGCCTGGCAACGGATCTTGGGCTCGAGGGCTTCGTGATCGGCTCCGGGCTCGCTCGCGGCATCGACACGGCGGCGCATCTGGCCGCGCTCGAGCGCGGCACCATCGCCGTGCTTGCCGGCGGCATCGACAATGTCTACCCGCCCGAAAACGAGGATCTGCACCGGGCGATCGGCGAGCAGGGCCTCCTTCTCACCGAGCGCGCGCCAGGCTTCTCGCCGCGCGGCAAGGACTTTCCCCGCCGCAACCGGCTGATTTCGGGGATCTCGCTCGGCGTTGTCGTGATCGAGGCGGCCGAACGCTCGGGCTCCCTCATCACCGCGCGCTTTGCCGGCGAGCAGGGCCGCGAGGTCTTCGCCGTGCCGGGAAGCCCGCTCGATCCGCGCGCGGCAGGCACCAACAATCTCCTGAAGCAAGGCGCCGGCCTCGTCACCTGCGCCGCCGACATCGTCGAGGCGCTCACCCCGATCATCGGGCGCCCGCCGGCACCCAAGATCGAGCTTGCCTCTTCCGATGGCCACGCGCCCGCCCCTATCCCCGAGATCGGCGAGAGCGAGCGCGAGCGGATCATCGGCCTGCTCGGTCCAAGCCCGGTCGATATCGACGAGGTGATCCGGACCACCGGGCTCGAGGCCCGCAAGGTCCATATTGTGTTGCTGGAGCTCGACCTTGCCGGCCGGCTGCAGCGCCACGGCCGGCAGCTTGTTTCGCTGATCGAAGCCTAGGAGGGGCTCGCCTCGTCGGAGACGGCCTTCTCGTTGTTGGCCTCTTCCAGAGCGAGGTTGATAAGATAGGCGAGGAACTGTAGTTGGGCATTATGAGCCACCACCCTGAACCCCTCGAGCAGCGAAGCGATGTACTCGGCAGCCTCTTCGCGACTGAGTCTCTGGCCATCGCCAGAAGAATTTCCCCCGCCCGGAGGCTGGCTGCGGGCCCCGATCATCGCATCTCGCCTTGTTTCCCGCCGTTTGCTTAAGAAACCACGCGCCCTCCGAACGTCGTTATTCGGCAGGCCAGCATCCCAAACTCACATCCAACATTAACATCCTGAAGTTGTCCGTAGCTAGTCCATGCGACTATAAGTTGTCAACCAGGACTTGCTAAATTTGACACCGGGCCTTGAAGACACCATTTTCGGGCGGCTAACGAGGGGCCAATCGGGCCCGCCGCCCTCAGCCCGACGCGATTTGCGCGGCTAGGAAACGTCTTAATGAACATCGTCATCGTCGAATCGCCCGCTAAGGCCAAGACCGTCAACAAGTACCTCGGGCCCGGATACCGCGTCATCGCGTCCTACGGTCACGTGCGCGATCTTCCTTCCAAGAACGGCTCGGTCCTCCCCGACAACGACTTCGAGATGCATTGGGACGTCGAACCCAAGGCTCAGAAGCGCCTCGACGAGATCGCCAAGGCAGTCAAGGGGGCGAAGAAGCTGATCCTCGCCACCGACCCCGATCGCGAAGGTGAGGCCATCTCCTGGCACGTGCTCCAGGTCCTCGACCGCAAGAAGGCGCTCGCCGGCATTCCGGTCGAGCGCGTCGTGTTCAATGCCGTGACCAAGGAGGCGGTGCTCGACGCCATGCGCCACCCGCGCGCGATCGACGGCCCGCTGGTCAACGCCTATCTCGCCCGGCGCGCGCTTGATTACCTCGTAGGATTCACGCTTTCGCCGGTGCTGTGGCGGAAGCTTCCGGGCGCCCGGTCCGCCGGCCGCGTGCAGTCGGTGGCGCTCAGGCTCGTCTGCGACCGCGAGCTCGAGATCGAGCGGTTCAAGACGCAGGAATACTGGTCGATCATCGCGGAGCTCGCCAACGCCAAGAACGAGACCTTCGAGGCGAGACTCGCCTCGGTCGGCGGCAAGAAGCTCGAGAAGTTCGACATCGCCGACCAGGCCGCGGCCGAGCGACTCAAGGCCGCGCTCGAAGGCGGCCGTTTCACCGTCGCCAATATCGAGAGCAAAGCGCAGCGCAGGAACCCCGCGCCGCCCTTCACCACCTCGACGCTTCAGCAGGAGGCCTCGCGCAAGCTCGGCTTCTCGCCACGTCACACCATGCAGCTCGCCCAGCGGCTCTATGAGGGCATCGATCTCGGCGGCGAGGCGGAAGGCTTGATTACCTATATGCGAACCGACGGGGTGCAGATCGTGCCTGAGGCCATCGCCGCCATCCGCAGGCTCGTCACCAAGCTCTACGGCGAGCGTTACGTGCCTGGCTCGGCGCGCAACTACGAGACCAAGGCCAAGAACGCGCAAGAGGCCCACGAGGCGATCAGGCCGACCGACTTCAGCAAGGACCCCGACAAGGTCTCCCGCTATCTCGATGACGACGCGGCCAAGCTCTACAAGCTGATCTGGCAACGGACGCTCGCGAGCCAGGCCGCCAGCGCCGAGATCGAGCGCACCACCGCCGATATCGACGTGGCCGGGAAAGACGGCGCGGCCTACGGCGTGAGGGCGACGGGCTCCGTGGTCCGCTTCGATGGCTTCCTCAAGATTTACGAGGAAGGGATCGACGACGCGATTGGCGATGACGGGGCCCTGCCGCTTCTGACCAAGGGCGAGAGGCTCGATCCGCGCAAGATCGAGGCCAAGCAGCATTTCACCGAGCCGCCGCCCCGCTACAGCGAGGCGACCCTCATCAAGAAGATGGAGGAGCTCGGCATCGGCCGCCCCTCCACCTACGCCACTACGCTGAACGTGTTGCGCGACCGCGGCTATGTCCGCATCGAGAAGAAGCGCCTCCACCCCGAGGACAAGGGACGTCTCGTCACGGCCTTCCTCGAGAGCTTCTTCCGCCGCTATGTCGAGTACGACTTCACCGCCGATCTCGAGGAGAAACTCGACAAGATCTCGGCGGGCGAGCTCGAATGGAAGGACGTGTTGCGCGATTTCTGGCGCGAGTTCATCGGCGCCGTGAACGACATCGGCGATCTCAGGATCGCCGAGGTGCTCGAGGCGCTGAACGAGCTGCTTGGGCCGCACATCTTCCCCGAGCCGGCCGGCGGCGGAGACCCGCGTGCTTGCCCCTCCTGCGGGAACGGCCGCCTCAGCCTCAAGGTCGGCAAGTTCGGCGCCTTCATCGGCTGCTCGAATTATCCCGAGTGCCGCTACACCCGCACCCTTGCCGAGACCGGCGAGAAAGCGCCGCCTGCTGAGGCGAAGGTGCTCGGCACCGACCCCGAGACCGGCCTCGACGTGACCCTCCGCACCGGCCGCTTCGGCCCTTACGTGCAGCTCGGCGACGGCAACGGCAAAGAGAAGCCGAAGCGCGCCTCGATCCCGAAGGGCACCGAGCCCGACGGCATCGATCTCGAACGCGCGCTCGCTTTGCTTGCCTTGCCACGCGAGGTCGGCGTTCATCCCGAGACAGGCAAGCCCATCCTCGCGGGCTTCGGCCGCTACGGGCCCTTCGTGCAGCACGACGGCAAATATGCGAGCCTGTCGGGCCCCGATGAGGTGTTCGACGTCGGGCTCAACCGCGCGGTGAGCTTGCTTGCCGAGAAGGCCGCGAGCCGGAGGCCGCGCGCTTCGAGCGTCATCAAGGAGCTCGGCGAGCATCCGGAACTCGGCGGCAAGGTGCAGGTGCTATCGGGCCGCTACGGGCCTTACGTGAAGCACGGCAAGGTCAACGCCACGGTCCCCAAGGATATCGCGCCGGAGCAGGTGACGCTCGAACAGGCGGTCGCCCTGATCGCGGAGCGCAGCGCCAAGGGCCCCGCCAAGAAGGCGGCCAAGGGCGCTTCGGCGGGCAAGAAATCGGCCCGCAAGGGCAAGAGCGACAAGGAAGCGGTCGAGGAGACGGCGGGCTGAGGAGCCAAGTGACAAAGACCAAGGGGGCTCCGCGCAGCGCGATCGTGGGCAGACTACCGACCAAGCAAGAGATCCTGGATTTTCTCGAGAGCACGAGTGCCAAAGCCGGCAAGCGCGAGATTGCGCGCGCCTTCGGCGTCAAGGGCGGCGACCGCGTGGCGCTGAAGGAGCTTCTGCGCAGCATGGCCGATGACGGCCTGATCGCCGGCTCCCGCCGTAAGCTTACCAAGCCGGGCACCTTACCGCCGGTCACCGTGATCGAGATTGTGGCGCGTGACCGCGACGGCGAGTTCGTCGCCCGCCCCGCAAGTTGGGACGAGGAGCAAGGCCCTCCGCCCCGCATTCTCATGGTCGAGAGCAAGCGCGATACAGGCCCCGCCGCCGGGATCGGCGACCGCGTGCTCGCCCGCATCACCCCGCTCGGCGCCGACGCCGACTATCCCTATCAGGCGCGCACCATCAAGAAGCTCGCGCGCGCCACGCAGAGGATGCTTGGCATCTTCCGTTCGCTGCCCGGAGGCATCGGGGTAATCGACCCGATCGACCGCAAGCAGCTGAAGGAGTGGCCCGTCGCGCGCGGCAACACGAGCGATGCTAAGAGCGGCGAGCTGGTGCGCTTCGAGCTCGTGCGCGGCGGCCGCGCGGGCGTGCAGACGGCACGCATCACCGAGCGGCTCGGCAATCCCGAGGCGCAGCAGATGACGAGCCTCATTGCCGTCCACGCCCACGGCATCCCCGACACCTTTCCCGACACTGCCATCGCCGAAGCCGCCGTAGCCAAGGAGCCGGAGCTTGGGCGGCGGGAGGATCTGCGCCGTTTACCTCTCATCACCATTGACCCGTCCGATGCCCGCGACCATGACGACGCCGTCTTTGCCGAGGCCGATCCGGACCCCAAGAACAAGGGCGGTTGGGTGGTGATCGTCGCCATTGCCGATGTTTCGGCCTATGTCTGGCCCGGGAAGGCCCTCGACAAGGAAGCGCGCAAGCGCGGCAACTCGGTCTATTTCCCCGACCGCGTGGTGCCGATGCTGCCCGAGCGCATCTCGAACGACCTCTGCTCGCTCAAGGAAGGCGTGCCCCGCGCGTGTCTTGCGGTGCGCATGGTCTTCGACAAGGACGGACGCAAGCTCAAGCACCGCTTCTTCCGCGGGCTGATGCGCTCGGCGGCGAGCCTGAGCTACGAGCAGGCGCAAAATGCCATCGACGGCCGCGTCGACGAGGTGACCGGGCCGCTTCTCGACACGGTGCTCAGGCCCCTGTGGGGCGCCTATGCGAGCCTCACGCTCGCCCGCACCGAGCGCGCGCCGCTCGACCTCGACCTACCCGAGCGCAAGATCCTGCTCGACGACAAGGGCCGCGTCCGCGCGGTCGTCTCCCCTCCCCGCCTCGACGCGCATCGGCTGATCGAGGAGTTCATGATCGCCGCCAACGTCTCTGCCGCCGAGACGCTCGAGGCCAAGCGCTCGCCGCTCATCTATCGTGTTCACGACTCGCCTTCGAAAGAGAAGCTTGCCGCGCTCGGAGAGTTCCTGGCGACGATTGGATTCAAACTGCCGAAGTCCGGCACGCTCAAGCCCGCCCACTTCAACCGCATCCTCGCCGACACGCGCGCGACCCCGGTCGCCGAGCTGGTCGGCGAGGTCGTCCTGCGCAGCCAGGCTCAGGCGGAATATTCCCCGGGCAATTTCGGTCACTTCGGGCTCAATCTGCGCCGCTATGCGCATTTCACCTCCCCCATCCGCCGTTACGCCGATCTCATCGTGCACCGCGCGCTGGTGCGCGCACTTTCACTCGGCGACGGCGGCCTGACTGATACCGAAATGGAGGAGCTTGACGAGATCGCCCAGGCGATCTCCGACACGGAGCGGAGGGCGATGTCCGCCGAGCGCGAGACGGCCGACCGGCTGATCGCCGCCTATCTCGCCGACCGTATCGGTGCGAGCTTCCATGCCCGCGTCTCAGGCCTTACGCGCTCGGGCCTGTTCGTCAGGCTGATGGAGACCGGTGCCGACGGTTTCGTCCCCGCCTCCTCGATCGGCCACGAATACTTCTACCACGACGAAGTGCGTCAGGCTCTGGTCGGCGAGGATACCGGCCTCGGTTACCGGCTCGGCGATGCCGTCGAGGTCCGCCTGGTCGAGGCCATCCCGACCGCGGGCGCGCTCAGGTTCGAGATGCTGAGCGAGGGCCGCGCGCTCGGCGCGCGACCAAAAGGCGCCCGGCCGCACAGTGACAGGCCGCGGGGGCGCGGCTACAAGGGTAAGGCCAAAGGCCGCGGTTCCTTTAAGAAGCGCCGCTAAATCAATAGATAGGGTTCAGCAAGGACCGCATGATGCAAGAGAATGCTTTAGCTTCGCCCGTGTACCGCAACACCGAGAGCACCCCCGATCGGTCCGTGTTCGCGTCGATGCTGCGCGGCGCCAAGCTGAAATGCCCGGCCTGCGGGACGGGCGCGCTCTACCGTCGCTACCTGAAAGTCTCGGATGCCTGTCCGCATTGTGGCGAGGAGCTTCACCATCACCGCGCCGACGACGCCCCGCCCTACTTCACCATCGTCATCGTCGGCCACATCGTCGTCAGCCTTGTTCTGCTGGTTGAGATGACCTACCGCCCGCCGCTCTGGGTCCACGCCGCGCTGTGGACCCCGCTCACCCTCGTGCTTGCGCTCGGGCTCCTGCCCTCGATCAAAGGGGCGCTGGTCGGGCTGCAATGGGCGCTCCGCATGCATGGCTTCGATCCCGATGCCCGCGACGAGATCGTGCCGTTCGAAATCCCCGAGGATGATGCCGTCCGACCCGCGCACCTCACCCGCTCTTGACTTCAAATCTTGATCGGGTAGGTTTCGCGCCAATTCATTGGAGAGAGTTTTTCGCAGATGGCCAAGCCCGTCACCCAGAAGATCAAGCTCGTGAGCTCTGCCGGCACGGGCTATTACTATGTGACCAAGAAGAACCCGCGCAATCAGACCGAGAAGCTCGTGTTCAAGAAGTACGATCCGGTCGCGCGCAAGCACGTCGAGTTCAAGGAATCCAAGATCAAATAGCCTCCGCGGGCTGAAGCCCAGCGGGAGCCATGGCCCGGGGACGCCCGGCCGTGGGCGGGTAGCATTTCTTGGAATAGGTGGCCGGCCGAAACGCGGTGCTAACGAGGAGGCCACTCAACCGCGGTCCGGCCGGCCGAACCCTACGGACCCAGGAGATGCGGCGGACCTGAGCATTCCGCAGGGTTATCTCTGTCTCGAAGGAAACCGGTTTGCGAACACGCGGGCGCACGGCTTGCGCCAGCCCCCTCACCCCGATTGCCTCCACGCCCATCGTCGTTGGCGAACAGTTCACAGCATAAAACAGCCAATGACGGGACGAAATCAAGCTATTTTGTCGGCTTAATACGATAAAATGCTAGTCATTGTAAAGCCTTAAGGTTAAGCGCTCAGCCGGCACGTAAAGGCGTTTGGGCCCCTGTTCCAAGCGGTCGCGCCGCCCGGACTTGCCAAAGCGATTCGCTCTGCTGCTTCCGAGATGCGGTCTAGGCGGCGTCGGCCACGACGCGGTTGCGCCCATCGCGCTTGGCGCAATAGAGCGCCTGATCGGCACGCTTCAGAATAAGTTCGGGCGTATCGTCGGCGAATTCGAGCGCGGCGACGCCGACGCTCGCCGTCACCTCCAGCGTTCCGATCCTCTCCCCGGCGTAGAACGGAGCCGCGGCGATGCATTGCCGCAAGCGCTCGCCGACGAGGTAGGCCTTGGCGAGATCGGTGTCGGGCATCACCACGACGAACTCCTCCCCGCCCAGCCGGCAGGCAAGATCGATGCCCCGGATATTGCGGCGGACGCGCGCGGCAAATTCGCGCAACACGGAGTCGCCTGCGTCGTGACCGTAGCTGTCGTTGACCGCCTTGAAATAGTCGATGTCGAGCAAGAGCACCGAAAGCGGCTTGCCGCGCTGGGAAGACTCCTCGAACAGGGTCTTGAGGTGGCTCGTCATGTAGCGGCGGTTGTGCAGCGCCGTAAGCGGGTCGAGGACCGCCATCTCGACCGTCTCCTCGAGCCTGGCGCGCAAATGGTCGGTGAAGCGCTTGCGCTTCACCTGCGTGCGCACGCGGGCGAGCAGTTCGTTCGCATCGACCGGGCGCACGATGTAGTCGTTCACCCCCATGTCGAGACTACGCAACAGCCGGGTGTCGTCGCCGGGTTCGATGATGACCATGATCGGCAGATGCCGCGTGCGGTCGAGCGAACGGACCTGCGAGCAGAGCCGCAGGCCATCGGCGTGGTCGAGGCTCAAGCTTACGATCATCAGGTCGAAATTGCCGTCGGGTAGCCGCAGCAGCGCCCGGGCCGGGTCGGCCTCGCGCTCGACGTGATGCTCGGATCGAAGCGCCTCGATGATGCGTTCGGCCGAGCGGTCGCGGTCCTCGACGAGGAGGATACGTCCACCCCGCCCGAGCTGGTCAAGCCTGAGCCCCATGGTGGCGGCGAAGCCCATCTGCTCTTCCGTGCTGGCGCGCATCAGCATCTCGTCGGTCAGCATCTTGAGCCGTGCGAGATTCTTCACCCGCGTGACAAGCGCGATGTCGTCGACGGGCTTGGTGAGGAAATCGTCGGCCCCGGCCTCGAGCCCCTTCACGCGGTCGGCCGGCTGGTCGAGCGCGGTAATCATGATCACGGGGATATGCTGAGTGTGCGGCTCGGATTTCAGCCGCCGGCAGACTTCGAAGCCGTCCATGCCCGGCATCATCACGTCGAGCAGGATCACATCGGCGCGCTCGCGGGCGCAGATATGCAGCGCCTCCGCGCCGCTTCGAGCGGTACGCACCTCGAAATATTCGGCCGTCAGCCGCGCCTCGAGCAGCTTCACATTGGCGTCGAAATCGTCAACCACAAGCACGCGGGCGGTCATGACTTTATTACCGAATTACCGGGCCGCGCCGATGAATTGACGGACCGTATCGAGGAACATGGCGACCGAGATCGGCTTCGAGATATAGGCCTCGCAACCGCCCTCGCGGATGCGTTCCTCGTCGCCCTTCATGGCGAAGGCGGTGACGGCGACGACCGGGATGGAGCGGAGCTGGTCGTCCTCCTTCAGCCATTTGGTGACTTCGAGTCCCGACACTTCGGGAAGCTGGATGTCCATCAGGATGAGGTCGGGGCGATGCTCGCGCGCGAGCGCAAGCGCCTCCATGCCGTTCCGCGTCTGCAATGTCCGGTAGCCGTGCGCGTCGAGGAGGTCGTGGAAGAGCTTCATGTTGAGCTCGTTGTCCTCGACGATAAGGACGGTCTTGGTCATAGGCTTGGGCCCGGGCGATTCGGTTGGCCTATGATGGGCGAACTCAGGCCGATGTGCCATCGCGCTCGGGGCCGGTCGTACCCTCCAGAACATGGTGTTCGATCCCCACCTCAGCTTGCCGGCAGATTTCAACGTAAACCCGTAACCAAACTCTTTAGAGACGTGTCAAAGCCGTGAGGAAACGGGAAAATCCAGGCATGGCTAACGCCCAAACCGGGCTGCTGCCCTTGGCGGCGTTAACCAACTGATTGGGCTGCGAAGTTATGAAATTCGCGGCACATAACAGCGGCCTTCAGGGGGCCGGATGACACTCTGCCGTCTTCAGATATTCGAGCGAGGTAAGGGTGCCGTGGATGGAAAAGTCGCCGTAATCGATGAGAAGCTCGCGGCTCACGCCGTTGGCATAGAGGCGAAAATCGATCTGATAGCTGGGCACGAGATCGCCGCCCTTGGGCTCGAAATAGCCGATCGACACCGGCCACGAGGCAAGATCGCCAAGGCCCTTCTCCTTGGCGGCGGGCTCGAGCTTGTCGCTATCCGTGCCCGGCTTGATCATCTTGCCGATGAAGGCAGTCGTGTCATAGACCTTGCGGCCCTTTTCCGAGCCGTCGTAGATGCGCGCCTGGAACAGCGACTGTCCTGCGAGCGCGGCATCGATCAGCGCTAGGCTGTGTTGCGTGGGAAACAGGACCTGGGCCGGCAGATCGAGCTCGCCTGCGGCAGGCTGGCTGATCTTTACCTTCACGCCGGCATCGGGGCTTGCCCGGAACGCGCGGCCCATGGTCACATCGCCGAGCTTGTCATTCAGATATTGCGCCGACTGGAAGCGGAATTTCTGCCCGTCGCCCTGCTCCCAGGTCGAGGACCTCAAGTCGGTCATATTGGTCTGACCTTGGGTGTCGGTCATCTGCGTGACCATGCGCATATTGAGCGAATAACCGTCGCAGGGCGAACCCGTGAACTCGAACACCATGCGCCCGTCGATGCCGGTAATACCCGAGGCGGAGCGGGCGTCGTCGAGCGTCATCTCGTAGACCGCGCGATGGGCGACGAGCTTGACCGGCTCCTTGGCCGCAAGCGCTTCCGCCCTGGCGACGAGGCCGGCATCGAGGAGCATGGCCGCCACCATAAGAGCGAGCACCTTGCGACTGCCGTCCTCGACCATGTGACTCCTCACTTCCACACCCGCCACGCGCGCCAACGAGCCTAGACGCAAGAGGTTAGCCTCAAGTTGCCGGCCGGGGGCGCTCGACGCACAGCAACTTTTCGCACCATCCGCAGGCCCCGACAAGGGGCGTGGGCAACGCTTGCGGCGGAAGCCGATTTGCTCAAATGTCAGACACTTACGGCCTAAGACTGATGGGCGAGGATGCGGAGGAAATCATGGCAGGAGAAATCGAAGCACGGCTCAAGGCGCTTGACCTTGTCCTCCCCGAAGCCAAGCCCGCGCTTGGCAGCTATGTCCCCTTCCTTCATCTCGACCGTCTCCTCTTCATCTCCGGCCAACTCCCGATGAAGGACGGGAAACTCGCTTGCGCCGGCAGACTAGCCGGCGAGGCTGACCTCGCCAAGGGCCAGGAGGCGGCGCGGCTCTGCGCCCTCAACATCCTCTCCCAGGCGAAGGCGGCCTTGCGCGATCTCGACCGCATCGTCCAGCTTTTGCGCCTGAATGGATTCGTCAACGCGGCGCCCGAGTTTACCGACCACCCCAAAGTGCTGAACGGCGCATCTGACCTGCTCGTCGAGATCCTCGGCAACAAGGGACGGCACACCCGTATCGCTGTCGGTTGCTCGAGCCTGCCGCTCAACGCCTCGGTCGAGATCGATGCGATCTTCGCCGTGGACTGACGCCATGGGCGAACGGTACAGATGTCAGAGCTCTATTGGCTGAGGCGGCCGATCGCCCATCGCGGTCTGCACCATGCCTCGCGCGGCATCATCGAGAACAGCGCTTCGTCGATCGCCGCCGCCATGGGCAGGGGCTACGCCGTCGAGGTCGATCTGCAATGCGCGGCCGATCGCGTGCCGGTCGTCTTCCACGACGAAACGCTCGACCGGCTGACGCCTGAATCCGGGCCGGTCGCAGCACGCACCGCCGAGGCGCTCACGGCCATTCCCTTGCGGGGAAGCAAGGACCGCATTCTCTCGCTCCCGGCGCTGCTCGATCTCGTCAACGGGCACGTGCCGCTTCTGATCGAGGTGAAGAGCACCTGGACGCGCGAGGGCAAATACGAGGCGAATGTCGCGCTTCTGCTCGCGTCCTATCCGGGTCCCGTGGCGGTGATGTCGTTCGATCCCTACTGCGTCGCCGCCTTCAAGGAGATGGCGCCTGCCCTCCCCCGGGGGCTGATCTCCGAACGCTTCTCAGACCGCGACTATTGGCCCGATCTGACGCTCTGGCAGCGCTTTGCCATGCGCAACTTGCTTACCTCCGCCATCGCGCGGCCTCACTTCATCGCTTACGATATCAGGGCGCTGCCGGCGCTTGCCCCGTTCATCGCGCAGACCCTGTTCGGCCTGCCCCTCCTCACCTGGACCGTGCGCACGAAAGAGGAGCGCGAGCGTGCATTGCGCTATGCCGATGCCATGATTTTCGAAGGACTGACGCCTTAAGCCATGGGCGATATTGAGAAGCCGCGCGAGAGAAGCAGGACGCAACGCATCGTGTGGGTCGCGCCGCGTATCGCCGACGTGCCGCCTGCCTCGTGGGATGCTTGCGCGCGCGGCGGCAACCCGTTCATTTCGCACGCGTTTCTTGCAGCTCTCGAGGAAAGCGGCTCGGCTACGCGCAACACCGGATGGATGCCGCATCACCTGTTGCTCGAGGATGCGGCTGGCACCCTCCTCGGCGCGATGCCCTGCTACCTGAAATCGCATAGCCAAGGCGAGTACATCTTCGATCATGGTTGGGCCGATGCCTATGAGCGCGCCGGCGGCCGCTACTACCCGAAGCTCCAGGTCTCCGTCCCTTTTACGCCTGTTCCCGGCAACCGCATTCTGGTCCGCGCCGGGGAAAACGAGCGCGAGCGCAAGGCGCTGCTGCTCCAAGCGGCGGCCGAGATCACGGGCCGGATCGGTATCTCGGGGCTTCACATCACCTTCCTGACCCGCGAGGAATGGGCGCTTGCCGGCGAGCTTGGTTTCCTCAGACGCACCGATCAGCAATTCCATTGGCGGAACGAAGGCTACGCGAGTTTCGACGACTTCCTCGGAGCGCTCGCCTCACGCAAGCGCAAGGCGGTGCGAAGGGAACGGCGCGAGGCGCTTTCCGGCGGCATCGCCATCGAATGGGTGACGGGCAGCGACATCACCGAGGCCCATCTCGACGCCTTCTTCGAATTCTACATGGACACGGGCTCGCGCAAGTGGGGCTCGCCCTATCTCAACCGCCTGTGCTTCAGCCTGTTCCGCGAGAACATGGCCGACAGGATGCTGCTCGTATTGGCCAAGCGTGCCGGTCGCTATATTGCGGGAGCCCTCAACTTCATCGGCACCGACACGCTCTACGGCCGCTACTGGGGGGCGATCGAGGATCATCCCTTCCTGCATTTCGAGGTCTGCTACTATCAGGCGATCGACTTCGCGCTGGATCGCAAGCTCGCCCGCGTCGAGGCGGGCGCCCAAGGCGAGCACAAGCTCGCGCGCGGCTATTTGCCGGTGGAGACCTACAGCGCGCACTACATCGCCGACCCGGCGCTCCGCCGCGCGATCGCCGACTATCTTAGGCGCGAACGGCTTGCGGTTGCCCGCGAGATCGCAGTGCTCACCGACGCCGCGCCGTTCCGGCGCGACGGCGACTGAGCTGCCGTCAGCCTTCGAGGACGAAGGAGATCTTGCCGTTGATGCGGTATTTCTTGATCTTGCCGTTGTCGACCGTGGCCTCGAAATTCTCGATCCAGATCGAGCGCACGTTGCGCACCGTCTGATTGGCCTTGTTTATCGCGAACTGCGCGGCATCTTCCCAGCTCTTGTCTGACTCGGCCAGAACCTCGATCACCTTCAACATCGACATCGGGCATCTCCTCGATTGGGCAACACGGGTAGGCCGATCTGTTTAGGCTGGGGTGCCGGCCAAAGCCTTGATACGTGTCAAGACTCTCCGAGGGGCCAATTCTTCGGTTGACGTTGCCGCCGCGGCGAGTGGAAATCTTCAGACAAACGCGAGCGAGGAGCGCGATGGCATACGATCCGAACAATATCTTCGCCAAGATCCTGCGTGGCGAAATTCCCGCCCACAAACTCTACGAGGACGAAGACACGCTCGTCTTCCTCGACATCATGCCGCGCACCGAGGGCCACGCGCTTGTCGTCACCAAAGAGAAGGCATGCGATCTGTTCGATATCGAGCCGGAGGCGCTCGCCAAGCTGATAGCCGTGGTGCAGAAGCTCGCCCCCAAGATCAAGGAGGCGGTCGGCGCCGACGGCGTCCTGATCCAGCAGTTCAACGGCGAGGCCGCGGGCCAGACCGTGTTCCACCTGCATTTTCACATCGTACCGATCAGGCGAGGCGTGCCGGTGAAGCCGCACGCGGGCCAAATGGAAGATCAGGCCGTACTTGCCAAGACCGCCGAGAAGATCAGGAAGGTGTTGAAGGGTTGAGCCGCTTAGAAGATGGCCGTCATGCCCGGCCGTGAGCCGGGCATCCACGATTTGCGGACCAGCCATGGAAGCGTGGATGACCGGGACAAGCCCGGCCAGGACCGACTCGATATGAAGGTGACTACTTCGAGCCGAGCGGCACCTTGGGCACAAGGCTCGGGCCGGTGGCGCGCTGGCGCGCGCCGCGCGGGCGGCGCGCAGCTCGCTTGGCGCGTGGCTGAGGCCCATCGGCCTTCACGCCGCCTTTCGGTCCGCCGCCATCGGGTCCATCGCCCTCAGGATTGTCGTCCTCGGGATCACGCGGCTTGATCGGCGCGTCGGGCTTCAGATATTCGAAGCCGAGCATCTTCTCGCCGGCCTTGTCCTCGACCAGCACGCGCACGATGCCGCCATCCTTCAGCGCGCCGAACAGGATCTCCTCCGCCAGCGGCTTCTTGATGTTCTCCTGGATCACGCGCGAGAGCGGACGCGCGCCGAACTTCTCGTCGTAGCCCCGCTCGGCGAGCCATGTGTTGGCCTCGGGCGTGAGCTCGATGGTGATGTTGCGGTCGCCGAGCTGCGCCTCAAGCTGGAACACGAACTTCTCCACCACCTTCGAGATGATTTCGGGCGTGAGGCTAGCGAACGCGATCACCGCATCGAGCCGGTTCCTGAACTCCGGCGTGAACAGCCGGTTGATCGCCTCCTCGTCGTCGCCTTCGCGCTTGGAGCGATTGAAGCCGATCGCGGCCTTGGCGAGATCGGACGCCCCGGCGTTGGTGGTCATGATCAGGATCACGTTCTGGAAATCGACGCGCTTGCCGTTGTGGTCGGTCAGTTTGCCGTGGTCCATCACCTGCAGCAGGATGTTGAACAGGTCGGGATGCGCCTTCTCGATCTCGTCGAGCAGGAGCACGCAGTGCGGGTGCTGATCGACGCCGTCGGTCAATAGGCCGCCCTGATCGAAGCCGACATAGCCGGGCGGCGCGCCGATCAGCCGCGACACCGTGTGCCGCTCCATGTACTCGCTCATGTCGAAGCGGAGCAGCTCGACGCCGAGCAGCAAAGCGAGCTGGCGCGCGACCTCGGTCTTGCCGACGCCGGTGGGGCCGGAAAACATATAGCAGCCGATCGGTTTGCCGGGCTCCCTTAATCCCGCGCGCGACAGCTTGATCGCGGCGGCGAGCGCCTCGATCGCCCTGTCCTGGCCGAACACGACCCGCTTCAGGTCCTGATCGATCGCCCGCAGCACCTCGGCGTCGGACTTCGACACCGTCTTCGGCGGAATGCGCGCCATGGTGGCGATGGTCGACTCGACCTCCTTGACGCCGATCGTCTTGCGCCGCTGCCGCTCGGGCAGCAGCATCTGCGAGGCGCCGGTCTCGTCAATCACATCGATCGCCTTGTCGGGCAGCTTGCGGTCGTGGATGTACTTGGCCGACAGCTCGACCGCCGACTTGATCGCCTGGTTCGTGTAGCGCACGCGGTGGAAGTCCTCGAAATAGGGCTTAAGACCCTTGAGGATCTCGATCGCGTCGGGCACCGACGGCTCGTTCACGTCGATCTTCTGGAATCTCCGGACGAGCGCGCGGTCCTTCTCGAAATGCTGGCGATACTCCTTGTAGGTGGTCGAGCCGATGCAGCGGAGCGTTCCCGACTGAAGCGCGGGCTTCAGCAGGTTCGAGGCATCCATCGCCCCGCCGGAGGTGGCGCCGGCGCCGATCACCGTGTGAATCTCGTCGATGAACATGATGGCGCCGGGATAGGCCTCGATCTCGCGCATCACCGCCTTGAGCCGCTCCTCGAAATCGCCGCGGTATCTCGTTCCGGCGAGCAGCGCGCCCATGTCGAGCTGGAAAATGGTTGAATCCGAGAGCACCTCGGGCACGTCGCCCATCACGATGCGGCGCGCGAGGCCCTCGGCGATCGCCGTCTTGCCGACACCCGGGTCGCCCACGAACAGCGGGTTGTTCTTTTGGCGGCGGCACAGCACCTGGATGGTGCGTTGAATCTCGGAGCTCCGCCCGATCAGAGGATCGATGCGGCCCGCGCGCGCCTTCTGGTTCAGGTTGATGCAGTACACCTCGAGCGCGTCGGCGCCGCGCTTCTTGTCGTCGCCGCCCTCGACCGTTGCCGCGTCCTCATCCACGCCGCGCACCGGCCGCGGCTCGGACATGCCCGCCCGCTTGGCGATGCCGTGGCTGATATAGTTGACCGCGTCGAAGCGGGTCATGTGCTGCTCTTGCAGGAAGAAGGCGGCATGGCTCTCGCGCTCGGCGAAAATGGCCACGAGCACGTTGGCGCCGGTCACCTCCTCCCGGCCCGAGGACTGCACATGCGCCACGGCGCGATGGATGACGCGCTGGAAGCCGGCCGTCGGCTGAGCGTCGCCGTGCGTATCGAGCACGAGGCCGGAGAGCTCGTTGTCGAGATAGGAGGTAAGCTTGTCGCGAAGCACGTCGAGGTCCACGTCGCAGGCGCGCATCACCGCCGCCGCGTCGCGGTCGTCGAGCAAAGAGAGGAGCAGATGCTCCAGCGTTGCGTATTCATGGCTGCGCTCGTTGGCATATTGCAGAGCGCGCCTAAGAGCCTGCTCCAGACTGGTCGAAAACGAAGCCACCTAAGTCCTACTCTTTCTCCATCGTGCATTGCAGCGGATGCTCGTGCTGCCGTGCGAAGCTCGTCACCTGCGCTACCTTAGTCTCAGCCACCTCGTAAGTGTAGACCCCGCAGATGCCGACGCCCTTCTGATGCACGTGCAACATGATGCGGGTCGCCTCCTCGGGAGGCTTGTTGAAGAAGCGCTCCAGGACGAGCACGACGAAATCCATCGGCGTGTAGTCGTCGTTGAGGAGCAGCACCTTGTAGAGGCTCGGCCGCTTCGTCTTCGGCCGTGTCTTGGTGATGATATGGGTGCCGGTGTCGTCGCCCCGGCGAGGATCGCCGTTCCGCGCCATCGTCAGCCTGTATGTGGCGTCTCGTTCTTCATCTGCCAAGGAGTGCGGCCGCTCGTCGAAGCGGCCGTCACTCGCCATTCTAACGTCATCGCGCCGACCATCGCAAATCGCGCACCTCAACTCGCATAACATAGTGTGAGTTGCCGACAGGAAAACGGAAAAAAAAAGACCCGGGGGGCGAACCCCGGGTCTTTTCGCTGGGAAAAGTGTGGAGTGTGGCGGAGCCGTTACGCGACCTTCTTGGTGAAGGCAGCCTCGACCGGCTTGTAGGCATCCTTGGCGAGGCCGACATACATCTCGCCGAGCTTCGACATCTCGGCAACGTAGGTGTCGTAGGCCTTCTTGGCGTACTGGGACTGAATCTCAATCGCCTGCTCGATCGACTTGGCGCCGATCAGCTGCTCGAAGGCGCGCGTGCCGTCCTCGAACGCCTTCTTGGAATAGTCGGTGATCTCGGCGGCAATGGCCTGGAAGCCCTTGTTGACCTCACCGAACGAACGGACGGTCGCATCGAAACCGTCTTTACCTACCTTCTGGAACTCTTCGAAACCTTTGAGCATGGAAGCCTCATCCTCGACATAACCGGGTTTGCGCGATTGCTGCGAACGCGAGCCGATATATATGCGTTGCACAAAAAACGTCAATAAATTTTTTTTGCAGTGCACAATAGACTTCCGGAGCCTTACTTAACGCTTTGGCAAGAGACGAATTTTAGCCTTCTTTCCCACTTCAATTATGGCGGCCGTGGCGCGAATGCGGCCGCCGGGTTCGGGTCCGAGTGCGCGATTCTGGGGGTCGCGCGAGGGTTGGTACGTCAAACGGGGGAAGGCCACGGCCTTCGGCATTCGGTGGGAATCTTCAAGCGTCTCGCGCGGGCGTGGGTTGGACGAACAGTTCTGCTTGCGCTCATTATCGCAGCACTCTCGGCACCGTGCGGAGAGGCTCTGGCCGCCAAGAAGCGCTCCTCGCGGCCAAGCACGCCGTCCATCGCGGCGGCCATTGTCGTCGACATGAACACCGGCATCATCCTTTACTCGCAGGCCCCCGATACGCCGCGCTATCCGGCCTCGCTCACCAAGATGATGACGCTCTACGTCCTCTTTGGCTGCCTTAAGGAGGGCAAGATCTCCCTCTCCTCCGATCTCGTCGTAACCTCACATGCCGAGAGCCAGGCCCCAACCAAACTGGGCCTGAAGCAGGGCATGACCATCACGGTCGAGGACGCCATTAGGGCGCTGGTGACCCAATCGGCCAACGACGCGGCTGTCACCATTGCCGAGAACCTCGCCGGTACCGAGGAGAACTTCGCGCGCTATATGACGCAGACCGCCCGCAACCTCGGCATGGCCAACACCACCTTTCGCAACGCCTCCGGCCTGCCCAACGACGAGCAGATCACGACCGCACGCGACATGGCGATCCTCGCCTCACACCTCATCCACGACTATCCGGAATATTACGGCGTGTTCCAGACGCGCTATTTCACCTATGGTGGTCGCAAGTACCGCAACCACAACAGGCTGCTGTTCGGCTTCAGGGGCACCGACGGCATCAAGACCGGCTACACGCGGGCAAGCGGCTTCAACCTGACCGCCTCGGTCCATCGCGGCGACAAGCATCTCGTCGCGGTCGTGCTCGGCGGCAAGACCGGCAGCCAGCGCGACGCCGCCATGCGCGCCCTGCTCGAGAAGTATTTCCCGCAAGCCTCCTCGACCAAGCCCACGCCGGAGCAGCTCGTTGCGGCGCTGGTCCCGCCGACGGCCGTGACGGAGACCGCTCAACCCGCGCCGAAGCCAGCGGTGGCGGTGCAAGCTGCGCCCATGCCTGCGGCGGTGACGCCAGCGGTGGCGGCAAAAGCAGCGGTCACGCCGCCGCCTCCAGCGGTGACCGAACCGGCAAAGCCTAAGAAGCCAGGCTTCGCCCTTGCCGAGCTCACCACCGGACCATCGACGGTGGGCACTCCCGACGAAGAGGCCGAGGGCGATGCCGGCGAGCCGTCCGCTCCGGCCGCCAGCAACGCGCTTCCCCGGCGGAACTCGGCCGACAAACCGGCCAAGCAGAAATATGCCGGCGCCTTCCACGTGCAGGTCGGCGCCTATACATCGGAGTCGGAGGCCGAAAGCCGGCTTGGCGCGGTCCAGCGGGAGGCCGCGGACCTGCTTGACGGCCATCTCCCCTTCACCACCTCCTTCACCAAGGACGGGGCTGAATGGTACCGCGCCCGCTTCGCAGGCTTCTCGAAGAGCGACGCGCAAAGCGTATGCGCCTCGCTCAAGAAGATGTCGGTCGACTGCGCGGTGATGAAGGCGGAGTAACCTGCGGGAGCGCCGGGTCGCTACCGCCGCCCTAGCAGCACTTCCTTAGCCTCGTTGATGCGCGCGGCAAGGTAGTTGGAGCCACCCTGGTCCGGGTGCAGCTTCATCATCAGCCGCCGGTGCGCCTGCCTGATCGCATCCTCGTTTGCGCCCTTGTCGAGCCCAAGCACGGCGTAGGCTTCTTCGACGCTCATGCGGCTCGAGCGGGCGCGCCCGCGCGGCGGCTCCTTCGGCCCCTCCTCGGCGAAGCCGCGCGGCTGCGAGCCGTCCTCCTCCGCAGTCTGGTCGCGCCAGCCCGGAATGCGCCAGTCGAGATAGGCCTCGATCAGTGCCGTTTCCTGCGCCCCCTCGGCCTGAAACGCGTCGAGCAACTCGAACGCTTCCCAATCGGTGAGCGATGACAGCGCGCGGCCGGCGAAACGCCCGGTCAGCACCTTGCCGTCCATGCGGCCTGAGTCGTGATCGAGCTCCATCTCGAGCTTGTCGGTGCGGACGCGTGAGGCCTGTCCCGGCGACTTCTGCGCCGAACCGAAGGGGCCTCCGAGCCCAAGTCCTTTGACCCCGACCAGCGCAAGCCCGAACACGGCGAGAGGGATCGCAAGCGGCAAAGCTCCCCGCAAGGTGAGGAAACCCGCGGCGGCGAGGAGGGCGGCGCCGCTCATTTTGCGCAGAAGGCCCGCGAGCTTGCGCGCATCGGCGCCGGCAATCAGCCGTCCGAGCAGAATGAAGAGGAGCAGGACCGCGCACCCGGCGAGGAAATAGATCATGGCCTTTAGGCCGTCAGCCGAGCTGCTCGAGGAGGCGCATGGCGGCCCCGCTCTGCGTCGTATCGCGGAAATCGGCTAGCGCCTTGCGGCCGCCCGCGGCATAGACGGCGACGGCTTTCAACAGCTCTCTCAACTGGCGCGCAGAGCCCGCGTCGAACCGGCAATGAGCGCCGCGGGAGAGCCGCGCGATCTCCTTGAAGGCGCGCTCGGCCTTGGCATCGTGGCCTTCCTGGAAGAGGAACACGGGCACCCCGATCAGGCCGAGTTCACCTGCGAGGCTGCTGAGCTCGTCGATATCTTCCTCCATGCAGTCTCCGACATAGATCAGCGCGTTGACCTTGCGGAGCCCGTTTTCGCGCTTCGCATGGGCGAGCACTTTGCGCATCTGGGTGAGGCCGCCCTCGCAATGGACCTTACGCATCAGCTTGGCGAGCGCGGCCGGATCGCTCACCCATTTCGAGGCTTGGCATTCGCCGAAGCCCCGGAAATAGACGAGTTGGACGTCGAGGCCGCCAACTTGCTTCACCGCCTCGAACATGTCCGACTGGAGCTCGAGCGCGAGATCCCAGGTGGGCTGGCGGCTCATGGTGGCGTCCATGGCGAAGATGAGCCTCCCGCTGCCGGTTCCGGCAGGTTTGAGCGAGCGCACTTGTTTGAGAAAGGCATCGACCTCGGCGCCCGTGGAGCGCCCTTCGGCGACTTCGCCCTTGTCCGTTCTTGCCGGGGCCCTCGGTTGAGCCATGTTCGTTCACTCCGCCCCCGGTGCCGTCACGCTATAGATGGACCCTTATCGCCCCTGCGACAATGGCGCTCAGGGCTCGTCGCCGGCGGCAAGGAGGCTCGCATTGCCGCCCGAAGCTGTGAGGTCGGTCGAGCGCACACGCTCGACGGCGAAGCCTTGGAGGTAATGCGGCCCTCCCGCCTTGGGGCCCGTCCCCGACAGTCCCTCGCCGCCGAAAGGCTGGACGCCGACAACCGCCCCGATCTGGTTCCGGTTGACGTAAAAGTTGCCCACCCTGACGCGAGCGCCCACGAAGTCCGCTGTCGCCTTGATGCGCGAATGGAGCGAGAGGGTGAGCCCATAACCCGTCCGGTTGATCGCCTCGCACACCTCGCCAAGACGGCCGCCCTCATAGCGCACGACGTGCAAGATGGGACCGAACACCTCGCGCGTAAGCAACGTGATCGACGGGATCTCGTAGATGGCGGGTGCCACGTACGTGCCATGCTCATGCTCGGGGCCGAGAGGCAAGTCGAGCAGTTCGCGCGCCTCTTTGCGCATGCGCGCCTTATGGGCCTCGAGCGCGCGTTTCGCCGCCTCGTCGATCACCGGTCCGACGTCCGTGGCATAGTCGAGCGGGTCGCCGATCTTGAGCTCGCGTGCGGCGCCGAGCAGCATGTCGAGGATCGGATCGGCCACCTCGTTCTGAAGGAACAGGACGCGAAGCGCCGAGCAGCGCTGGCCGGCGCTGTCGAACGCGGAGGCGAGCGCATCGCCGACCACCTGCTCGGGCAGCGCCGAGGAATCGACGATCATGGCGTTCTGGCCGCCCGTTTCGGCGATCAGCTTGACGATCTTCCCCTCGCGCGCGGCAAGCCTGCGGTTGATGGCGATGCCGGTCTCGGTTCCGCCGGTAAATACGACTCCGTCGATGCGGGCATCGCCCACGAGCGCGGCGCCGACGACCTCGCCCCGCCCCGGCAGGAGGTGCAACACATCGGTCGGAATGCCGGCTTTGTGCATCACCCTAACGGCGCGGGCGGCGGTGAGCGGCGTCTGTTCGGCGGGTTTGGCGAGGACCGCGTTGCCGGCGGCGAGGCAAGCGGCGATTTGTCCGGTGAAGATGGCGAGCGGAAAGTTCCACGGCGAGATCGCCGCAAACGCGCCGCGTCCATGCAAGGACAGCTCGTTCCGCTCACCGGTCGGACCTTTGAGCTCGCGAGGGTGAGCGAACTGCCGTCGCGCCTCTGCCGCTGAATAGCGTAGATGATCGACCGCTTCCCGCACATCGCCTTGCGCATTGGCGAGCGTCTTGCCCGCTTCGCGCGCCATCAGCGCCATGAGCGCCGGCCGCTCCGCCTCGAGCAGAGCGGCCGCCTGGTCGAGCATCGCTGCGCGGGCCTCGCCGCCAAGCCGGTCCCATTCGTCGCAGGCGCGTCTTGCGGCGGTAAGTGAGCGATCGATTGCCTGAGCGCTTGCCGTGCGGCAGGTTCCAACCGCCACCCGCCGATCATGCGGCGAGGTGACCTGCACAACCTCGCCGCCCTCCTCGACCTCCTCGCCGCAAACGATCGGGTTCGCCGTGGCCCCGCTCGCGAGCGCCTCGCGCATTGCGCTTAGCAATCGAACCCGGACCGACGGCTCGAACAGCGCAAGGCCCACGCTGTTACGCCGTTCGGGCGAAAAAAGAGCGGGAGGCGCCGGGATGAGCGGGTTCGCCTTGTCCGCCAGTCGAGCGGCCTTTTCGACCGGGTCGGCGACGATGGCCGAGATCGGTGCTTGACCATCGGCGAGGCGATTGACGAACGAGGTGTTGGCCCCGTTTTCGAGGAGCCGGCGCACGAGATAAGGCAAGAGATCGCGATAGCCTCCGACCGGCGCGTAGGTGCGGCATGGCTTTCCCAGCCTTTCGGGTCGGATCACCTCGCGGTGGAGCGCCTCCCCCATGCCGTAGAGCCGCTGGAACTCGTAGGGCCGGTCGCTCGCAACCGTCGCGATCCAGGCGATGGTGTGTGCGTTATGCGTGGCGAATTGCGGAAAGAAGCAGTCGGGGCGATCAAGCAGCGCCCGCGCCGCGGCGAGATAGGACACGTCCGTGTTCGCCTTGCGTGTGAACACGGGATAGCCGGCAAAGCCCGCCTCCTGCGCCCACTTGATCTCGCTGTCCCAATAGGCACCCTTGACGAGCCGCACCGGAATGCGCCGCCCCGTCGCTTTCGCCACGGCCGCGAGCCAATCGATCAGCGGCAACGCGCGCTTGCTGTAGGCCTGCACCGCGAGCCCGAGCCCGTTCCAGCCGGAGAGAGCCGGATCGCTGAACAGAGGCTCGAGCAGGGCAAGCGACAGATCGAGCTTGTTGGCCTCCTCGGCATCGATGGTGAGGGGAAGCCAGGCCTCCCGCATCTTCGCGGCAAGCGCCAAGAGCCGCGGCCGAAGCTCGTCCACGAGCCGCGTCTCCTGTGAGGGGGCATAGCGCGGATGGAGCGCCGAGAGCTTGACCGACAGCCCCGGCCGCGCGTGAAGCTCCTCCTCGCTCCGTCTGCTGGGAGGTCCGGCCCAGCGGGCAACTGCTGCGATCGCCTCCTCGTAGCGCCTGGCGTAGCGCTCGGCGTCGGGCGCGGTTCGCGCCGCCTCGCCCAGCATATCGAAGGAGAAGCGATATCCCTGCTTGCGCTCGTCTTCTGCGTTCGCAAGCGCATCGCCGATGGTCTCGCCGAGCACGAACTGCCGCCCGAGAATGCGCATGGCCTGGCGGAGCGCCTGGCGAACGATCGGTTCCCCGCTCCGTGCGATGAGCCTCTGGAGCCTGCCCGCGATGTCGCCCCTGTCCCCCTCGGCCCAATCGACCATGCGTCCGGTGAGCATCAGGCCCCAGGTCGAAGCGTTCACGAGCAGCGACTCCGAATGGCCGAGATGCCGCGCCCAATCGCCCGAGCCGATGGTGCCGGCGATCAGCCGGTCCGCGGTTTCCGAATCGGGAATGCGCAGCAATGCCTCGGCGAGGCAAAGAAGGAGCACCCCCTCCTCGCTCGAGAGTCCGTATTCATGGAGCAGCGAATCGATCCCGCCCTCCTCGCGGCGCCCCTCGCGCGCGGCTTCAACGAGGCGCGTTGCGAGACGCTCGATGGCGCGGCGCTCCTCTTCGCTCGTGCCTGCCTTGGCGATCAGCGACTCGACGAGAGGGCCCTCTTCTGCGAACAGAGCCACACTGATCGGCTCTCGCCCCGGCACTTCGGCGGGAACAGCGATATCGCGTCGTGGCTCGCCCATGTATCCGAGTTTAACGCTTTGCGCCGGTTGGCTTCCACTCACCGAGGCGCTATCGTCCCCGCCCCCGGAGATACCGCATGCCAGCCGTCACCACCGTAAGAACCGTCGCCGACCTGCGCAGCCATGTCGCCAAGTGGCGCAAGGAGGGTGAGCGCGTCGCCCTTGTCCCGACCATGGGCGCCCTGCACGCGGGCCATCTGTCGCTGGTCACGCTCGCACGCGGCAAGGCCGATCGCGTGGTCGTGTCGATCTTCATCAATCCGATCCAGTTCGGCCCGCGCGAGGACTTCAAGACCTACCCCAGGCAGGAGGCCTCTGACCTCGACAAGCTCGCCAAGGCGGGTGCCGACCTCGTCTTCGTCCCCGATGGCGCCGAGATGTACCCGGAAGGCTTCAGCACCCGCGTCAAGGTGTTCGACCTCACCGACGATCTCTGCGGCGCGGCGCGGCCCAATCACTTCGAAGGCGTCGCCACCGTCGTCACCAAGCTCCTGCTGCAAGCCGGCCCCGACCTCGCCGTGTTCGGCGAAAAGGACTATCAGCAGCTCCTCGTGGTGAGACGGCTGGTGCGCGACCTCAACATCCCGGTCGAGATCGTAGGCGCGCCGATCGTGCGCGAGGAGGACGGCCTCGCGCTCTCCTCGCGCAACGTCTATCTCTCGCCCGCCGAGCGCAAGACGGCCCCCCTACTCTACCGGACGATCAGCGAGGTTGCGGCCAATCTCGCCAAGGGCGAAGGCGCCGACGCCGCCGCGCTCGCCGGCCGCTTCAAGCTCGAGGCGGCAGGATTTCGCATCGACTATGTCGCCGTGCGCGATCCCGAAACGCTGAAGCCGCTGTCGGGTCCCGTGAAACCGGGCACCCGCGTTCTGGCCGCCGCCTATCTCGGCAAGACGCGCCTCATCGACAACGTCGCCGTATCGGCAAAGGCGTAACGGCAGACCTCACCAATCGATCAGCCTGAGTTCACGCAATTCCTCGCGCATGCCCGGCGGCGGCATGTCTCCGGCCTCGTCCTCATACGGCCTCACGTCGTTTGGCGCGTCGGCCGCCTCGAGATAGCGCCAACCCTGGAACGCGCGGCGCGGCTGCGCGCGGGTGGTGATCAGCTCGCGATCGTACACGATCCCGCAACAGGGCGTGCCGTCGTCCTTGGTGTCCGGCCTCAAATCGATGATGCGTTGGCGCACGAGCACGAAGCCCTTGATCACCCAATAAAGCGAGCCGCCGTCGAGGATCTCGTGGCGCCGCTTCGGCATCTGCAAGGTGCGATGACAAAGCTCGACGGGCTTACGCTCGCGCTTGAGCTGCTCAACCTGCCAGTCGGCGAGGTCCTTCACGCTGTCGCAGCCGACGCAGAGCTTGAGGAGGTGCACGGTCATCGCTTCGTCAATGGGCCATGAACAGCGGAACGGTGGTTTCCTCGAGCATCGTGAGTGTCACCCCGCCCAGGATAAACTCGCGCCAGCGCGAATGATGGAAGGCGCCCATCACGATCATGCCGGCGCCATGCTCCTTCGCTTTGGCGAGGATCGTCTTGCCGGTATCGCCCGCGCCCGTAGAGAACCTGACGACTTCGGTCGGCAACCCGCGGCGCTTGAGATGGGCCATGATATCGCTCGTCTCGGGCGGATCGCCGCCGTCCTCGGGCGCCCCGACCAGGAGCGCGATACCCTCCGGTGTCTTGAGATAGGTGAGCGCATCCTTGAGCGCGCGCGCTGCTTCGGCGCTTCCGTCCCAAGCCACGGCGAGCGTGCCGCCCGCCGGGGCCGTCACACCCGCTTGCGGCACGATGATGACCGGACGCCCCGATGCGAACAGGCAGCGCTCGACGAGCGCGTATTGGCCGATGAGCGGATCCCCGCCGCGAGGCTGGCCGATGACGGCAAGATCGACGTGGCGCGCGAGGCGGGCGAAGTCGCCGGGGAGCTCTTCGGCCAAGCCCTGCATCAGCCGCATCTCGGCGCTCAGTCCTGCGCCCATCGCACACGCCTCGAAGCGCTTGAGCGCCGCCTCGCCTTGCGCCTTGGCCTCATCAAGCGCCTCGCTCATGTCGGCAAGTCCGACATCCGCACCGCAGAGCGGCAAGAGCGCGGTCGGCGCAAACGCCGCGCCGATCAGATGCGCATCGCAATCCTTGCAAAGCGCGACGGCGAAGTCCACGCGCCTCGCGCACTCCTCGGCGCCGTCCACGTGGACGAGGATGTCGTTAAGGCTCATCGATTACTTCGTTCTCTCGCCCCTTCATCCTAACGCCGAGTGTCGGTTGACCAAACCGCGCTCTCGTCGAGCTTTTCCATTATCACGGCCCGATGACGAGCGCGTGAGGATGGTTAAGCGCTGGAGTCACGGAGCTTTGATAAGGAGTGACGCAAGGCGTTCCAATTCAAGGGCTATAGCTCTGATGTTGGCATTTCGCCACGCGTGGCTAGAACTCATGCACAGGAGAGGAAAATGAAGCTCAACCGTAAGTCTGGTGCTAAGCTTGCGATGACCGCCGCAGTGCTCGTCGTCACCGGCGCGACCCTGATCGGGGCTGCGACCGCCGAGACGGTCAAGGGCCGCTGCTTCGGCGTCAACGGCTGTAAGGGCCAGGGCAACTGCAAGAGCGCCAAGAATGACTGCAAGGGCAAGAATGCGTGCAAGGGCCAGGGCTGGCTCGAGATGCTGCAGACCGATTGCCAGGGCGCTGGCGGTCAGTGGGAATCGATCTAGTTCACCTCTTAGGCTATTTGCATGGGAGCCGGCCGGTGCCGGCTCCCACATCCTTTCGGAGCGCCGGGCATGATCACCGAAAAGCCGCCTTATCTGGGGTTCGGCTTGGGGCTCAGGCCCCAGCATTATCGGGAGATCCTCGACGGCAATCCGGCCATCGACTGGTTCGAGATCATCTCCGAAAACTACATGATTGAGGGCGGCCAACCGCTCCACATGCTTGACCAGATCCGCGAGCGCTATCCGATCGTCATGCACGGCGTCTCGCTCTCGATCGCGTCTACCGCTCCCTTCGACATGGACTACCTCAATGCGCTGAAGACTCTCGCCAAGCGCCTTCAGCCGAAATGGGTGTCCGATCACCTGTGCTGGACGGGCGTCCACGGGGTGAACCTCCACGATCTCCTGCCCATTCCCTATACCGAGGAAGCGCTCGCCCACGTTGTCGACCGCGTCAACTTCGTTCAGGATTTCCTCGGCCGGCGCCTCACCATCGAGAACGTGTCGAGCTACGTCACCTTCGCCCAGTCCGAGATGACCGAGTGGGAGTTCGTAGGCGAACTCGCGCGGCGCACCGGCTGCTGGCTCCTGTTCGACGTGAACAATGTCTATGTCAGCGCCTTCAATCACGGCTTTTCCACCCTCGACTTCCTGCATGGCGTGCCGCGTGATCAGGTGGTCCAGTTCCACGTGGCCGGCCACAGCAACGAGGAGACTCACCTGATCGACACGCACGATCATCCAGTGTGCGACGAGGTGTGGGATTTCTACCGTGAGGCGGTCGCCTATTTCGGTCCGGTCTCGACCATGATCGAGCGCGACGACAACATCCCGCCGCTCGCCGAGTTGGTTGCCGAGCTCGATCACGCGCGGCAGATCGCCGGCGAGGTGATCAAGGCGCAAGCCCCTTCCCTCGTGGCGGCGGAATGAAAAGCCTCAAGGACATCCAGGACGAATTTCAGCGCGGCATTCTCGCCGGCGACGACGCGATCCTCGCCGAGGTCAACGACAGCGCCAAGGAAGAACGCAAGGTTCTTTTCGGCGTCTATCGCAACGCCTATGTGGCGCGGCTCGCCGAGATTCTCGGCGAGGACTACGAGCAGGTGCACGCCTATCTCGGCGACCGCGCCTTCGCCAATCTGGTCAGGGCCTATATCGCCGGAAACCCCTCCGACCAGCGGAGCGCCCGCTGGTTTGGGCGTCACATGCCGGCCTTCATCGCCAAGAGCAGAACCTTCGCCGATCACCCGGAGGTCGCCGAGCTCGCCGCTCTCGAGAAGGCGCTGGCCGATGCCTTCGACGGACCGGACGCCGAAGCTCTTCGTCTCTCCGATCTCGCCGAGCTTCCCCCTGAGGCGTGGCCCGCGCTCGAGCTCAAGCCGCATCCGACCGCGATCCGTCTCACCTTCACGACCAATGCCGCGGAGATCTGGACCGCGCTCAAGAACGAGACGGCCCCGCCGAAGCCGACACGGCTGCCCGAGCCGCAAGCGCTCCTCGTCTGGCGCGAGGGCTTCATGGCCCGCTTCAAGCCGCTCACGACCGAGGAAGCGATGATGTGGGACGAAGCGGCCAAGGGCGTCCGCTTCAGCGTGCTGTGCGAGATGGTTGCCACCTTCGCCGGCGAGGACGAGGTGGAGCTCAGGGCCGCGTCTTATCTCAAGAGTTGGGTCGAGCTCGGCACGCTTGCGGGCTTTGCCGTCCCCCCTGCTATAGGCCCGGCCAGGTCTCAACCGCTGATGGGCGCCGGCTACGGCGCAGGGAACAGCACGGTGCTTCGGCCCCTTAGCCAATAGGCGATGAGCCCGACCCATTCCCGGGCCGCCGTATCGACTCGCCGCAAGCCTTCGGACACTTTGTCGAAAGGCCGGGTGAAATCGGCCTCCCCTCGCGTGCGGTAGTCCACGGGCCAAGCCTCGACGTCGAAGCCGGCGGCGCGGAACGCCGCAATCGCGCGCGGCATGTGATAGGCCGAGGTGATCAGCACCCAGCGCGAGCCGGGACCGAGCAGCCCAGCCTTGCCAAGCTCTTCCTTGAGAAACACCGCGTTTTCGTAAGTGTCGCGCGCCTTGGCCTCGAGGATTAGGCGCTCGCGCGGCACCCCAAGCGCCGTCAACAGCTGAGCCGCCCCTGCCGCCTCGCTATCGGATTTGTAGAGCACGCCGGCATCGCCGCCGGTAAAGGCGATCTTCGCATCTGGGAAGCGCTCGGCGAGGATGACGGTTTCCAGGATGCGCTCGCCCGCTTCGTTGAGCGTAGGCGCCTTACGCGCCATGCCCACCAATCTGTCCTCCGCGCCGCCAAGCAAGATAAAGCCGGTCGGGCGCGGAAGCGTATTGAGATCGGCGCGCGGGAAGCGGTTCTCGAGCGGTAGAATCAGCGCGTTGCCGAGCGGCGAGAGACCCGCGAGAAGCAAGAGGATGGCGCCGACCGTGACGAAGCGCCTGCCCCATCGCGCCCAGCCGGTCCAGATCAGGATCGCGCCGTAGCCGATAAGGAGCGCAATCAGCGTCGACGGCTGCAGCAGGAACCACAGCACCTTGGCGAGATAAAAGAACATGCCCCTGGGAAGTCCCCCTCTCCGCCACGAGATGAGCTTCTCGCGGCGGACTTCTTAGCACCGCCAGATCGTCGTTAGCTTGGCTCTTTGCTGCGGACAAACAAAAGGCGGCCGATTGCGGAAAGGCCATTGCTCGTGTTACACGCATGAGTAGTATAAACGATCTAATGCAACTGAGGCGGTCCCATGCTCCCTCGCAATCGGACGTTGGAGATCAGATCGCAGAATCTCTGGATCGCGCTGCTGCCGGTCCTCGTGTTCATCGGCGGTGAATGGTTCATATCGGCGTTCGGTCTTTACCGCGTTGACCCAGGCCCCGATCAAGCCTTCAGCGCCGCCGCGGAAGCGGGTGGCAGATACGCCGTCTATGGCATGTTTTTCTTGTTCGTGGCCGTCTGCATCAGCGTCACGGTCATCTTTTTTCTCGACATAGACACGCTCTTCAATCGTCCAAGCCGTCGCCGTTTGTATGCCATCGTCGCTGGGTTGGGGGCGATCGTTTTGATCGTGATCGTCCTCGGTCCTTGGATTTGGTCGAGCCCCAAGACCTATTGGTTCGCCGGCAAGTCCCTGTTCGATGACCTTTTCGCACAAGGCAAGATCGAGTGGTGCACGATCGACGGGAACGATTTCATCGGAACTCTGAAAATCGCTCCAGGTACTTGCGCACAGCCGTTTTCCCTAGAACTGGTGTTTGGCTGGCTTCTCAAGACGGCAAACATTCTGATCGCGATTGCCGCGGGAAGCGCCATCGTGGGCGCCGTATCGTGCCTCGGCAAACCGCCCGAGCCAGCGAGGTCGATTTACGAGGACCAGTTCGGCCGCTTGAATCAATATCTCTATCTTGGTGCCGCCCTCATGGTGTGCGGCATGCTGTTGATCTTGTCCTGGCTGCATTGGCCGGACTTCTATTTCGGCAAGGAAAACACGGCTTACTCAACGCTCGTTAACGGCCTGACGATTTACTATGGGATCAATTATTCGCTGATCGTCTTTGCGTACTACGCGCCCGTCGCACTCATCCTTTCGCAGCGCCAGGCTGAAGCCGCGAAGACTCCGAGCGAAGAGGGCGCAAAGCCCACGCGCACGCCGTCAGAAACCAGACAAGACTTCGGTGTCGCGGCGATTTTCAAAGTAGTCTTTGCGCTGCTCTCACCCTTCCTCACGGGTTTGCTGGGAACACTGATCAACCTGCTATCAGGCGGCATCGGGACCCATTGATCCCCTCGGCCCTATACTAACCACATCGCCGCCAGCCCGAGAAAGGCGAGGAAGCCGACGCAGTCCGTGCACATCGTCACGAACACGCCGGAGGCGATGGCGGGATCGAGCCCGACAGCATAGAGGCCAAGCGGGATCAGTATTCCTGCGAGCGCCGCCACTAAGAGGTTGATGATCATGGCCGCGCCGATTACGAGCCCGAGCGTGCCGCTGCCGAACCAATACAATGCGATCGCCCCCATGATGAGGGCAAAGAGCAGGCCGTTGAGGAGCCCGATCGCCGTCTCCCTCCCGATCACTCTAAGCGCGTTGACGGCGCCGAGTTCCTGAGTGGCAAGCGCCCGGACGGCCACCGTCATGGTCTGCGTTCCGGCATTGCCGCCCATCGAGGCCACGATCGGCATCAACACCGCGAGCGCCACCATTTGCTGGATCGTGGCGTCGAACAGGCTGATCACCCACGAGGCGAGAATGGCGGTCAAAAGATTGACGAACAGCCACAGGAAGCGGTGACCCGTTGTTCGCATCACCGGGTCGAACACGGATTCGCCCGCGACGCCGCCCATGCGCAGGATGTCCTCCGAGGCCTCCTCCTTGACCACCTCGACCACGTCGTCGGCAGTGATCGCCCCGACGAGGCGATTGTTGGCATCGACCACCGGGGCCGAGGTCAGGTTGTAGCGCTCGAACTCGCGCGCCACCGCCTCCTGATCGGCTTCGACCTCGATCGGATGGATGTCGGTGCTAGTCAGCGACTCGATGCTGGTCGGGCGTTTGGCCCGC